>CBKZAG010000133.1:0-9266 GCA_966692625.1 uncultured Comamonadaceae bacterium
GAGGCCACGGTGGACTTCATCCGCCAGTTCAAGGTGGACATCGGGCTCATCGGCATCAGCGGCATCGAGGCCGACGGCACGCTGCGCGACTACGACTTCCGCGAGGTGAAGGTGGCCCGCACCATCATTGAACAGTCGCGCGAGGTGTGGCTGGCGGCGGACCACACCAAGTTCAACCGCCCGGCCATGGTCGAACTGGGGCCGCTGCGCGACGTGGACATCCTCTTCACCGACGAGGCGCCGCCTCAGACCTTCACCGAACTGCTGAGCAAGGCCAACGTGGAATGCGTGGTGGCCGCCAGCCCCAAGGACCAGCCATGAAACACCTGCTTGCCCTGGACCAGGGCACCTCCAGTTCGCGCAGCATCGTTTTTGACGAAAGCGGGCGCATCGTTGCCATGGCGCAGCGCGAGTTCCGCCAGATCTACCCCCAGCCGGGGTGGGTGGAGCACGACCCGCTGGAGATCTGGGCCACGCAGCGTGACACCGCGCTGGAAGCCCTGGCCAAGGCAGGTCTGCAAGCGCAGGACATCGCGGCCATCGGCATCACCAACCAGCGCGAGACCACGGTGGTGTGGAACCGCCGCACTGGCGAGCCGCTGTACAACGCCATCGTGTGGCAGGACCGCCGCGCCGAACCCACCTGCGCCGACCTGCGCGCACGCGGCCTGGGCGAAGCCGTGCTGGAGAGCACCGGCCTGCGCATAGACGCGTACTTTTCGGCCACCAAGCTGAACTGGATATTGCAGAACGTGCGCGGCGCGCGCGAACTGGCCGAGCGCGGCGAGCTGGCCTTTGGCACGGTGGACAGCTGGCTGATCTGGCAGCTCACCGGCGGCAACGCCCACGTGACCGACGTGAGCAACGCGGCGCGCACCATGCTCTTCAACATCCGCCGCAACGTGTGGGACGACGCTTTGCTGCAGGCGCTGGACATCCCCCCTTCCCTGCTGCCGAAGGTGCTGCCTTCCAGCGCGGCCTTTGGCGAGACACTGCCCACACTGTTCGGGCAGGCCATTCCCATAGGTGGCGTGGCGGGTGACCAGCAAAGCGCCTTGTTCGGCCAGGCCTGCTTTGACCCCGGCATGGCCAAGAACACCTACGGCACTGGCTGCTTCATGCTGATGCACACGGGCGAGCGCTTCCAGCGCAGCGGCAACGGACTCATCACCACCGCGGCAGCACAGCCCGGCGGGCAGCCGCAGTTTGCGCTGGAAGGCAGCGTGTTCATAGGCGGCGCGGTGGTGCAGTGGCTGCGCGACGGCCTGCGCGCCATCGCCTCCAGCGCCGAGGTGCAACCCCTGGCCGAAAGCGTGCCCGACGCGGGTGGCGTGATGTTCGTGCCCGCCTTCACCGGCCTGGGCGCGCCCTACTGGGCGCCCGACGCGCGCGGCACCATCGTCGGCCTGTCGCGTGGCTCCACGGTGGCGCACATTGCCCGCGCCGCGCTGGAGAGCATTGCCTTCCAGAGCGCGGCGCTGCTGCAGGCCATGGACCGCGACGCCGTGGCCGCAGGCGGCGTGCCGGTGAGCGAACTGCGTGTGGACGGCGGCGCCTGCGTGAACGACCTGCTGATGCAGATACAGGCCGACCTGCTGGGCATTCCCGTGGTGCGCCCCGCGGTGACCGAGACCACCGCCCTGGGCGCAGCCTACCTGGCGGGCCTGCACACTGGCGTGTTCGGCGGGCTGGACGACCTGCGCCAGCGCTGGCGTGCCGAGCGCACCTTCCACCCCACGCTGCCACGCGAGCAGGCGCTGGAACGCATGGCCCGGTGGGAGAAGGCGGTGCGGCAGGCGACCGCCGAGTAAACCGCGCCGGTAACCTGGTGGTAACCCCCCGGTAAAATGCGGGGAGTTTCACCCCTTCGCCCCCACCTGGAGAACCCCATGGCGCTCGTTTCCATGCGCGAACTGCTCGACCACGCCGCCGAGCACGGCTACGGCATTCCCGCCTTCAACGTCAACAACCTGGAACAGGTGCAGGCCGTGATGGCCGCCGCCGACGAGGTGGGCGCCCCGGTCATCCTGCAAGCCAGCGCCGGTGCGCGCAAGTACGCAGGCGAAAGCTTCATCAAGCACCTGGTGCAGGCCGCTTGTGAAGCCTACCCCCACATCCCCGTGGTGATGCACCAGGACCACGGCCAGAGCCCCGTCATCTGCCAGGGCGCCATCGACCTGGGCTTCAGCTCGGTGATGATGGACGGCTCGCTGAAGGAAGACGGCAAGACCCCCGCCAGCTTTGACTACAACGTGGACGTGACCCGCCGCGTGGTGGAAATGGCGCACCGCGTGGGCGTGTCGGTGGAAGGCGAGCTGGGCTGCCTGGGCAGCCTGGAAACCGGCCAGGCTGGCGAGGAAGACGGCATTGGCGCCGAAGGCACGCTGGACCACAGCCAGATGCTGACCGACCCCGAAGAGGCCGCACAGTTCGTCAAGGCCACCGGCCTGGACGCGCTGGCCATTGCCATTGGCACCAGCCACGGCGCCTACAAGTTCACCCGCCCGCCCACTGGCGACGTGCTGGCCATCAGCCGCGTGAAGGAAATCCACGCGCGCATTCCCAACACCCATCTGGTGATGCACGGCTCCAGCAGCGTGCCGCAGGACCTGCTGGCCCTGATCAACCAGTACGGCGGCAAGATGAAGGAAACCTACGGCGTGCCGGTGGCCGAGATCCAGGAAGCCATCAAGCACGGCGTGCGCAAGGTCAACATCGACACCGACATCCGCCTGGCCATGACCGGCGCGGTGCGCAAGTTCCTGGCAGAGAACCCCGACAAGTTCGACGCCCGTGAATGGCTCAAGCCCGCACGCGCTGCCGCCCAGGCAGTGTGCAAGCAGCGCTACCTGGAGTTCGGCTGCGAAGGCCAGGCCGCCAAGATCAAGGGCTATTCCTTGAGCGAAGTGGCCGCCCGGTACGCCAAGGGCGAACTGGCGCAGGTGGTGAACTGAGCGCCCAACGTCCTAGAATCTGAAGCCACCTGCGGGTGGCTTTTTGTCACTGAAGCCCAACGGCCCGAGCTCCTCCTTGAGTTAAAGTCAGAGCGTTGACTGAGCTGCCATCTCCAGTGAAAACAAAAACCAACCCAGCCCCATCACCAATACTGAATGGCCCTTACACAGAGCCTCAGTTGATCGACACCATGTGGAACGTGGTGCAACTGCTGGGGCAATTTCCCGACAATTTTTTCCCCGCGCAACGGCAAAATGACCCGCCCCAGCCGCGGGAGGACTGGTTTGAAGAAGCCTGAACCTACCGCCAGATAACCATCATGGAAGCAGCCCGTTTGGGAAGGGAAGGCCTAAGGTCGCGCCAGCGCTCCAACAGGGCAGACACATGACCACGCCTCACCCCTGGCTCGACGCCGTTTCCGACGACACGCTGCGGGGCTTGGCCGGTGACACCGTTTTCCAGCGCGGGCAGGCCTACGCGCGCAAGGGCACGGTGGATGAGCCGGAAATTCCCGCACTGCTCGCCCGGGAGGCCATGGCCCTGCAGGCCACGGTGCATGGCAGCGAACCTTACACCACGCGCGTGGCCATCGACCAGAACAACCGCCTGCTGGGCGAATGCGACTGTCCACATGCCCTGGACGGCAACTTCTGCAAGCACCAGGTGGCGGTGGCGCTGAGCCTTCGCGCCATTCTGGCCGGGGATGAGCCCGGCGCACAGGGTACCAGCAATACAGGGACCAGCGCCGCAGCCAAACGCGCCCAGACGCAAGCCCGCAACCGTGACACGTTGCGCGCCTTCTTTCAAAACCAACCAGCCGCCACCCTGGCCGAGAAGCTCTGGGCCTGGGCCGAGGGTGATCGCCACCTGATGGCCGACCTCAAGGCCTGGGCCACGCAGGCGCAGGCCCAGGACGACCCTGCAGCGCTCAAGTCCGCCATCACCGACCTGCTGCGCGACCGGCACGACTTCCTGGACTGGCGCGAATCGGGCATCTACGCCGCGCGCGCGGCCCAAGTTCTGGACTGGATCAAACCGTGGCTGGAACAGGACGCCCAGGCCGCGCTGGACCTGTGCGAACACGCCCTGCGCCGCCTGTACAAGGTCGCGGAACATGCCGACGACTCCAGTGGCGAGATTGGCGATCTGGCAGGGAGCCTGATGAACCTGTTCACCGATGCGGTAGAAGCCGTGCAGCCACCGGCCAAGTGGCTGGACCGCTGGTTCGACCTGATGAAGAGCGACCCCTGGGGCTTGTGGAACGAATTCCGGGTGCTGTCGGTGGCGGGCAGTGCCGTGCGGCAGCGCTACGCCGAACTGGCACAGGAACAGTGGCTGGCCTGGTGCCACAAGAACGAGAACCCTGCCCCGGCCAAGAAGCGGTTTGGCGCGGTGCGCATGGAGACGTTCGACCACGAACGCTACCGGCTGCGCCAGCGTTACCTGGACAGCCTGGCCCTGCAGGACGACCCGCGTGCCCTGCTCGAAGTCATGACCACGAGCGCCCAGGGCGGGCACGAATGGGCAGAAGCGGTGAAACACTGCGAAGCCCAGGGCTGGTTCCGCGAGGCCATGCACTGGGCTACCCACGCGCACAAACTCCACCCCAACGACCGCGGGGTGGAAGACGCGCTGCTGCGTGCCTGCGAGCGCGACGGCTGCGACGACGAGGCGCTGGCCATCCACCGCAAACGCCTGGAACAAAGCGGCGTGGTGGAACACTACCGTGCCTGCATGGACGCCGCCCGGCGTGCTGGCCGGGATCCGGCCGTCTACCGCGCCGAACTCATGGAATGGCAGCAGGGCCGGGAGATACAGACCGTACATCTGCCGCCTTTACGCGTTGGCGAGCACCGCCGCCAGGAAACCGTGCGGGTGGTTTCGGTGCGCGTGAGCTGGCTGCTGGCCGACCGCGACTGGAACGCCGCTTGGGCACTGGCACAGCCACCCCACCGCTGCGACCCAAAGCTGCTGCGGCAACTCGCCCGCGCACTGCCCGCCGACCGCGATGCCGATGCCGCCACGCTGCTGCGCCGCGTACTGGATACGACCCTGCCCGAAAGCAAGTCTCCCTATCAGGACGTACTGAAACTGGTACGTGAAGCCTGTTCGCGCATGCCTGCCGATGCAGCCCGGGCCTGGGTCAACAGCTTGCGGGTCACCCATAAAGCCCGGCGCAACTTCGTGGCAGGGTTACCTGCCATCGTTGTGCTCTAGGCAACTTCCTGGCGCATATACCCCTTGCCCACCCGGCATGGGGCTGGCTAACATGCCAGAATCATGGTCATGTCTGGCATAGATCAACAAGACGCGCATCCCCAGGGAACAGACTTGGTGAGGCGCGTCCGTTGGCCTCGCGTCATTGGTGTTGCGCTTTGTGCCGGTGCCATCCTGCCCACGCTGCTTGAGGGTGGCAACCGCCCTATCTATTGGCTGCTGACGTTCTACTTCATCGCGGTCTGGCCACAACTGGCCTTTTTTCATGCGTCACGCGCCCGCAGTCCGCTTGCCGCAGAGCGCATCAACCTCTGGATCGACTCGCTGCATGCAGGCTTCTGGATAGCTGCCGTCCAGCTCCAACCCATGCCTTCTGCCGCCCTCTGGATGGCCACGTCGCTCAGCAACGTCACCGTGGGCGGCGTGCGTTTCCTGTTGATGGGATGGACCGGCCACCTGACGGGCATGGCCATCGGCGTGGTGGTCTGGGGGTTTGGTTTTCAACAGCACAGCAGCCTCACCGTCCAACTCTCCACCCTGCCGCTGTTGCTGGCCTATCCGTGGCTGATGGGGCAGATGATGTTCGAACAGGCCATGAAGCTCAAGCGAAGCCGACGCGAGTTGCGTTACCTGAGCGAGCACGATGCACTCAGTGGCGTGCACAACCGCCGGTACTTTGACCACGCACTGCACCAGGCCTTCAGCCAGTACCTGCGCCACCCCCGCCCCCTGACGCTGTTGATCTGCGACGTGGATGCGTTCAAACAGATCAACGATCAACACGGACATGGGGTGGGCGATGAGGTGATTCGCCAACTGGGGGCAGCGCTGACCAACTGTGCACGTGCCGGCGACACCGTGGCCCGTCTGGGCGGCGACGAATTCGTGGTTCTGCTCAGCGATGCCAATGAGGAGCAGGCGGCTTTGTACGCGGCGCGGGTGCAAGAGGAACTCGACACACTGCTGCGCGCAAGCGGCACGGTCACCGCCTGCCTGTCGTTCGGCACTTCCATGGCAGATCGGCAGTGGCTCGACCACGAACACTGGCTGGAACAGGCAGACGCGGCACTGTACCGGCGCAAGCGAGCGTCCACCCGTTTCCGCACGACGGCAGACAGCGCATCAAGCGAGCCCGCACTCAGTCACTGAGCCCTGTCACCACTCCGCGAAGCTGCCGTCCTTGTGCCGCCACACGGGGTTGCGCCAGCGGTGACCTTCGGCGGCGCGTTCCTGCACGTAGGCCTCGTTCACCTCGATGCCCAGGCCCGGCCCGGTGGGGATGGTGACCATGCCGTCTTGATAGGCGAACACCTCGGGGTTGGCCACGTAGTCCAGCAGGTCGTTGGCCTGGTTGTAGTGGATGCCCAGGCTCTGCTCCTGAATGAAGGCGTTGTAGCAGCCCGCGTCGATCTGCAGGTTGGCCGCCAGCGCGATGGGGCCCAGCGGGCAGTGCAGCGCCAGCGCCACGTCGTAGGCCTCGGCCATGGCGGCGATCTTGCGCGTTTCGGTGATGCCGCCCGCGTGCGACGGGTCTGGCTGGATGATGTCCACGTAGCCTTCGGCCAGGATGCGCTTGAAGTCCCACCGGGTGTAGAGCCGCTCGCCCAGGGCAATGGGGGTGCTGGACAGGTGGGCCAGTTCCTTGAGCGCCTCGTGGTGTTCGCTGAGCACGGGCTCTTCGATGAACATGAGCTTGTAGGGCTCCAGTTCCTTGAACAGCACCTTGGCCATGGGCTTGTGCACGCGGCCGTGGAAGTCCACCCCGATGCCCACGTTGGGGCCCACGGCCTCGCGCACGGCCACCACGTTCTGGATGCAGCGCTCCACCTTGTCGAAGGTGTCGATGTACTGCAATTCCTCGGTGCCGTTCATCTTGACCGCAGTGAAGCCCCGGGCCACGGCCTTGCGCGCGGCATCGGCGGTTTCGCTAGGGCGGTCGCCGCCAATCCAGCTGTACACGCGGATGCGGTCACGCACCTGACCGCCCAGCAGCTCGGACACGGACACCCCCAGCGCCTTGCCCTTGATGTCCCACAGCGCCTGGTCTATGCCCGCCAGCGCGCTCATGTGCACACCGCCGCCCCGGTAAAAACCGCCGCGGTAGAGCACGGTCCAGTGGTCTTCGATGTGGCGCGGGTCCTTGCCCACGAGGTAGTCGGAAAGTTCTTCGACCATCGCCGCCACGGCATGGGCGCGGCCTTCCAGCACGGGCTCGCCCCAGCCGGTGATGCCTTCGTCGGTCTCGATCTTGAGGAAGCACCAGCGCGGGGGCACCAGGTATGTGGTCAGTCGGGTGATCTTCATGGTGTTGGGGAGGGCTTGTGGTCGGTTCGGGATGCGATGGAATGGGGGCGTGGGTCAAGCCTTGGCGTGGGTGTTGGCCGCGCGCCAGGCTTCAACGAAGGCCTGGGCCTGCCGTGCCACCTTTTCTGGCGTGTCGCCCGGGCGGTACAGCGCCGAGCCCAGGCCGAAACCCGAGGCCCCGGCGGCAACGTAGGTGGCAATGGATTCGGGCACCACGCCGCCCACGGGCACGATGGCGATGGGCGGCGTGAGCACCGCGCGCCAGGCCTTGAGGCCTATCGGGCCCAGCGCTTCGGCGGGGAACATCTTGAGCACGTCGGCGCCCGCCGCCAGCGCGGCAAAGGCTTCGGTGGGCGTGGCCACGCCGGGCGCGCAGGCCAAGCCTGCTGCCTTGGTGGCGCGGATCACGGCGACGTCGCTGTGCGGCATCACCACGATCTGCCCCCCGGCGGCGGCCACCTCTGCGCACGACTCGGGCCGCAGCACGGTGCCCGCGCCGACCAGGGCATCGGCGGGCAAGGCGTCGCGCAGGGCGCGGATGCTGCGCAGCGGTTCGGGCGAGTTCAGCGGCACTTCGATCAGGCGGAAACCCGCGTCGTACAGCACGCGTCCGATGGCGGCAGCCTCTTCAGGCCGGATGCCGCGCAAGATGGCGATGAGGCCGCATTGCTGCAGGGCCTGGTGAAAGGATTCGGACAAGGTCATCTGGGTGCCTGTGGGGTGGTTGGGTTCACACGAGGGCGGCGGCCTGGGCGATGCGCCACAAGCCCAACGGCGTGACCTCGGAACGGATCTGCGGCGAGTCGAAGCCGTGCACCTCCAGCGCGGCGGCGTAGCGGCGGCACAGGTCCGGTTCGCCGCACAGGACCACCGGCAGATCGCCGCTCAGCAAGGAGCGCGACAAGGCCGCCACCTCGTGCCCGATGAGCAGACCCGAGAGGTAGTCGGGCTGCGAATCGCCTGCCAGGCGACCGGTGAGCCCCAGCGTGCGGGAGCTGAAGATGTTGGAGAGCACGCCCATGGCCCCTTCGGGCGATAGGGCCACGCGCAGGCCGCGCACGAAGGCCAGCGCGTCGTGCGCCGGGTTGGCCACCATGGTGCGGCCGAGGATGGTGTGCTGGCGCAGGGCGGCAAAGACTTCGCCGGTCATGAAAGTTTCAAACCGCGTGACCGCGCCAGACTCCACCAACGCCCACTTGCTGTGGGTGCCTGGCAACCCGATGAGGAGGCGCTCGGGCAGTTCGCCTTCATCGGCCAGGCTCTGCAACACACCGGCAATCTGCGTTTCCTCGCCACGCATGACGTTGGGCAGATCGCCCCACTGGATGAGGCCGGGCACGATGCGCAGGGTTTGTGCTTGGGGGCGCGGCACTTCGGTGAAGGCGCGTGCCAGGTCTGCGGCGTGTACGGGCAGTGGTTGGTAGGCGGCTTCTTGCCAGCCTTGCGCGCTGCCGACCATGCCGCAGGCCAGCAGCGGCACGCCGGGGTGGGCTTGCAGCCAGTCGCCACAGAGTTGCTGCAGGGCCTGCTCGAAGCGTTCGCCGGTTGGCGTGCCTTCGGGGGCGGCAGGCAGGTTCATGATGCCGTGTTCGCTGCGACGGCTGGCGAGCACTTGGCCGCCTGGGCCCAGGGCGTAGGCGCGCAGGGAGCTGGTGCCCCAGTCCAGGGCGATCAGTGCGGGGGTCATGTGTTTCCCTTTGTTGGCGAGCCACCGGTTGCACTCCACCGTGCTTGTTGGCTGCGGCAGGCCTGGCCCTGTGGGGGCGATTTCTGTGGCGGCTGTGGCCGCC
>CBKZAG010000134.1:0-9242 GCA_966692625.1 uncultured Comamonadaceae bacterium
CTGTTGGACTGCCTGCGTGCGTGCCGCGCGATCGGCTTGGTCACGAGCAGATAGACGATCGCGGCAATCACGCCACCCCAGATAACGGCGGCACCGAGCCCGACTTTCATCACCTGCGAAACGCCCTTGAGGAGCATGTACGTGGCAAATACCCAAGCCATCACCGCCACGAATATGGGAACCATGCGCGCAGCCGCCTGTGTCATGTCCGCCTGGTAGGTCATGGTGCGCTTGATGATGTAAAGGAAAAGCGCGGCAATGATCCCGCCCATCAAGGGCGAGACCACCCAGCTGGCAACAATGGAACCGATCGTGCCCCAGTTGACCAACCCCCAGCCGCCAGAAGCAATGCCTGCCCCCATGACCGCCCCGATGATGGAGTGTGTGGTCGACACAGGCGCGCCCAGCATCGTCGCGAGGTTCAGCCAAAGGGCACCCGCCAGAAGTGCAGCCAGCATCAGCCAGGTGAACTGCTGCGGGTCAGCGAACGCCTTGGAATCGATGATGCCACCCTTGATGGTGCCAACCACCTCGCCCCCGGCGACGATGGCGCCCAGCGCCTCGAAGATGGCCGCAATCAGGATGGCCCACCCCAGACTGATGGCGCCTGACCCCACTGCTGGCCCCATGTTGTTGGCCACGTCGTTGGCGCCGATGTTCATGGCCATGTAGCCCCCCACCGCCGCCGCCACGATCAGAAACCACAGGCCCTGGGTGGAGAGGCCAGGCAGGCCGTCGGCGTTGAAAGACGCATACAGACCCACACCGATCAGGAACGCGACTGCGGCCGCCAGGCGCAGCATTTGGCGGAGGTGCTCTTGGCCCGCTCGCGTAGCAGGCTTGAGGGACACATTGACTGACATGTTGTTGGTGCTCTTCTTTTCTTGTTTCAACAGCCGTCTCTGCTCTTCTTGGAGCAGATCAGCCGCCACGGGAAATTCAACGACGGTCAGCGCAGGAAATGCTGCCGGTAGTGCTCAAGTTCGTCGATCGACTCGTGCACATCCGCCAGGGCGGTGTGCCGCTGCTGCTTCTTGAAAGCCGCGTAAACCTCGGGCTTCCAACGCTTGGCCAACTCCTTGAGCGTGCTCACATCCAGGTTGCGGTAGTGGAAGTAGTCCTCCAGCTTGGGCATGTACTTCACCAGGAAGCGCCGGTCCTGCCCAATCGAGTTGCCACACATCGGTGAACCGTTTTTCGGCACATAACGCTGAATGAACTCCAGCAATTGCGCCTCGGCCTGCGCCTCGCTCACTGTGCTGGCCTTCACCTTGTCGATCAAACCGCTCTTGCCATGCGTGCCCTTGTTCCAGGCGTCCATGGCATTGAGCACCTCGTCGCTCTGGTGGATGACGAGCACCGGCCCGTCGATACGGGGGGTCAGGTTCGGGCCGGTGATGACGACGGCGATCTCCAGCAGACGCTCGCGTTCGGGATCCAGGCCGCTCATCTCACAGTCGAGCCACACCAGGTTCTGGTCGCTACGGGCCAAGGTAGGTTGGGCATCTGCCGGCATCACACCGGTTTCGGCCATTCCGGCCAGGGGGGTGTCTTGCAAACTCATAACCCGCAATTCTCCCCGATCCAGCACATTCGCCCCTGCAGTTCGCTAGACTCTGCTGGATGAACGTTGTATTGCCCCCATCCGCCGCGGCTTGGACCACGGTCTTTTGCGTCCTGCTGTTCGGTGGCCTCATCACACGTCTGTGGCTGACTCACCGTCAGATCCGGCACGTCGCCACGCACCGGGAACAGGTGCCATCTGCCTTTGCAGGCACAGTCGATCTGGCCGCGCACCGCAGGGCCGCAGACTACACCATCGCCAAGGCGCGCCTGGGCTTGCTGGAACTGGGACTCGGCACGGCAGTGCTGGTGGGCTGGACGCTTCTGGGCGGGCTGGATCTGTTGAACCAGACGCTGCGGTCCTGGCTGGGCAATGGAATGTGGCAACAACTGGCACTGCTGGCCGGGTTCATGCTGATTGGCGGGCTGATCGATCTGCCCCTGGCCTGGTTCCGCATCTTCCGCCTGGAAGAGCGTTTCGGGTTCAACCGCCTTACCATGCGCCTGTGGCTGAGCGACGGTGTCAAAGGCCTGCTGGTGGGTGCCATCATTGGCCTGCCACTGGCCGCGCTGGTGCTCTGGCTCATGGAGGCAGCCGGGCCCGGGTGGTGGATTTGGGCCTGGGCTGTCTGGGCGGGATTCAACCTTTTGATGCTTGTCATCTACCCCACGGTGATCGCCCCTCTCTTCAACAAATTCACCCCTTTGGAAGATGCGGACCTGCGCCAGCGTGTCGAGGCCCTGATGCGGCGCTGCGGCTTCGCCGCCCGGGGGTTCTATGTGATGGACGGCAGCCGCAGAAGTGCACACGCCAACGCCTATTTCACGGGCTTCGGGCCGGCCAAACGCGTGGTGTTTTTCGACACCCTGCTGCAGCAGCTCTCCCCCGGCGAACTGGACGCGGTACTCGCCCATGAGTTGGGACACTTTCACCACAAGCACATCGTCAAGCGCACCGTGGCCCTCTTTGCCTTGAGCCTGCTTGGCTTTGCGCTGCTGGGCTGGCTGCAGGGCCAAGTCTGGTTCTACACTGGCCTGGGCATCACCCCCAACATGGACGCACCCAACAACGCGCTGGCCATTCTGCTGTTCATCAGCGTGTCTCCACTGGTCACGTTCTTCATCGCTCCGGTGGCCAGCCACGTGTCGCGCCATCATGAATTCCAGGCCGACGCCTTTGCGGCACGCCACGCCAGCGGCAACGATCTGTCGCAAGCGCTGCTGAAGCTCTACCGCGACAATGCCAGCACACTCACCCCGGACCCGATCTACGTGCGCTTCTATTACTCGCATCCGCCAGCAGGAGAGCGCCTGGCACAACTGGGTGCCGCCGCATGAGCCCCCCTTTCAAGCCAGGCCTGGTTGTCGCCGCCC
Source organism: uncultured Comamonadaceae bacterium (assembly GCA_966692625.1). GTDB lineage: Bacteria > Pseudomonadota > Gammaproteobacteria > Burkholderiales > Burkholderiaceae_C > CAMLOF01. Next base: position 2,938 of record CBKZAG010000134.1, read on the forward strand.
ATGGCCGCCACTGTCTGGTCGAAACCCCTGATGGTGATCGGCTACTGTGTCACCCCAGGGGCAAGAAAAGCCAAGCCGTCGTGGGCGACCGCGTCTGGTGGCAGCCCAGCGGTGACGAGGGCAGCATCGAAAAGCTGCAGGAGCGTCGCAATCTTCTCTATCGGCAGGACGAAATCCGCACCAAGTCCTTCGCCGCCAACCTGGATCAGGTGCTCGTGCTGCTTGCAGCCGAACCAGAGTTCTCCGAAAGCCAGCTCACGCGCGCGCTCATCGCGGCCCACGCCGAGGGCATCCCTGCCCTCATCGTGCTGAACAAACGCGATCTTGGCGACATCTTTGAACGCGCCTGGGAACGGCTGAGCCCTTACCGGCGCATGGGGGAGACAGTGCTCCCGTTGTCCCTCGCCACACCGCAAGACCCGAGTGTCCCTGCTCTGGTTGAGCGGCTGAACGGCAAGACCACCTTGATCCTGGGCCCGTCGGGGGCGGGCAAAAGCACACTGATCAACCGTCTGGTCCCGCAGGCTCAAGCCCAGACCGGGGAAATCTCTCGCGCGCTCAACTCGGGCAAGCACACCACCACCAGCACCACCTGGTACTGGGTGGACCCGGAGCGGCAGACGGCCTTGATCGACTCCCCAGGTTTTCAGGAGTTCGGCTTGCACCACATCGAACCAACTCGCCTGGCACACCTGATGCCGGACATGGCCGCGCACCTGGGGCACTGCCGGTTCTACAACTGCACCCACCTGCACGAACCCGGATGCTCCGTGCGAGCCGCCGTCGGTGACGGCCCGGATGCCATCAGCCCCAACCGCTACCGGCTGTACGGGGAGCTCTTCAGCGAACTTTCACAACAGCCACGCTACTGATACACCAGACAAGTGGCAGAAAGTCACCCCACCAGGCGAGCCAGCGTCATCAAGGCCAGCAACAGCAGCCACAGCACCACGCTGCGCCACACCAGACCGACAACACTCGCCAAGTGGGCCAACTGGGGCTCACGCCCCTCGGTCCCGGGCGGTACCGGCTCCACTGGCGTGGCCCCAAGCGGCCGGCCGCCAAGGCGAACGTTGATGGCGCCCGCCGTGGCGGCCAACACCACGCCGTCGTTTGGCACGCCCAGTCGATCAGCGTCCTGACGCCATGAAGCCACCGCTTCCTCGAAATTGCCCGCTACGGCGAATCCCAGGGCTGTGACCCGGGCAGGCACGTAGTCGAGCCAGGCCCATGCCTTGGCAGCCGCCTGTTGCAAGGCCTCGCTCGGCGCATCCTGCAGCGCCGCCCGCCACGCCCGGGAAAGGAACTCGGCAATGCGGTACAACACCGCGCCAGCCGGCCCCAACCCCAGTGCCGCCAGCACCACGAAGCACACCAGCACCCCAAAGACGTGGCGGTGCGCAGCCAGAACCGAATGTTCGATCACGTGGCGCAACACTTCCTGGCGGGGCAAGTCGTTCACATCCACCCCCTGCCAATGGGCCAGCGCTGCACGGGCAGTTGCCTCATCACCCGACTCCAGCGCCTCGCGGATGGCCGTGAAGTGGTGACTGAACTGACGAAAACCCAAGGTCAGGTAGAGGACCAAGGTGGTCCAGGCAAACGCCAACAGCCCGCTCACCTGCCACAGCAAGACATACACCACCGCTGCCAGCAATGCCGGTGCCCCTGCCGCCAGCAGCCATGCCGACCACCCCAGGTGCCTCTGCCCCGCATCCAGAGCATGGCGGACCCAGCCTGCCCACGACCGCATGCCGCCGTGCACCACGTTGTCGTGGCCGAGCGGTCGCGCCTGCTCCAACAGCAAAGCCAAGAGAATCGCGAAAAAACTCATGCGCGCATCATAGCGGTCACGCCGCCAGAAAGCGGTAAAAGTTGCGCAGCATCCCGGCCGTAGCTCCCCATATGAAGCGTTCCCGTGTGGCATCGGTATAGGGCATGGAGAACCATTCACGCTGGCGGCCCTCCCACAACATCACATGACGGCGGTGGTTGGCCGGGTTCATCAGAAAGTCCAGCGGCACCTCGAACGTGTCCTCCACCTCACCGGGGTTTGGTGCCAGCGAAAACCCCTCGTGAACCAGTGCCACCACGGGCGTAACGATGAACGCAGTTCCGGTCACGTACTCCGGCAGACAGCCCAGCACCTCCACATGCTCAGGCGCCAGACCCACCTCCTCCTGAGCTTCACGCAGCGCCGCAGCAACCGCATCCACGTCGTCTTCGTCCAGCTTGCCGCCAGGAAAAGCCACCTGCCCGGCGTGGGTTGGCAAGTGTGATGTGCGCTGGGTCAAAAGCAGCGTCGGGCGGGCTCTCATCACAACAGGCACCAGCACGGAAGCGTGCCTGGGCTCACGGTCGGTGAACTTCGGCTCGCGCCTCACTTCAGGCTGCCAAGCGGGGGGATGGAGAAAACGCTCCCTCAGTGCTTCGGGTGTGAGCAGCCTCTGCGGCACCGGCGGCAGGTGGGCGTCCGTGCCCACGACAGGGATCTTGGAAGGGTCGATCATGTATCCCCCGCCCGCCCGGCAGCGGCAGCCCAGACCAAGGGAACTTGAACAGGCTCGCGTCTGAAACTATATTGCATGCACAGATTGTGCTGCACCACAACGACAGGGAGTGTCACCATGCCATCGATCCTCAAACGGGTTTCTGCCTGCTTTGCCGCCTTTTGTTCGACCTGCGCCATGGCGGTCGTGGACATCAACCTGGCACCACCAGACGACCTGATGGCCTTCAAAGGCATTGGCCCCAGCACCAGCCAGAAGATCGTTCGCGCCAGGCCGTTCCGGGACTGGCAGGATCTGCAAGATCGCGTCTCGGGCATTGGCCCAAAGACCGCCGAAAAACTGTCTGCGCAAGGGCTGACCGTCAATGGCCGCGCCTACAGTCCCGCACCCATTGTCTGGAAACGGTTTGAGCCGCGCCCATTGAAACCCCTGCCTTGATCGAATTCGCATGACTATGCAATAAACGCATAGTTCAATTGCCCTTTGGCCTTGGACAAGTGGGATGGGCAGGACTATTCTCCGTCCCACGTTCAACCACTTGTTCCACACATGGACAGCACCTCCGCGATCACTCGCCTCCCCGCTTCACCCACCGCCCACGCACTGCCGTCCTATCTGCAGGCCGACCACCTCGGGCCCTGGGGCATCTTCCTGCAACAGGTGGACCGCGTCACCCCTTACCTGGGTGAGCTGGCCCGCTGGGTCGAAACCCTCAAACGCCCCAAACGCATTCTGATCGTCGACGTTCCGATTCACCTGGACAATGGCACCGTGGCCCACTTCGAGGGCTACCGGGTCCAGCACAACACCTCGCGCGGCCCCGGCAAGGGCGGCGTGCGCTTCCACCAGGACGTCACGCTCTCCGAAGTGATGGCGCTTTCTGCCTGGATGTCGATCAAGAACGCCGCTGTAAACGTTCCCTACGGTGGCGCCAAGGGTGGCATCCGCGTTGACCCGCGCACCCTCTCGCGCGCAGAACTGGAGCGCGTGACCCGCCGCTACACCAGCGAGATTGGCCTGATCATCGGCCCCACCAAGGACATTCCCGCCCCTGACGTGAACACCAACGACCAGGTCATGGCATGGATGATGGACACCTACTCCATGAACGTCGGTGAAACGGCTACCGGCGTGGTCACCGGCAAGCCCGTGGACCTGGGTGGTTCGCTCGGCCGGCGCGAAGCCACTGGCCGCGGTGTCTTTACCGTGGGCATCGAGGCTGCTCGGCGCATCGGTCTCGATGTCAGCAAATCGCGTGTCGCCGTTCAAGGCTTTGGCAACGTGGGCGGTGTCGCAGGCAAACTCTTCTCTGAGGCGGGCGCCCTTGTGGTCGCCGTTCAGGACCACGGCGGCACCATCTACCGTGAAGCCGGACTGGACGTCCCCGCCCTGCTCGCCCACGTCGCCGAAACTGGCTCGGTCGCAGGCTTCCCCCACGCCGATGTCATCAGCCACGACTCGTTCTGGGAAGTGGACTGCGACATCCTCATCCCCGCAGCCCTGGAACAGCAAATCACTGAAAGCAACGCGGACCGCATCCGTGCCCGCATGATCATCGAAGGCGCCAACGGTCCGACAACGCCCGCGGCCGACGACATCCTGCGTGACCGGGGCGTGCTCGTCCTGCCGGACGTGATTGCCAACGCAGGCGGGGTGACGGTGAGCTATTTCGAATGGGTACAGGACTTCTCCAGCTTCTTCTGGAGCGAAGAGGAAATCAACGAGCGCCTGATCAGGATCATGCGCAGTGCGTTCGACACCATCTGGCACGTGGCCGAGGAACATGGCGTCAGCCTGCGCACCGCCACCTACATCGTAGCTTGCCACCGCATTCTGCGCGCGCGCGACATGCGCGGTCTCTACCCCTGATCCCCGCGGCGGCCCCCCCGCCCAGAGGATCACTGCAGGGTTTCCTTGAGCAGCGGTAGATCGGGCAGAGGCACCACGCCGATGCCCTCTTCGAGCAGGTCGCGAGCCTCCTCTAGGCTCGCGCGCCCTCTGATGTTGCGCTTTTCGGCATCCCCATGGTGCATGCGGCGGGCTTCATCAGCAAAACGCTCGCCCACATCCTCCGTCCGGGTCATCACGTCGCGCAACGCCTGCAGCATGGCGGCCTGCACATCCGCGGGCGGGCCGGGTGGCGTTTGACCGTCCTGTGAAGAAGACGCCGAGACGCCGTCAGGCTCGTTGGAATGCCCCAGATTCAACCTGGGTGCGCTCAACCGCTTTTCTACCCGCTTCTCTCCACAAACCGGACATTCCAACTGCCCCCTGGCCAGCTGGGACTGGAAATCCTCTTCAGAGGCGAACCACCCCTCGAACAGATGGGCCTGCGCGCATGCCAGGTTCAGCACCTTCATGGCAAGACATCCTGTCCAACGGACTGCCAGTCCAGCGACCACGCGCCGCTTTGCACGTTCTGAAGCCAAAGGGCACCTGTGAGTGTCTTGGCGTCCGTGACCACCCCGTCACGGCAGGCCTGCAGAAGCTCTTCGGGTGTCGCTGCCAGCACATCCAGAAACTCGCCTTCGTCCAAGCGGCGTTCGCCCAGGGTCAAGCCCCTGGCAAACCAGATGTCAATGAACTCCGTGGCGTAGGAAATCACCGGATGCAGCACTCCTGCGCGGGCCCACTCCCGTGCCCGATAGCCCGTTTCCTCGAACAGCTCGCGTCGTGCGCAGGTCAGAACGTCCTCGCCGGGATCGAGCTTCCCTGCCGGGAACTCGATCATGGCCCGCTGCAAGGGGTAGCGGTACTGCCTCTCCAGAACCACGCGCCCATCGTCCAGGATCGGGATGACCATGACCGCACCTGGATGAAGAACATACTCTCGCGTGGCCTCGGAGCCATTGGGTAGAAGCACCCGGTCGCGCATAGCATGCAGGAAGTGCCCCCTGAAGACCGTTTCGCTGCTGAGGGTGACCTCACGCAGATGCGCGGGCTGTGCTTCCGGCAAGAGGGTCATGACCGCCTCAACGGCGCCGGCCCAGGTAGCGATAGACGAAACCCGGGAAGGCAAAAGTCAGGAACATGGCGCCAGTGATCGCGTAGAACTCCCAGCCCTGGGGGTAGATCTGCCCCTGGTGCTGCTCCAGCGCCAAACCGAAGCCACCAACAACAAGGTAAAGAACAAGCAGTTCCAGCAAGCGCAACCAAAGCGACTTGATGGTGGTACGCCGAGGAACCACTGCAAGAAGGCGTTCGTTCAAAAAAGGCAGGTTGGCGGCCAAAAAGGCCGCCCCGATCACGAGCCAGACAGACAGGGAGGAACTCATCCGGCTAGGATACCTCAGGCCAGCATCGCCAGCACTGCCTCGGTGCAAAGAGCCATCAGGCCCCCGGGGACAATCCCCAAAACAAGCACCAGCGCGCCGTTGACCGACAGAACAGCACGCACATCCAGGGGCGCTTGTATTTCCGCCGTCTGGGTTGGTGCGTCAAAGTACATCACCTTGACGATACGCAGGTAGTAGAAAGCGCCTATCAGGGACATCATCACCGCGAACACGGCCAACCCGACATAGAGACCGCCACCTGCCTGCAGCAGCGCCTGCAGCACAGACAACTTGGCATAGAAGCCCACCAGGGGCGGCACGCCAGCCAGCGAGAACATGCAGGCAGCCAGAACGCCAGCGTAAAGCGGACTGCGCTGGTTCAGTCCAGCGAGATCGGATATCTCCTCCGACTCGAAACCTTCACGCGTGAGCAGCAGCATGACGCCGAAGGTTGCCAGCGTGGTCAGCACATAGGTGACCACGTAGAACATGGCTGCGCCGTAGGCGTTGCCCACGTTGC
>CBKZAG010000135.1:0-9228 GCA_966692625.1 uncultured Comamonadaceae bacterium
CGTCGAGCGTGGCGATGCTCACGCCCGAGTTGCCCACCTTGCCGTAGATGTCGGGGCGCGGATCGGGGTCGTGGCCGTAGAGCGTGACCGAGTCGAAGGCGGTGGACAGGCGCTTGGCGGGCATGCCTTCAGAGAGCAGCTTGAAGCGGCGGTTGGTGCGGAAGGGGTCGCCTTCGCCCGCGAACATGCGGGTGGGGTCTTCGCCTTCGCGCTTGAAGGCGAACACGCCAGCGGTGTAAGGGAAGCTGCCGGGCACGTTCTCCAGCATCAGCCACTTGAGGATTTCGCCGTGGTCCACGAAAGTGGGCAGGGCCACCTTGCGGATCTTGTTGCCCGACAGCGTGGTGTGCGTGATCTGGGTGCGGATTTCCTTGTCGCGGATCTTGACCACGTACTCGTCGCCCGCGTAGGCCTTCTGCATGTCGGGCCACTGGGCCAGCAGTTTGCGCGCCGCCGGGTCCTGCTGCAGCTCGCGCTGCTCGGCCAGGTCGATGACCGCCTCGGCGGCCTTGGCGCGGTCGGGTTTGCCAATGCGCAGCATCTCGGCACTGCTGCGCAGCTGCTGGATTTCGCGGGCCAGGCGGGCCTGTTCACGGGCTTTTTTCTTGTAGCCGCGCACGGTGTCGGCAATCTCGGCCAGGTAGCGGGTGCGCGCCGGGGGCACGATGGGTGTCTGGTTGCTGCTGTGGCGCACGTTGACCACCGGCAGGCGGCCGTCGCGCGGGGGCAGGCCAAGTTCGGCCAGACGGGGTTTCAGTGCCTGGTACAGGGCGGTCACGCCGTCGTCGTTGAAGCGCGCGGCCATGGTGCCGAACACGGGCATTTCTTCAGGGCGCTTGCCCCAGGCTTCCTTGTTGCGCTGCACCTGCTTGGCCACGTCGCGCAGCGCGTCAGAGGCGCCTTTGCGATCGAATTTGTTGATGGCCACGAACTCGGCGAAGTCGAGCATGTCGATCTTCTCCAGCTGGCTGGCCGCGCCGAACTCGGGCGTCATCACATACATGGGCACGTCCACGTGCGGCACGATGGCTGCGTCGCCCTGGCCAATGCCGGAGGTCTCCACGATCACCAGGTCGAAGCCCGCGACCTTGCAGGCAGCAACCACGTCCGGCAGGGCAGCAGAGATCTCGCTGCCGAAGTCGCGCGTGGCCAGGCTGCGCATGTAGACGCGCGAACCTTGCTGCCAAGGGGAAATCGCGTTCATGCGGATGCGGTCGCCCAGCAGCGCGCCGCCGCTCTTGCGCCGGCTGGGGTCGATGCTGATGACCGCCACGCGCAGTGCGTCGTTCTGGTCCAGCCGCAGGCGGCGGATGAGTTCGTCGGTCAGGCTGGACTTGCCCGCGCCGCCCGTGCCTGTGATGCCCAGCACCGGCACTTTCGTGTCCTGCGCCTGTTCGCGCAGCTGCGTCACCAGCGCCTGGTCTGCACGGCCGTTCTCCAGTACGGTGATCAGCTGGGCCAGGGCGCGCCAGGCGGCGTCGTTGTGACCTTGTATGGCTGCCAGTGCCTTGGGGGCGTGGGCGGACACGTCTCTGTCGCAGCGCATCACCATCTCGCCGATCATGCCCGCCAGGCCCATGCGCTGGCCGTCCTCGGGGCTGTAGATGCGACCCACGCCGTATTCCATCAGCTCGCGGATTTCGGCGGGCACGATCACCCCACCGCCGCCGCCAAAGACCTGGATGTGCTCGCCACCGCGCTGGCGCAGCAGATCGACCATGTATTTGAAATATTCAACGTGCCCGCCCTGGTAGGAGCTGATGGCGATGCCCTGGGCGTCTTCCTGCAGCGCCGCCGTCACCACGTCGTCCACCGAGCGGTTGTGCCCCAGGTGGATCACCTCCGCCCCCATGCTCTGCAGGATGCGCCGCATGATGTTGATGGCCGCGTCGTGCCCGTCGAACAGGCTGGCGGCGGTCACGAAACGGACCTTGTGGGTGGGGCGGTATTCGGCCAGCGCCTTGAATTCAGCGGACAGGTCGGTCATGGCGGGAGTCTCCTGGGCTAATTTACGTTTACGTAAACGTCAATATTAACCGGAATCCAAGAAAAAGGGCGCCAGTGGCGCCCTTCAGGAGTGGCCTTGCGGTCACTTGTAGAGAACCTGCGGCAGCCACAGGCCAATCTCGGGGAACACGTAGAGCAGCACGATCGCCAGCACCTGGATGCCCATGAAGGGCAGCATGCCGGCAAAGATCTGGTTCAGCGTGACGTGCTTGGGTGCCACCCCCTTCAGGTAGAAGGCGCTCATCGCCACAGGCGGGCTCAGGAAGGCGGTCTGCAGGTTCAGTGCCACCAGCAGGCCAAAGAACAGCGGGTCCACACCGAAGTTGTCCAGCAGGGGGATGAAGATCGGCATGAAGATCACGATGATCTCTGTCCACTCCAGCGGCCAGCCCAGGATGAAGATGAGGACCTGGCTGAGGATGAGGAACTCCGTCTTGCTCAGGTTCATGCCCAGCACCCATTGCTCCACCAGCTCCTGCCCACCCAGCAGCGCGAACGCCGCCGAGAAGATGGCCGATCCCACGAAGAGCCAGCACACCATCGCGCTCGTCTTGGCGGTGAGGAACACACTTTCCTTGACGATGCCGACGTTGAGCTGCTTGTAGGCTGCCGCCAGCAAGAAACCACCCAGCGCACCCACGGCGGCGGCTTCGGTTGGTGTTGCCAGGCCGAAGACGATCGACCCCAGCACGGCCAGAATCAGCACCAGCAGCGGGAAGAAGCTGGCCAGGAGCATCTTGAAGACTTCAAGGCGCGTGTAGCTCAGCAGTGCGTAGAAAACCGCCAAGGCTGTGGCACCGGCACCAAGGCCGATCCAATAGCTGTTGGGCGCAGGCTGCGAGGTTGCCGCCGCGGTGCTGTCCTGGGTGGCGATGGCTGAAGCTGGGGCGGTAGCCGCGGCAGCAGGCTCGCTTGGAGCGGTGTTGGCAGTTGCTTCTGCGGCATCGCTGCCAGGCGGTTCGCTCAGTCCATCTTCCTCGGCGCCAGGAGGGGCTTGCAAGCCGTCTTCGTCGGCTGGGGGCTCTTCCAGCCCGCCCGATTCGGATTCGCTTGCAGCCGCAGCGTTCATTTCGTCCATGGACTGCAGTTCGCTGGCAGCGTCTGCCTCGGGCAACTGGGTCACCGACTGGTAGGAGGCGAGCGCCACGGCTGCAAACAGCACGGCGGGCATGAGCGCGATCCCGAGTTGGCGCAGCAGATAGCCTGCGGAGACGTCGCTGTTGCGCTGGCCTTTCAGAGCCTTGATGAGACCAGCCAGAGCCAGCGCGTTACCTTGGGCACCGATCTTTTGCAGCGGCACAGGCAGGGGCACGAAGCGCTGTTCGGCCGTGAGCGGCGGCGCCCAGGTGGGTTTGATCTTGGCGATCAGGATCACGTACACGATGTACAACCCCGCCAGCATGATGCCCGGGAAGAAGGCGCCAGCGTAGAGCTGAACCACCGACACCCCCGCCGTTGCGCCATAGACGATCAGCAGCACCGAAGGCGGAATCAGAATGCCCAGACAGCCGCCAGCGGTGATGGCGCCAGCCGTCAGTCGGACGTCATAGCCCGCGCGCAGCATCTGCGGCATGGCCAGCAGACCCATCAGCGTGACGACTGCGCCAACGATACCGGTTGCCGTGGCAAAGACCGCGCAGGTGACCAGGGTGGCCACCCCCAGCGAACCGGGCACCCGTGCCAGCGCCAGGTGCAGGCTCCTGAAGAGCTTTTCGATCAGGTTGGCCCGCTCCACCAGGTAGCCCATGAAGACGAACAGCGGAATAGAGATGAGCACGTCGTTGCTCATCACCGAGTAGGCGCGCTGCACCATCAGGTCCAGCGTCTGCTGCGCGGCGCCTCCTGCCGTCTGGTCGCCCGAATGGTAGGCAAAGAAGGCGAACAGCATGCCCATGCCCATCAGCGTGAATGCCGTTGGAAAGCCCAGCATGATGGCAACAACCACCAGCGATAGCATCAGCAAGCCGTAGTGGCCGTTGGTCATGGTGTCAACGCTGAGCACCATCGCCAGCGCGGCGGCCAGAATCAGCCCCATGAGGCTGAAGCCGAACCAGAGTTCCTTGCGAATTTTCATGCTTTGCCGCCTTTCTGCGCCTCGTGCTGCACGACGAGGGCGTCCAGCGCCTCAATGTCCGAATCTTTCACGTGAACCATGTCCTTGAGTTTGTCCACGTCCACTTCTTCAACGTCCTCTTCCCGTGCTGGCCATGCGCCGTCGCGTATGCAGATGACGCAGCGGACAATTTCCACGAAACCCTGCAACAGCAAGATGCCGCCCGACAGCGGCAGCACGAACTTGAACGGGTACAGCGGCAGGGCGTCTGCCGAAAAGGTCTGCTCCCGGATCGCCAGCGAGTCCTGGGCAAAGTTCCAGCCGGCCCAGGTCAGCGCCACGATGCCGGGCAGGAAAAAGATGATGTAAAGCACCAGGTCGATGGTGGCTTGGGTGCGCGGTTGAAAGAAGCCGTAAAGCACGTCGCCTCGCACGTGCCCGTTTTTCGACAAGGTGTAAGCACCTGCGCACATGAACAGGGTGCCGTAAAGCATGATCTGCACGTCCAGCACCCAGGCGTGCGGGGTGTTCAGGACGTAGCGGGAAAAGACTTCCCAGGAAATCAAAAGGGTCAGGATTGCCGCCGTCCAGGCGGCAAGCTTGCCCAACCAGGTGGACAGACGGTCGACCGTCATCAGCAGGTTTTGCATTTTGGGAGCCTTCAAACAAGACAGGGGCACGTGGGTGCCCCTGCGTAATGGATCGCCTTAAGAATCAGCTCTTCTTCGCGCCCTTGCCGAAATAGTGGTTGTAGGCCATCTTGAAGTCGACCATGTAGTCGTTTTGCCATTGACCAGCGCGTTGTGCGAACTCACGCTGCGAGTCGAGCACCTTCTTGAAGAAGGGGTTTTCAGCAGTCTTCTTCTCAATGGTTTTGTCCCAGGCCTCGAGCTGAGCGCGCAGGATCGCATCGGGCGTCTTGTAGAACTTCACGCCCTGCTTCTTCAGTTCGACGTAGTCCTTGGAGTTGCGCTCGATGGCTTTCCAGCTCATGTCAGCACTGGCGGCTTGCACGGCGTAGTCGATGATGGAGCGCAGTTCCTGCGGCAGTGCCCGGTACTTCGGACCGTTGAACAGAATCTCGAACTGTTCGCCGCTCTGGTGGAAGCTTTGCAGCATGCAGTTCTTCACCACGTCGGGGAAGCCCAGCACGCGGTCAGAAGATGCGTTGTTGAACTCAGCCGCGTCAATCAGGCCACGGTCCAGAGCGGGCACGATCTCGCCGCCAGGCAGTGGGTTGACGGCAGCGCCCATCTCGGTGAACACATCCACCGCCAGCCCCACGGTGCGGAACTTCAGTCCCTTCATGTCCTGCACTTTGGCCACGGGCTTCTTGAACCAGCCGAGCGGTTGGGTAGGCATGGGGCCGTACAGGAAGTTCTTCACGTCCATGTTCAAGGACTTGTAGATTTCTTCCACCAGTTCACGGCCGCCGCCGTAGTTGTGCCAGGCCAGGACCATGTTCGGGTCCATGCCAAAGGCGGGGCCTGAACCCCACAGCGCCAGGGCAGAGTTCTTGCCATACCAGTAGGCGATCACGCCATGGCCGCCGTCCAAGGTGCCCTTGCTCACGGCTTCTAGCAGCTGGAACGCAGGAACCACGGCGCCAGCGGGCAGCACCTCGATCTTCAGGCGGCCACCCGCCATGTCGTTGACTTTTTTGGCGAAATCGTTGGCGTACTCGTGGAAGATGTCCTTGGCGGGCCAGGTGCTCTGGAAACGCAGCGTCGTGGTCTGTGCCGAAGCGATCATCGGTGCAGACATGGCACCCGCTGCGACAGCGGCACCTTTGAGCAGGTTGCGGCGAGAAGTGGGCTTGGTCTTTTCAGTCACGGCGAATGTCTCCTGTGGACGGTTGTGGTCCTGTGATTTTTGCCGTCGGTTTGCCTATACTGGTGCGGGTTTCTACCGATATGGCGTCCACTTGGTGACACCCCTTGCCGCCCTTCAAGGCGCTCTTCCCTCTGTGACGGCATTTCGGGAAAAATTTTCAAGCGGTTATTCAAAAATCGTCCATGGAAGTTGCCGGTCTTGTTGTTCCGTGTTTTTGCGTATCAAGCGGGTGAAGGAGCAACTGCGTGGCATCCAGCGCCTGATTGAAGAAGACACCAACTGCGAGAAGGTCGTGCAGCAGTTGGTAAAGGCACTGGGCAAGTCCTTCTTTATGATGGAAGGATGCGTGATTGCCCAGGGCGGCTCCCCGGCGGACGATGTGGCTGACATGCTCGCCCGTTTTTCCTGAAGTCCGTCCCCTGCTGGCGCGCGCGTGAGGACCTGCCATGCAACCCATCCAGCTTTTTGATCCGGAATCCAGCACCTACACCTACGTCCTGTTCGACGTGGACAGCCGCGAAGCGCTGATCATCGACCCTGTCGACACGCAGCTTGAGCGCGACCTGGCTGTGCTGCGCGAGCGCGGCCTCAAGCTCACCTGGACCATAGAGACCCACGCGCATGCCGATCACATCACCAGCGCAGGCAAGCTGGCTGAGCACGTGGGTGCACACACGGCTGCGCCTGCGGCATGCGGCATCAGCACCGCCTCGGTTCAGTTGAAAGACGGTGATGAACTGCATTTTGGCCGCCAGTCCATCCGTGCGCTGGCCACGCCGGGGCACACTGCTGGCAGCATGTGCTTCACCTGGAATGCAGGCGGCGACCGCCACGTATTCACGGGTGACACCTTGCTCATCAACGGATGCGGCCGTACCGATTTTCAATCGGGCAGTGCCGAAGCCATGTACCACAGCCTGACCCAGGTACTGTTCAAACTGCCAGACGACACACTGGTTTGGCCCGGCCACGACTACCAAGGCCGCAGTCACTCCACCATCGGTCAGGAAAAAGCGGGCAACGCAAGGGTGGCGGGCAAGTCGCTGGAGGAGTTCGTGGCCATCATGAAGGCCTTGAATTTGCCCAGACCGCGCCGGATTGACGAGGCCGTGCCCGCCAACCTCACGTCTGGGCTGCGCCACGACGCAGATGGCGCTTTCATGCAGATTCCCCGCGCGGCCCAGGGCTATGCGGGTGATGTATCGCCGCAACTGGCCTGGCAATGGGTGCAGGCTGGCGAGGCGGTATTGGTGGACGTGCGCACCGACGCCGAGCGCGAGTGGGTGGGTTTTGTGCCGGGGGCCGTGGCGCTGGCCTGGAAGCAATGGCCGGGCATGGCCATGAACCCGGGGTTCGACGAAGGCGTGCGCTCTGCTGCTGCAGACGGCAAGAAGCTACTGATGCTCTGCCGCAGTGGCGTGCGTTCGATCGCGGCAGCGAAGCGCGCCACCGAGCTGGGTTTCGAGGCTTACAACATCCTGGAAGGTTTTGAAGGCGACCCGGATGGCGATGCCCACCGGGGCCGCAAGGGTGGCTGGCGCTTCCATGGCTTGCCCTGGCGGCAAAATTGAGCCTTTGCTGAAAGCCCTTGGCGAGTGTTTATCATCCGCGCATGACACTGCTTGCACTGGACGTTGGCAACACCCGCCTGAAGTGGGCCTTGTACGAGAAGGCCGCCGTGGGCGCGCGCATGCTGGCGCATGGCGTGCAATTCCTGGAAAACATCGAAACCCTGGCCGAAGGTGACTGGGCACAGCTGCGCGCGCCCTCTTGCGTGCTGGGGTGCATCGTCGCGGGTGACGCGGTCAAGCGCCGGGTCGAAGAGCAGATGGAACTCTGGGACGTGACGCCGCAATGGGTCGTGTCCAGCGCCGCAGAGGCCGGGCTGACCAACGGCTACGACCATCCCGCACGTCTGGGGTCTGACCGCTGGGTGGCCATGATTGGCGCGCGCCAGCGCCTGCTGGCCCGTGGCTTGCGCCAGCCTTGCGTGATGGTCATGGTCGGCACGGCGGTCACGGTCGAAGCTATCGACGCGGAAGGCCACTTCCTGGGGGGCATCATCCTGCCGGGGCACGGCATCATGCTGCGCGCTTTGGAATCCGGCACCGCTGGCCTGCATGTGCCCACGGGCGAGGTGCGCGACTTCCCCACCAACACCAGCGACGCCCTCACCAGCGGGGGCACCTTTGCCATTGCCGGGGCGGTGCAGCGCATGGTGGACAACCTGCGCCACCGCACTGGCCAGGACCCGGTCTGCGTGATGACCGGCGGCGCGGGCTGGAAGATGGCACCGAGCATGACGGTGCCGTTTGAACTGGTCGAAAGCCTGATCTTCGACGGCCTGCTGGCCATCGCCGCTCAGCGCTTCGGCGCTTGCGAGACCTGAGATCCTTCAGGCCGCCGGCCGCGCCAACCAGCGTGTGGCCAGTTCCACCCAGTAGGTGCCGCCCAGCGGGATCAGGTCGTCGTTGAAGTCGTAGCGTGCGTTGTGCAGGGTGCACGGGCCCGCATCGTGCCCTGCGCCATCGTACTTGCCCCGGTGGGCGCCGTCACCGTTGCCGATGAAGCAGTAAGCCCCGGGTTTGGCCTGCAGCATGTAGGCGAAGTCTTCCGCGCCCATGGTGGGCTCCTGGGGCAGCACCTGGTCCACGCCCACAATCTCCTGCATCACCTCATGCGCAAAAGCCGCCTCCGCCGGGCTGTTGACGGTGGGTGGGTAGTTGCGGTCGAACTCGAATTCACACGTGGCGCCAAAAGCGGCGCAGGTGTGGCGCGCAATGTCGCGCATGCGCTCTTCGATCAGGTCCAGCACCTCCAGCGTGAAGGTGCGCACCGTGCCCTGGATCTCGCAGGTGTCGGGCACAACGTTGGTGGCCTCACCGGTGTGGATCATGGTCACCGAGATGACGCCCGCATCCACAGGCTTCTTGTTGCGGGTGATGATGGTCTGAAAGGCCTGCACCATCTGGCAGGCAATCGGCACCGGGTCCACGGTGTTGTGGGGCAGGGCGGCGTGTCCCCCTTTGCCACGTATGGTGATCTTGAATTCGTTGCTGGACGCCATGACCGGCCCCGGGCTGACGGCAAAAGTGCCCGCCGCAAAGCCGGGCCAGTTGTGCATGCCGAAAACCGCTTCCATCGGGAAGCGTTCGAACAGGCCGTCGGTGATCATTTCCCGGGCGCCGCCACCGCCTTCCTCTGCGGGTTGGAAAATCAGGTAGACGGTGCCGTCGAAATTCCGGTGTTTCGCCAGATGCTGCGCGGCGGCCAGCAGCATGGCGGTGTGGCCGTCGTGGCCACAGGCGTGCATCTTGCCGGTGTGCTGGCTGGCG
>CBKZAG010000136.1:0-8959 GCA_966692625.1 uncultured Comamonadaceae bacterium
CCCGCGAGAAGCTCGGCTTCTCCGGCACCGTGGCGCGCGCCCTCCAGGCCAACGCCATCACCCCGCTGCTGGCCCTGGTGGCGCTGCTGCTGGGCCTGTTCGCCGTGCTGGTGACGCCGCGTGAAGAGGAACCGCAGATCAACGTGACCATGGCCAACGTGCTGATCCCCTTCCCCGGGGCGTCGAGTGCGGACGTGGCCAAGATGGTGGCGGGCCCGGCGGAGCACGTGCTCTCGCAGATCCAGGGCATTGAGCACACCTACTCGGTGGCACGCCCCGGCGTGGCGGTGCTGACCGTGCAGTTCCAGGTGGGCGTGCCGCGCACCGAGGCGCTGGTGCGCCTGCACGACGTGCTCAACGCCAACCAGGACTGGCTGCCCGCCGGACTGGGCGTGCTGCCCCCCATTGTGAAACCCAAGGGCATTGACGACGTGCCGGTGCTGGCCGCCACCCTGTGGAGCCCCAATGCCAGCAGTGCGCACGACCTGGAGCGCATCGCCTATTCGGTGGAAACGGAACTCAAGCGGGTGCCCGGCACGCGCGAGGTGCAGACCATAGGCGGCCCAGGGCGTGCCGTGCAGGTGTGGCTGGACCCCGCCCGCCTGCGCGAGCGCGGCGTGCCGGTGGAGGCGCTGCACAACGCCATCCGCTCGGCCAACCAGGCCCTGCCCTCGGGCAGCGTGGCCAACACGCTGGACACCAGCGCGCAGCGCAGCGACATGCTGACCGTGGAAACCGGCGAATTCCTGCGCACACCGCAAGACGTGGCTGACATCGTGGTGGGCACCAGCAATGGGCGACCCATCTACCTGCGCGAGGTGGCCCGCGTGGAAGCGGGCGCCAAACTCCCACAACGCTACGTGTGGTTCACGCCGGGCGCGGCCGAAGCACCCGTGGATGGTGTGCAAGCTGGGCAGAGCTACCCGGCCGTGACCATCACCGTGACCAAGAAGCCCGGCGAAAACGCCGTGGACGTGGCCGCAGGCGCCCGCGCGCGCCTGGACGAACTGCGCAACACCGTCATCCCCGACGGCGTACAAGCCACCATCACACGCGACTACGGCCAGACCGCCGCCGAAAAGGCCAACAAGCTGATCCAGAAACTGGCGTTTGCCACCGGCTCGGTGATTTTGCTGGTGGGCTTGGCCCTGGGCAGGCGCGAGGCGGTGATCGTGGGCGCGGCGGTGATCCTGACGCTCACGGCCACGCTGTTCGCCAGCTGGGCCTGGGGCTTCACGCTCAACCGGGTGTCGCTGTTCGCGCTGATTTTCTCCATCGGCATCCTGGTGGACGACGCCATCGTGGTGGTGGAAAACATACATCGCCATGGGGCGATGTATGTTTCGGCGCAGGCTCATATCGCCGAAGGCGATGTGAAGGACGCGGATGCGTCCGGCCGAAGCCAAAACATCCCGTGGAAAGAAATCATCCCCCGCGCGGTGGACGAAGTGGGCGGCCCCACCATCCTGGCCACGTTCACGGTGATTGCGGCGCTGCTGCCCATGGCCTTCGTGAGCGGGCTGATGGGCCCCTACATGAGCCCCATCCCCATCAACGCCAGCATGGGCATGGCGATTTCGCTGGCCATTGCCTTCACGGTGACGCCGTGGCTGGCCCTGAAACTGATGCACAAAGGCCCCCACGCTTCGCTGCCCCCCGAGGGGGCGCCTCCCGGCCTTGGGACGGCCCGGCGGCCGGAAGCTGACGGTCACGCCGCCCATGCCCCCAGCAAGCTGACGAGCGGGTTGCAGCGCTTGTTCACCCGCACGCTCACACCCTTTTTGCAAAGTGCACGCAAGCGCTGGCTGATGTTGGGCGGCATTGTGGCGGCGCTGTTCCTGTCGGTGGGGCTGACCGTGGTGCAGGCCGTGGTGCTGAAGATGCTGCCCTTCGACAACAAGAGCGAATTCCAGGTCGTGCTGGACATGCCTGCGGGCAGTTCGCTGGAAAGCACCGCCGCCGCGCTGCAGGACATGACCGCCTGGCTGGCGCAGCAGCCCGAGGTGACGAACGTACAGGGTTACGCTGGCACGGCCAGCCCCATCACCTTCAACGGTCTGGTGCGGCAGTACTACCTGCGCGCCGACGCCGAACAAGGTGACCTGCAGGTCAACATCGTGGACGCGCACCAGCGCAAGGAAAAGAGCCACGCCATCGCCCAGCGCCTGCGCCCGGGGCTGGAAGACATCGCCCTGCGCCACAACGGCCGCGTGAAGGCGGTGGAAGTGCCGCCGGGGCCACCCGTGCTGTCCCCCATCGTTGCCGAGGTCTATGGCCCTGACGAAGCTGGCCGCGCCGAGCTGGCCCGGCGCGTGGCCCAGGCGTTTGGCGACACGCCAGACATCGTGGGCATAGACACCACGCTCAAGGAGGACGCACCGCGCGTGTTCCTGCGCGTCAACCGCTCCCGTGCCGAAACCCTGGGCATTCCCGTGCAGACCGTTGCGCAAACGGTGTACACCGCCCTGTCGGGCAGCGACGCGGCCTACCTGCACGACGGTCACGCCAAGTTTGCCGTGCCGGTGCGCCTGCAGCTGCCGCGCGAAGCCCAGGTCGGGCTGGACAGCGTGCTGGCCATGCCTTTGCGGGCGGGCAACGGACGCATGGTGCCCCTGTCGGAACTGGTGACGGTGGAGCGCGGCGTGATCGACCAGCCGCACTTCACCAAGAACCTGCTGCCCGTGACCTACGTGCTGGGCGACATGGCAGGCAAGACGGACTCACCGCTGTACGGGCTGTTCGGCATACGCGGCCAGCTGGACAAGGCCAGCCTGCCCAACACCGGCGAACTGGGTGAATACTGGATCCGCCAGCCCAGCGACCCCTACCGCCAATACGCCATCAAGTGGGACGGCGAATGGCAGATCACCTACGAGACCTTCCGCGACATGGGCGCTGCCTACGGCGTGGGGCTGATCCTGATCTACCTGCTGGTGGTGGCGCAGTTCCGCAGCTACCTCACACCGCTCGTCATCATGGCGCCCATCCCGCTGACCATCATCGGCGTGATGCCCGGCCACGCCCTGCTGGGTGCGCAGTTCACCGCCACCAGCATGATCGGCATGATCGCGCTGGCGGGCATCATCGTGCGCAACTCCATCCTGCTGGTGGACTTCATCGAGCTGGAAACCGCGCGCGGCCTGGCCTTTGCCGATGCGGTGGTGCAGTCTGCCGCCGTGCGTGCGCAGCCCATCGCGCTGACGGGCATCGCCGCCATGATGGGGGCCTTCTTCATCCTGGACGACCCGATCTTCAACGGTCTGGCCGTGTCGCTGATCTTCGGCATTGCCGTGTCCACGCTATTGACGCTGGTGGTGATTCCGGTGCTGTATTACGCGGTGTACCGCAAGAAGCACCCCGCACCAGCCGCTGCCTGAACGGATTTGTTTCCCCAACCCGTGTTTTTCCTCAAAGGAGTTTTGCCATGAACGTCGAGCGTTACATCCGCGTGATTGCCGGTCTTTTTGTGTTCGTGTCGGTGGCGCTGGGCGCGCCCGCCAGCCCACTGTTCGTGAGCCAGTGGTTCCTGGCCTTTACGGCCTTCGTGGGCTTGAACCTGTTCCAGTTCGGTTTCACCAACTTCTGCCCGCTGGCTATCATCCTGAGGAAACTGGGCGTGCCTGAGGGCGCAATGCCCTGCAAGTCCTGCTGACCCCCTCCTCCTTCGCGACCATGGCCACATCATCCGCCACCCCCTTGAAGTTTTTGATGCCCGGCTGGTTCTCGCTGGTGATGGGGTTGTGCGGGCTGGCGCTGGCGTGGCGTGCAGGCGAGGCAGCGCTGGGCGAGATGGCCACGGGCGTGGCACTGGTGCTCAGCGGCGTGGCACTGCTGGTGTTCCTGGTGCTGGCGGCAGCTTCCCTGCTGCGCTGGCAGCGTTACCCGCAAGCGCTGGAAGAAGACCTGAAACACCCGGTGCGCCACGCCTTCGTGGCCACGGTGCCGGTGTCGCTGCTGCTGCTGGCCACCTGTGGGCACGCGCTGGGGCTGCAGGGCACGGCTCTACAAGCCATTTGGTGGACGGGCAGCCTGCTGCAACTGTGGGCCACGCTGTGGGTGCTGGGCCGCTGGCTGGCGCCCATGCCCAACGCGGGCACGTCGGCGCAGGCTGGGGCTTTGTGGCCGGGCGTCACACCCGTTCTCTTCATTCCGGTGGTGGGTAATGTGGTGGCCCCGCTGGCGGGTGTGGGGTTGGGGCACGACGTGTGGTCCGCCGCGCAACTGGGCATCGGTGTGCTGTTCTGGCCGGTGGTGCTGGTGCTGTTGCTCACGCGGCGGCTGGCCCACAGCCCCTTGCCGGAACGCCTGCTGCCCACCTGGTTCATCACCGTGGCGCCACCCGCCGTGATTGGTTTGGGTATGCTGCAGTTCCAGGCCCCGGCCTGGGTAGCGCAAGGTTTCTGGGGCGTGGCGTTGTTCAACCTGCTGTGGGTCGGCGCCCAGGCCAAGCGCATGCTGGGTCAGCCTTTTGGGGTGGCGTTCTGGGCACTCTCTTTCCCCATGGCAGCCTTCACCGCACTCACGCTGCGCCTCGCAGCACTGCACAACCTGCCTGCCATGCAGACGGGGGGTGTGCTGATGCTGGCCATCACCTCGCTGGTGGTCGCCGGACTCTTGCTGGCCACGTTGCGTGGCTTGCGCAACGGCCGCCTGCTGACCCCGGAGCCAGTGGCCAACATCATTCCGGCATCACCCTGAAGCAAAGCGGCCCGGCCTTCCAGCGGGACCGCTGCCACAACGGTCACCTGCCTCAGCGCCCGGGCGAACAGTCCTTGAAACCGTAGCGCTCGCAGAATGGGCTGCCCCACAGCGGCAGCCAGCGCGGGTAAGCGTGGAACTGGCGCGCCACCTCGGCCAGCACCTGCTCGCGGTAGGGCTGGTATCGGAAGCCTTCGCCCTGCAGCACGTGATAGGTCACGCCCCTCACGTCGAAGGTGCGCACGCTCACCCGCTCGAAGTAGGCCTGGTGCGCCTCGGGCTGCACCGGGTCGCGGAAGAATACGTGCACCGTCTTGCCCTCCCACTCGCGAAAATCGACCAGCTGGTCGTCCTGGCGGGCGTGGTGGCGGCCCAGGCCGTACACCGGCACGTAGCTGCCGTGGAAGTACGACAGAATGGCCGCCGGGCTGTAGGCGTAGGCCATCAGGCGGCCACCTTCGGGCAAGCCGTTTTCCAGCGTCTGGACGATGGCCGGGGTTTCGCGCAGGAACACGGCTTTTTCGTACAGCTTGCTGGTCTGCCACCACGCCAGCGGCAGCCAGGCAATGGCCACCACGGCCAGCAGGTGTGGCACAGACAAGGCCAGCGTCCAGCGCCAGGCGCGGCGCAGCTGCCCCGGCTGCAGGCGCATGGCGGCCCACAGCACGAAGAGCGGCACGAAACCCAGTAACCAGTGCAGCCCGATGCTGCGGCGCATGGCCAGCAGGGCGAACACGGCCATGGGGAACAGCCACAGCACCGCTGCCACACGCCCCATGGGCAGCGAACGCCCACGCGCGGCCCACCCCTGCCACAACAGCCAAGGGGTGAACAGGTACAACGCCATGCTCACGTACACCGCAAAGGTCTGCCACTGCCAGTGGCTGCCTTCGTTGCGGTTGTAGAAGTTGAACATGATGTTCGGCCAGCCGTGCGTAGCGTTGAAGTACAGGTTCAACGCGATGGACGGCGCGGCGAACAGGAACATCCAGGGCAATGCCCACCAGCGGTCGCGCCGCCAACCCAGCACGTAGAACGCATAGGCCAGCCCCAGCAGAGCGGCAAAGTATTTGGACAGGAACGCCAAGCCCACGAACAGGCCAGCCAGTGCGTACCAGCCCGCGCGGCCACCAGCAGCCTCGGCCCGCAGAAAGCACCAGGCCGACACGGTCATGAAGAACACCAGCGGGGTGTCGGTGGTGACGAGCACGAACAGCCAGGACCACGGCATGGCCAGGTACACCGCGCCCGCCCACCAGGCCACGGCCTCTCGATCCGTTGGCAGGAAGCGGCGCGCCAGATCCACCACCCCCAGGGCGATGACGCTGGTGACCAGCAGCGTGGCCGAGCGCAGCACCAACGGGTGTTCGCTGATCTGCCGCAGGGCGGCGAGCCACCAGCCGATCATGGGCGGGTGGTCGGAATACCCCAGCGCCGGGTACACGCCCCACTGGTAGAAGAAGGCCTCGTCTCCCGTCATCGGGAAGCCCGCCGCCAGCACCACCTTGAGCACCAGGGTGCCCCAGAACGTGAGCCAGAACACGCGGCGGGCCCGTGCCGCCTCGAAACCGCCAGACATGGGCGCAAAGGAAGGGTTCATTCGCAAAGCTCTCACTGCGGGTTACTCATGTTCAGGCGTCGGCGGCCATCACCAGCACGCCCGCCACGATCAGCAGAGCGCCGCCCGCACGCTGCCACGACCACGGTTCACCCAGCCACAGCACGCCTGCCGCCATGGTGAGCACGAAGCCCAGGCTGACGAGCGGGTAGGCCAGGCTCACGTCCAGGCGCGACAGCACCCACAGCCAGGCCACGGCACTCAGGCCGTACAGGCCCATGCCCGCCCACACCCAGGGGCTGGTGAGCGCATGCAAGTAGGTGTTGCCCACGCCGCTGCCCGCTGGCGGGGCCATACCCACCTTCATGGCCAGTTGGGCCGCTGCCGACAGCGTGACGCACAGCACCGCGAGCACCAGGGGGAGGAATTTGCCAGTCATCTCCAGGTCTCCACTCGAACGTCTGTCAAATGCCCCAGGTGGCCAGTGCGCCCAGCACACCCATGCCTGCCAGCGTCCACCAACTGAAGCGGTCGTGCAGGGCGAATTGCAGCGGGTCTTCGCCGTGCAATTCGCGCCGCCCGGTCTTGAGCCATATGCGCATGATCCACCACAGCAGCAGCGGCGCCACGCCCCACAACCACTCGGGTTGGGCATACAGTTCGCGGCCGTTCTGGCTGTCTATGTAGAGCGCCAGCACCATCACGGTGAGGAAGCCGCTGGAAACCCCCATGGCGCGCAGGCCGGGCAGGTCGTCCTGGTGGTAACCGCGTCCCCGTGCCTGGGTGGACTCGGTGTCCAGCAGCACCTCTTCCAGTTCGGCACAGCGCTTGACCAGCGCCAGCCCCAGGAACAGGAAAAGCGAAATGGCCAGCAGCCAGTTGGAAAGCTCCACCCCCGCCGCCATGGCGCCAGCCACCAGGCGCAAGGTGTACAGGCCCGAGAGGACCAGCACGTCCAGCAGCGCCACGCGCTTGAGGTGGAAGGAATAGGCCAGCGTGACTGCGGTGTACAGCGCCAGCACCGCCAAAAAAGGCGGCGCCACCCACCACGCCAGCGCCAGGGCGGCTGGCAGCAGCACCGCCACCGCCAGCACGGCAGGCGCAATGCCGATGCGCGCTGCCGCCAGGGGGCGGTGCCGTTTGTGGGCGTGGCGCCGGTCGTTGGGCAGGTCGAGCAGGTCGTTGATGAGGTAGGTAGCCGAGGCGCACAGGCCGAAGGCCACAAAGGCCCAGCCCGCCTGCACCCAGGCCGTCAGCGCCCACAGGTGGGCAGCCAGCAAGGGCACGAACAGCAGCCCGTTCTTGGCCCACTGCGTGATGCGGATGGCTTTGAGCCAATGGCGCAGGGTGACCGGGTCGCTGCCGAACACCTGCGCCTTCGGGTGGTGCGAACGCAGTTCGCGCAGCACGGCCGATGGCGTGTCCACCGCCACGGCGGCACTGGCCCCGGCCCACACGGGCAGGTCGTCGCGGCTGTTGCCAGCGTAGGCGTAACGGCCGTGGCCAGCGGCACGCGCGTGCTGCTCTATGGCCTCGCGCTTGTGGCGGCGGCTCAGGTTCACGCCCCCGCCAGCTTCGTTGCTGGCCAGCACGGCGTCAAAAATCCCCAGGTGGTTTGCAACGGTGTGAGCAATGCGTGCGTCAGCCGCCGTGGCCAGCACCAGCGTACGCCCCGCTGCGCGCTCGGCACGCAGCCAGGCCAGGAAGGGGCCGTGGTAGGGCAGGCAGTCCGGGGCGGGGCACACGTGCTCGGCCACCCGGCGCTTGAAAGCGGCCTTGCCGCCCAGCAGCCACCAGACCATGCGGAACAAGAACCACGGGCTCAGCCGCAGCAGCAGCAGCACGGATTCGTGCAGCGTGTCCGAACGCACCAGCGTGCCGTCCAGGTCCACGTACAGCGGCACGCCCGCAGGCAGGCCAACGCCATGGGGTGGGGGTGAAGACGGGGCGTGCGGGCTTTCGGCGGTCATGGGTGGCAGCTTGGATATGCGGGCGATTGTAGGCACGCAGCCCCCGCAAGGCTGTACGATAGTTGCTTGCGCCCCAAGAGGAGCGGAGGAAACCCACGCATGACCCAAGCAACGCCTGCCACACAGGTTCACGTCCGGCTGCTGGCCAACCGCCAGGGCAAGCTGGGCGCGCTGATGTGGAGCACGCCTGACCCCGAAGCCCTGGCAGCCTGGCTGGGGCAGGACAGCGTGCGCGAGCTGGCTCGGCAGTTGCCTTGCCTGTGGGACGCGGCCGCCGTGGCCCGCTGGCCCGCACATGTGCAAGAGGCCCTGGCCCAGGCCAGGATGCAATGCGTCGACCCCGAAGCCGTGGCCGAATGCGAGTCCACCTTCAGCCTGCCCGCAGGCAAGGAGTGGGTGAGCGGGCACTGGTACCTGCAACCGCCTAGCAAACCATCCTCCGCCCAGGCGGCGTCGCGCACACAGGCCATGCGGCTGGTGCAACTGGTGGCGGCCGAGGCCGAAACCCACGAAATCGAAGAAGTCTTCCGACACGATGCCACCTTGTCTTACCAGCTTCTGCGCCTGGTGAACTCGGCAGGCATGGGCACGGGCCGTGTCGTCACCAGCTTTGCGCAGGCCATATTGATTCTGGGGCGCCAGCAATTGCGGCGCTGGGTCAACCTGCTGTTGTTTGCAGCGCGCGATGACGACCCGCGCAGCGCCATGCTCATGGCCCACGTCACGCTTCGCG
>CBKZAG010000137.1:0-8828 GCA_966692625.1 uncultured Comamonadaceae bacterium
GACCAAGGTGGACCGCTCGGCCGCTTACGCCGCCCGCTATGTGGACAAGAACATCGTGGCCGCAGGCCTGGCGAAACAGTGCCAGATCCAGGTGGCTTACGCGATTGGCGTGGCGCGCCCGATGAACGTGACCGTCTACACCGAAGGCACGGGTGTGATCCCCGACGAGCAGATCGCACGGATCGTGGGCGAGGTGTTCGACCTGCGCCCCAAGGGCATCATCCAGATGCTCGACCTGCTGCGCCCCATCTACTCGAAGACGGCCGCCTATGGCCACTTCGGCCGTGACGAGCCCGAGTTCAGCTGGGAGCGTACCGACAAGGTGGCCGTGCTGCGTGACCTGGCCGGCCTGAAGTGACGCGGAAAGGCTGTTGATGATCCACCCGCACCCCCACATCCACCTGTATGCCATTGGCAACGCACTGGTGGACACGGAACACCACGTCAGCGACGAACAGTTGCAGGCGCTGGGCATAGAAAAGGGCCGCATGACCCTGATCGACGCCGAGCGCCGCACCGAACTGTTGCACCTGCTGGATGGCCAGCCCGGCCACCGTCCGCACCAGCGCGTGGGCGGCGGCTCGGCTGGCAACACCGTGGTGGCGCTGGCCCAACTGGGGGGGCACGGTTTCTATTCGTGCAAGGTGGCCGACGACGACCTGGGTAACTTCTACCAGCGCGACCTTGAGCAGCACGGCGTGGCCACCAACCTGAACCACACCCGCCCGGGGCCTGGCCAGAGCGGGCATTGCATGGTGTTTGTGACACCCGATGCAGAGCGCAGCATGTGCACGTTTCTGGGGGCTACGGCGACACTGGATGCGTCCGCGCTGCACTCCAAAGACATCGCCAAGTCGCGCGTCTACTACATGGAAGGCTACCTGTCTGCGTCCCCCACTGGGCTGGACGCGGCTTTGCAGGGCAGGGCCGCTGCCAAGGCAGAGGGAGTGGCCCTGGCCACCACCCTGAGTGATGTTTCGATGATCACCTTCTGCCGCCCCGGCCTGGAGGCGATGATCGGAAACGATCTGGATTACCTGTTCTGCAACGAGGAAGAGGCTCAGGCTTGGACCGGATTGACGGAGACCGCAGAACTGGCGGATGCCCTGTCGAAGTTGGCGGGCACGGTGTGCATGACGCGGGGCCCGCAAGGTTGCGTGGTGATTCGCGGCGACAGACGCAACACGGTGGCAGCACCGCAGGTCCGCGCAGTCGACACGGTGGGCGCGGGTGACATGTTTGCTGGTGCGTTCTTCTATGCCATCACCCATGGCCACGACGCCGTGGCTGCGGCGCGGTTGGCCACGACGGCCGCCTCTACCGTGGTGGCCCAGCCGGGGGCACGGCTGCGCACCGAACAACTGCACGCGTTGCGTGAAGCCTGGCTGCAGGACGCGGTAGCAGCCTGAAGCCTGTTGCTCGGTGAGCCGTCAGGGATAAACCTCGGCCTGCGCCATGACGGGCGCGGTCGCGTCCTTGGCGGCAAGCAATGGTGCTCCTGCGAGCTGCCAGTCGATGCCGAGTGCCGGGTCGCTCCACAACAGGCTGCGCTCGTGCTCGGGGTACCAGTAGTCGGTGGTCTTGTACAGGAACTCGGCCGTTTCGCTCAGCACCACAAAGCCGTGCGCAAAGCCCGGCGGCACCCACATCTGCTTCTTGTTGTCGGCGCTGAGCCGCTCACCTACCCAGCGCCCAAAGGTAGGTGAACTGCGCCGCAGGTCCACCGCCACGTCCAACACCTCCCCCTGCACCACACGCACCAACTTGCCTTGAGCATGTTCAACCTGGTAGTGCAGCCCGCGCAGCACACCCTGCGCAGATTTGCTGTGGTTGTCCTGCACGAAGGTGACGTCCAGGCCCGTGGCCTGTGCGAAGTCGCGCTGGTTGAAGCTCTCGTAGAAGAAGCCGCGTGCATCGCCGAAGACCCGGGGTTCGAGCACCAGAACGTCGGGAATAGCGGTAGGGGTGACGGTGTAAGGCATGGTTATCTTGGGTGTCAGCGCAACAGGTTCAGCAGGTATTGCCCGTAGCCGTTCTTGGCCAGTGGCTGGGCCAGGCGCTCCAGCTGTTCGTCGCCAATGAACCCCTTGCGCCAGGCGATTTCCTCAGGGCAGGCGATCTTCAGACCCTGGCGCCGCTCCAGCGTGGCGATGAACTGGCCCGCTTCGAGCAGGCTGTCGTGCGTGCCGGTATCGAGCCAGGCGTAGCCGCGCCCCATGGTCTGCACCGTCAGCTCGCCGCGCTCCAGGTAGGCCTGGTTGACGCTGGTGATCTCCAGCTCGCCGCGCGCGCTGGGCTTGACCGCCTTGGCGATATCCACCACCTGCTGGTCGTAGAAGTACAGGCCGGTGACGGCGTAGTTGGACTTGGGCGCCTTGGGCTTTTCTTCGATGCTCACGGCCTTGCCGGTGGCGTCGAACTCGACCACGCCATAGCGCTCCGGGTCCTGCACGTGGTAGGCGAAGACGGTGGCCCCCTGGACCTGCGCGTCCGCTGCACCCAGCAAGGGCTCGAAGTCGTGGCCGTAGTAGATGTTGTCGCCCAGCACCAGCGCGCTGGGGGCGTTGCCAATGAACTGCTCGCCGATGATGAAGGCCTGGGCCAGCCCGTCGGGGCTGGGCTGCACGGCGTATTGCAGGTTCATGCCCCACTGGGAACCGTCACCCAGCAGTTGCTGGAAGCGCGGGGTGTCTTGCGGGGTGCTGATGACGAGCACGTCGCGCATGCCCGCGAGCATGAGCGTGCTCAACGGGTAGTAGACCATCGGTTTGTCGTAGACCGGCAGCAGTTGTTTGCTGATGGCCAGCGTGGCGGGGTGCAGCCGGGTGCCGGAGCCCCCGGCGAGGATGATGCCTTTGCGTGCGGTCATGGGTGTTCCCTGTGTGTTTGTCAGGTCGGGCTCAGAGGATTTCGGCGAGCATGCGTTCAACGCCCTGCTGCCAGGGCGGCAGGGTCAGGCCGAAGGTGTCGCGCAGGCGGCGGGTGTCGAGCCGGGAGTTGTGTGGCCGCCGCGCGGGCGTAGGGAACGCGCTGGTGGGCACCTGGGCCACTTCGTTCACCTGCCAGCCGCCATCGGGCTGCAGGCGGCGCGCGCTGTCGATGACGTGGCTGGCGTAGCCGTGCCAGGTGGTTTCACCTGCAGCGGCGAGATGGTAGGTGCCCTGCCCCGCGCCCGTGCGCAACACGTGACAGATGGCGTGGGCCGTGACATCGGCGATGAGCTCCGCCCCCGTGGGCGCGCCGAACTGGTCGTCGATGACGGTGAGGCGTTCACGCTCGCGCGCCAGGCGCAGCATGGTTTTGGCGAAGTTGCCGCCTCGCGCGGCATAGACCCAGCTGGTGCGCAGGATGAGGTGCTGCTGGCAGGCGGACCGCACGGCGTCTTCGCCCTGCAGCTTGCTGCGGCCGTAGGTGTTGATGGGGCCGGTGGCATCGTCTTCGCGCCAGGGCTGGTGACCGCTGCCGTCGAAGACGTAGTCGGTGCTGTAGTGAACCAGCCAGGCACCCACGACCTGGGCGGCACGGGCAAGCGCACCGGGCGCCTCGGCGTTGAGCAGGTGGGCGAGTTCGGGTTCGCTCTCGGCGCGGTCCACGGCGGTGTGGGCGGCAGCGTTGACGATGACCTGCGGGCGCAGGGCCTCGACGGTGCGTGCCAGCCCGACTGGATCAGCCAGGTCGCCAGCGAGCCACACCCCAGACTGGGTCGGGTGGGCGGCACCGTGGCGATCGAGGGCGATGACTTCGCCCAGGGGCGCGAGGCTGCGCTGCAGCTCCCAGCCGACCTGACCGTTCTTGCCCAACAGCAAAATGGTCATGCTGCGCCCGCGCCCCCGTACTGCTTGCCTATCCACTCGCGGTAGGCGCCGCTTTGCACATGCCGCACCCACTCGCCGTTGGCCAGGTACCACGCCACGGTCTTGCGGATGCCGCTGTCAAAGGTCTCGGCGGGCCGCCAGCCCAGTTCGCGTTCGATCTTGCGGGCGTCGATGGCGTAGCGGCGGTCGTGCCCGGGGCGGTCGGTCACGAAGGTGATCTGCTCGCGGTAGCTGCCACCACCGGCCTTGGGGGTGAGTTCGTCGAGCAGCGCGCAGATGGTGTGCACGATCTCGATGTTGGGCTTCTCGTTCCAGCCGCCGACGTTGTAAGTTTCGCCGGGTTGGCCCGCTTCGAGCACGCGGCGGATGGCGCTGCAATGGTCCTTGACGTAGAGCCAGTCGCGCACCTGCATGCCGTCGCCATACACGGGCAAGGGCTTGCCTGCCAGGGCGTTGACGATCATCAGCGGGATGAGCTTCTCGGGGAAGTGGTAGGGGCCGTAGTTGTTGCTGCAGTTGGTGGTGAGCACCGGCAGCCCGTAGGTGTGGTGCCAGGCACGCACCAGGTGGTCGCTGGCGGCCTTGCTGGCGCTGTAGGGGCTGTTGGGCTCGTAGCGGTTGGTTTCGGCAAAGGGGGCGTCGCTCTGGCGCAGTGTGCCGTAGACCTCGTCGGTGCTGACGTGCAGGAAGCGGAAGGCGGTTTTCTCATCAGCGGGCAGGGCCGACCAGTGGCTGCGCACGGCTTCGAGCAGGCGGAAGGTGCCGACGATGTTGGTCTGGATGAAGTCTTCGGGGCCGTGGATGGAGCGGTCCACGTGGCTTTCGGCCGCGAAGTTGACGACGGCACGTGGACGGTGCTCGGCCAGCAGTCGCTCGACCAGGGCACGGTCGCCCATGTCACCCTGCACGAAGATGTGATGCGCGTCGCCGCGCAAGCTGGCCAGATTCTCCAGGTTGCCCGCGTAGGTGAGCTTGTCCAGGTTGATGACCGGCTCCTCGCTGCCCGCCAGCCAGTCCAGCACAAAGTTCGCGCCTATGAAGCCGGCGCCTCCGGTAACCACGATCATCCCATGCCCTTTTTGATAACAATTTGTCGATTATCTGACAGGCCGCCATGGACGATTGCTGGAAAATAGGTGGCATGTCAGACCTGAAACCCGCATTCGAAGCCGCCGTGGCGGCCACCAAGGACCTTACCCAGCGACCGGACAACGCGACGCTGCTGAAGATCTACGCTCTGTACAAGCAAGCCACCCAAGGTGACAACGCCGAGACCAAGCCTGGGTTTTCGGACTTGGTCGGCCGCGCCAAGTGGGACGCCTGGGCCGCCCTCAAGGGCACCAGCGCCGACGATGCCATGCAGCGCTACATCGAGCTGATTGACGCGTTGGAATGATTTGGCATGGCCGCGCCTGACGACACGCCTGTGATCAATGCGCGCAATGCAACCATGCGGTCGTTGTGTGACTGACGGGCCAGGGCGCGAACCGCTTCGAAAAACTTCTTAAAGTCCCGCCCCTCGCGTTCAAACAGCGCCAGGAAGGCGGGCACTTGCTCGTCGTAGGCGGCCTGGACGGCAAACAGCGCATTGTTAGCCTGTACCACCCAGGGGTCATAACCCGCGTAGCCACCCCAAGCTGCCTTGAGCCCCGCATAGCTCGCGCGGAAGGCCTCGAGTATTTCGACCTTGCCGTTTGACTTGTCCTGCGCGCTGGCGCCAGACGCATACAGCTTGTCCAGGCGCTCACGCGTCTGGCGCATGAGTTCGCGGAAAGCCTGGCGCCGGGCGTCGAAGGCGGCATACTCGGCACGCGCCGCGCTGCTGCCGTGCTGTTGCAGCCACAGTTCACCGCCCAGGCGCTCCACCGCCGTGGCAAAGGATTCGTTGAACACGGTGTCCTGCGGCACATAGACGACCTGGTGGGCCAGCTCGTGGAACACGATGCGCGCGAGCTCGCCTTCAGGGTAGCCGATGAAGGTGCTGAGCAAGGGGTCGCCACCGGCCCAGTTGAGCCAGCCCAAGGTGGAATAGGCTGGCACGGGATAGACCGCCACATCCCACGCGGCAGGCATCGTCTGCGCGAAGGCACGCGCCTGCCCTTCGTCGTAATACCCCCTGTAGCCCTGGCACCCCGCGAACGGGTAGCACCAATTGCGCAGGGTGAGCCCATCGTTGGGCGCGGCTACAACGTTCCACACTGCGGCCTTGCGCCCAAGATCGGCGTACCGGGTGTAGCTGGGGTTGTCAGGCAAGGCCAGCACATCGCTGGCAAATGCCCGCAGACGCTGGGCCAGCACCAGCTTGCGGCGCAGGGGTTCGGGCGTGCTTAGGTCGTTCAACCAGTCGTCTATGGGGCGGGCGGCACGCAACACATCAAGATGCCCACCCACAGACTGCAGGTAGTACCCCGGCGCCAGCACCCATTCCTGTGCAGGCGACTGGCCGTGTTGTGCACACCCGGCCAATCCGAGCGCCACCAACACCACCGCAACGCCCTTGCGGATCATGCCCGGGCCACCTCGACCAGACAGTCGTAGAAGGTGGGCGCACGCCCCAGGTCGGTCAGGCGCTGGCTGGTGAGTTCGTTGACGTTGGTGCCATCACGCCCCCACTTGCGCCACCAGATGCCCAGCCCAACGACCACGCCCTTGCGCGCCCGGGTGCTGACACGCGCCACGCAGGTGTGGCTGCCGCGGTCGTTGAACACCCGGACAACGTTGCCATCCTCAATGCCGCGTTCAGCGGCATCCTGGGGGTGGATTTCCAGCGCGGGTTCGCCCTCGGCATCGCGCAGCGACTGCACATTGACGAAGGTCGAATTCAGGAAGTTGCGCGCCGGCGGGGAGATCATGGCCAGGGGCAGGTCGGCGCGGCTGCCCACTGGCTCGGCGTTGGGCAGCACCTCGGGCAGGCCATCCAGGCCCTGCGCAGCCAGCCGGTCGCTGAAGAACTCGCACTTGCCCGATGGCGTCGGGAAAGCCCCGTCTGCAAAGGGTGTCTCCGACAAAGACAATGTCGCAAAGCCCTGCGCCAGCAGCACGTCGAAATCCACCTTGTCGCCGTAGGCCTGTCGGCAGAGCGTGAGGTCGTCGTCCTGGAAGCACGGCTCGTCAAAACCCATGCGCGCGGCCAGCTCCCGGAAGAACTGGGTGTTGGGCCGCGCCTCGCCCAGCGGGGCAATGGCCGGGCGGTTGAGCAGTACGTCGGTGTGGCCGTAGCTGGAATGCACGTCCCAATGCTCCAGTTGCGTGGTGGCTGGCAGCACATAGTCGGCGTAGTCTGCCGTGTCGGTCTGGAAGTGCTCCAGCACCACGGTGAACAGGTCATTGCGCGCGAAACCAGCCACCACCTGGCGCGAATCGGGCGCCACGGCCACGGGGTTGCTGTTGTAAACGACGAGCGCCTCGATGCGCGGCCCCCAGGCGGGGGATGCCGGGCGCAGCAGATCGTCACCGATGGTGCTCATGTTCACGGTGCGCGGCCGCTCCACACCAGAGGCTGCCAGCAGGTCGGGCCGCTGCAGCACGGCGCGCTGCACGGGGAAGCTGCCGGAGCTGCTGAGCAACAGTCCACCCGCCGGATGCCGCCACGCACCGATGAGCGCAGGCAGGCAAGCCACCGCGCGCACCGCGTTGCCACCGCCCCGCACGCGCTGCATGCCGTAGTTGAGCCGGATGGCGACCGGCTCACGCCGCTGGAAGCACTCGCCCATGTCACGCACCAAGGCCTCGATCTGCGCGGCCTCGATGCCGCAGACGGCCGCCGCGCGGGCGGGTGACCATTCAAGAGCACGTTCGCGCAGCTGCGCCCAGCCCAGCGTGTGGTGGGCCAGGTAGTCGTGGTCCAGCCAGTCGTGGCGGATCAGCTCGTGCATCAGCGCGTAGGCCAAGGCCGCGTCCGTGCCCGGCAGGATGGCCAGGTGTTCGTGGCATTTGTCCGCGGTTTCGGTGCGGCGCGGGTCGATGCAGACCAGCCGCGCGCCCCGGCGCTTCGCTTCCTGCGCGTAGCGCCAGAAGTGCAGGTTGCTGCCGATGGAATTGCTGCCCCAGACCAGGATCAGCCGCGACTCGGCGAAACGCTCCACCCGCATGCCCTGCTTGGTGCCCAGCGTGTATTCCAGCCCGGCCGCACCGGCCGACGCGCAGATGGTGCGGTCGAGCAAGGAGGCCCCCAGCCGGAGGAAGAAACGGGCTGCGATGCTTTCGCCCTGCACCAGCCCCATGGTGCCCGCGTAGCTGTAGGGCAGGATGGCCTGCGGGTCGCGCGCTGCGATGGCTTTGAGGCGGGTGGCAATGTCGTCCAGCGCCTCGCTCCAACTGACGCGGACGAACTGCCCGCTGCCCTTGGGCCCCACCCGTTTGAGGGGGTGCAGCAGGCGGTCGGGGTGGTGGGTGCGCTCGTGGTAACGCGAGACCTTGGCGCACAGTACGCCACCGGTCTGCGGATGCGCCGGGTTGCCTTGCACGCGGATGGCAACGCCATCGGCCACGGTGGTGAGCAGCGAGCAGGTGTCGGGGCAGTCGTGCGGGCAGGCGCCGACAACCTGCGTGACCGAGGGGGAAGCAGAAGGTGAGACCACAGAATTCATCCTCAAATTGTGAGGCATCTGGCGCGGGCAAGGTGCGACCCCCGGTCAATTTGGGTACCATGGGCGGTCCAGCGCAGAGCAAGGCAGCGGCATGAAACTCAACGACTCCATCCTCTCCCAGGCAGCAGCCCTGGCGCAAATCCGACGTGACATCCACGCCCACCCCGAACTCTGCTTCGAGGAGGTGCGCACCGCCGATCTGGTGGCCCAGAAACTCACCGAATGGGGCATTCCCATACACCGGGGCATGGGCAAGACCGGGGTGGTTGGCATCGTCCACGGCCGCGACGGCGGCGCCTGCGGCCGGGGCGTTGGCCTGCGTGCCGACATGGACGCCCTGCCCATGCAGGAGTTCAACACCTTCACCCACGCCAGCCAGCACACCGGCAAGAGGCACGCCTGCGGCCACGACGGCCACACCGCG
>CBKZAG010000138.1:0-8733 GCA_966692625.1 uncultured Comamonadaceae bacterium
GCTTTTGCTGACATAGAGGTCGGCCCGGGCGACGCGCTGGCGATCGAAGGCGTGGTGGTGGGGCTGGTTCGCCCCACGCTGGGCGGAGCCTGAGCTTCTAACGCGATTCAGCGGAAGTCCCGGCTGCGCGTCGGCAGGTCGCCCAGCAACGGCGTCAGGTCGGCCAGGTGGCCTGCCACCAGGTGGCAGACCTCGCCTTCACGCTGCCACTGCCCATGCACCGCCAGCAGGCGGGATTCCACCAGCACACGCCCCAGCCGTTCGCGCAGCCGTGGCCAGACGATGACCTGCACGGTGCCGGTCTCGTCTTCCAGTGTGACGAAGACCACGCCCTTGGCGGTGCCCGGCCGTTGCCGCGCGGTGACCAGGCCGCAGGCGCGCACCAGCCGCCCGTGGGGCAGGGCCTGCAAGGCTTGCGCGGTTTGCAGGCGCTGGCGTTCCAGGCGTGGGCGCAGCAGGGCCAGTGGGTGGCTGCGCAGGGTCAGCCCCAGGCTGGTGTAGTCGAAGAGCACGTCCTCGCCTTCGGGTGGGGGCTGCAGGGGGCAGGCCTCCTCATGCACCGGGGCCTCGCGCAACAGGGGCGGGGCGGGCGTGTTCAACGCACTGGCCTGCCACACCTGCTGGCGGCGGTGCCCGCCCAGGCTGCGCAGGGCGTCGGCCTCGGCCAGCAGGCGCAGCTCCTGCGGGGTAAGGCGGGCCAGCCGCGCCAGTTCGTCCACGCTGGCGGGGGCATGGGTTGAGCGGGCTTGTGCAATCCGCCCGGCGCAGTCTTTTGACAAGCCTTTGACCAGGTGCAAACCGAGCCGTACCTGGGGTTGGGGGCTGTGGGCCGTGCCTGCCTCCAGCCCGCTGTGCCAGCCGCTGTGCAGCACGTCCACCGGGTGCACGGTCACGCCATGGCGGCGGGCGTCCTGCACCAGTTGGGCCGGGGCGTAGAACCCCATGGGTTGGGCGTTGAGCAGCGCCACCAGAAAGCAGGCGGGCTCGTGGCGCTTGAGCCAGGCGCTGGCATACACCAGCAACGCAAAACTGGCGGCGTGGCTTTCAGGGAAACCGTATTCCCCAAAACCTTCGATCTGGCGAAAGATCGCCTCGGCGAAGTCTTGCGGGTAACCCTTTGCCAGCATGCCGTCGATCAGCCGGTCGCGGAAGCGGTCCACACCCCCCTTGCGCCGCCAGGCGGCCATGGAGCGCCGCAGAGCGTCGGCCTCGCCAGGGGTGAAGTCGGCGGCGATCATGGCGATCTGCATCACCTGCTCCTGGAAGATGGGCACGCCCAGTGTGCGTTTCAGGGCCGGGCGCAAGGCTTCGTTGGGCAATTCCAGCGGCAGGCCTTGGCGTTGGCGTTCACGGGCTTTCAGGTAGGGGTGGACCATGCCGCCCTGGATGGGCCCGGGGCGCACGATGGCCACCTCCACCACCAGGTCGTAGTAGTTGCGGGGGCGCAGGCGCGGCAGCATGCTCATCTGGGCGCGGCTTTCGATCTGGAACACGCCTACCGTGTCGGCGGCGCAGATCATGTCGTAGGTGGCCGGGTCTTCCGGGGGGATGTCGGCCAGGGTCAGGGTTCGTCCGTGCCGTTGACCCACCATCTGCAACGTCTGCTTCAGGGCGCTGAGCATACCGAGCGCCAGCACATCCACCTTGAGCAGGCCCAGGGCGTCGATGTCGTCCTTGTCCCATTCGATGGTGGTGCGCCCCGCCATGGCGGCGGGCACCACGGGCACGGTGGAGGTGAGTCTGTCGCCAGTGAGCACGAAGCCGCCGGTGTGCTGCGACAGGTGGCGCGGAAAACCCTTGAGCGTGTCCACCAGCGTCTGGATCTGCGTCCAGCGCGGGTGTTCGGCAGTGAGCGTGGCCGGGTCCAGCCCGAAAGCGCGCGCCACGTCGCGCAGTGCGCTGCGTTCCCGGTAGGTGATGACGGTGGCCGTGAGCGCGGCACGGTCACGGCCGTACTTGAGGTAGAGGTACTGGATGATTTCCTCGCGCCGGTGGTGCTCGAAGTCCACGTCAATGTCGGGCGGTTCGTTGCGCTCGCGGCTGATGAAGCGCTCGAACAGCAGGTTGCCGCGCTCCGGGTCCACCTCGGTGATGCCCAGGCAGTAGCACACCACCGAATTGGCGGCCGAGCCCCGCCCCTGGCACAAAATGCTGCGCTGGCGGGCGATGTTGACCACGTCGTGCACCGTGAGAAAGTATTTTTCGTAACCCAGCTCGCCGATCAGGGCCAGTTCTTTTTCGATCTGTCCAGCGATTTTTTCGGGCAGCGCTTGCGGGTAGCGGCGGCGTGCACCGGCCAGGGTGAGCTGGCGCAGGTGGCTGGCCGGGGTTTCGCCTTGGGGTACCACCTCTTCGGGGTATTCGTAGCGCAGCTCGTCCAGGTTGAAGGTGCATTGCCGGGCGATGTGCAGGCTTTCGGCCAGCCAGCCGGGCGGGTGGATCTGTGCCAGGCGTTCGCGGTGGCGCAGGTGCCGTTCGGCGTTGGGCTGCAGTGCCAGGCCGCAGGCCTGCAGGGGCTGGCCCAGGCGCACGGCGGTGAGCACGTCTTGCAAGGGCTTGCGGGCACGCTGGTGCATGTGCACGTTGCCACAGGCCACCACTTTCAGGTGCTGCCGCTGGGCGGCTTGCGCCAGTTGCTGGGCCCAGTGGGCATCGTCCAACTGCCCGTGCCGTTCGGCGGCCAGCCACCCGCGTTGCGGGAAGCGGTGGTGCAGCCATCGCCCCAGGGCGTCCAGGTCGTGGGGCAGGCTGGCCTCGGGCAGTGCAGGGCAGGCGTCGCGCCAGGGGGCCAGCAAGGCCAGCAGGTCGTGCATGGGCAGTGGGGGCCAGCCGTCCTGCCAGTCCAGGTGAACCGGCAGGCGCTCCAGCCCGGGCCCCTGCTCGCGTGCATGTGGTGCATCGCGGCGCCGGGCGTGGGTGATGAATTCGCAGAGCTGGGCATGCCCGCTGCGGTTTTTGGCCAGCAGCACCAGGGTAAAACCTTGCAGCCCCAGGGTCGGTGCTTGCACCCGGAATTCCGCACCGATGATGAGGTGCAGTTTCAGTTCGCGGGCTCGCACGTGGGCGCGCACCACGCCCGCGATGGAGCAGGCGTCGGTCAGTGCCAGGGCACTGTAGCCCAGCGCATGGGCGCGTTCCACCAGCTCCTCGGGGTGGGAGGCGCCACGCTGGAAGCTGAAGTTGCTCAGGGCATGCAACTCAGCGTAGCCGGGCGGGGTAAGTGCTTCAGCCATAGAAGCCTTGCAGGAACCAGGTGGGCGATCCGCTGGTGCCTTGTTCCCGGAAAACCCACAGCAGCCCGCCCTGGGGGCTTTGTGCGATGAAGTGGTCGCGCACCGCGGGCTGGGCATTCCACCAGTGGCCTTCCAGCCGCTGGGGGCCAGCCAGCAGGGCCAACGCTGCGCCTGCATGGCAAGGTTGGCCGTTGCGTGTGGGCAGCGCCTGGGGCGGGTCCACCAGCCAGTTGGGCTGCCAGGTAGCGTGCGCCTCATCTGCTTGCCGCGTTCGAGGGGCGCTGGCGGGCGGCGTAGCCTGGGCCGTTGCTGGTTGCCAAACCTGCATGTGCCCAGGGCGGTGGTCGGCCAGGGGCGTGCCTTGCAGCAGGTGTTCGGCACCCAGCCGGGCCGCAAGCCTTTCGAGCAGTTGGGGCCAGCGTTCACCGCTGCGTTCGGCAGGGTCGGGCAGCAGGTTGGCGCTGCGGGTGGGCAGCGCTGCGGTTTCGGTGGCTTCCAGCCGCAGGGCCAGGGCTGGCGCTTGCAAGGTGGTGCGGGCCAGGTGTTCGCCCAGCAGCCGGCCCAGGTGAACCATGTCGCGCGTGGCTTCGGCGGTGCGCAGCCGCAATTGCCCTTCAGCGTCGTCGCCTCGCCGCCAGCGGTCATGTTCCCAGCGCAGCAGCAATTCGGTCACACCTTGCTGGCGCATCTGCAGCCAGGCTTGCAAAGCCTGCAGCAGGCGGCGCGCGCCAAACAGCAGGCCTGCGGCGTGGTCGATGCGCCCCGGCAGTTCCAGCCGCAGGTTGAACCGTTCGGGTACTTGCACCCACGCGTGGGTTTCCGCTGTCTGGCCATAGGCTTGGTCCAAGCCCAGCAGCACAGCGGCACCAAAGCGTCTGGCAATGCTGGCGCGCGGTAGCCGCCGCAGGGCGCCCAGGGTGCGGCAGCCCAGGCGGTGCAGGGTGGGCGCATGTTCGCGCGTGGCGGTCAGGCTGTGCAAAGGGAGCCTGTCGAGTGTTTGATTCAACAGCGGCGGCGGGCAACGCACCAGCGGCAGGGGGGCGGTGCCAGTGCCGTTGCTGGGGAGGGCATCGTGTACCGTGTCTTGCCGGGCATGCAGCAGGGCCAGGGCGGCTTGTCCCGTGGGGGCGCAGGCCATTGCCGTGAACCGCCATACCGCAGCTTCGCGGCGCAAGTGTTGCAGTAGGGCGTTTTCTCCGCCAAACAGGCGCAGGCTGGCTTCGGCCTCCAGCAGCAGCAGGCCGTCGGCCACGCACACCCGGGGGGTGAAGCGCAGCGCCCACCAGCAGGCGGGCAGCAGTGCTTCAGGCGTAGGTACGCCAGCCGGTACCGGTTCGGGGGCGAAAGCGATCCACCACATGGGGCTTTGGGCGGCTGTGGCCGCCGATCGGGTACACGTTGGCTCCTGTGTCTGCCGGCAGGGGTATGCCCGGCAGCAGGCGTTGGATGGGCAGGCTGGCGGGCAGCATGATGGGGCGTTCCAGTGGTGGGCCCCGGCGTTTGAGCACGTTCAACTGCAGGCCATCGGGGCCCAGGCTGCGCACCGCCAGGCGCAACGGTGCTGGTGAGGCCGACGACGAAGCCTCCAGCGGGCGCCAGGCAAAGCACAAGGGCGTGCCTGTGGCTTGGGCGGCCAGGTGCAGTCTGCGCAGTTGCTCGGGTTGCGCTTGTGGCAGCCACACCAGCAGGGCGCCCAGGTCGGAGCAGCGCAAGGCTTGTTCTGCACACCACAGCGCCAGGGCGGACGTGCAGGCTTCGGCCACCCACAGGCGGTGGGCAGGCAGGCCTTGTGCGGCAAGAGCGCTCAGGTGGGGGCGGTGCGGTGGTGCCACCACCAGCACCGGGCGTTCGGCGGCCACTGTGCGCAGGGTGGGCAGCAGCAGGCGCCATTCCGGCAGGCAGCCCCCGCTGTGCAGCAACTCAACGAGCGCCCCCTGTGGCCAGCCCCCACCCGGCAACGCCGCGTCCAGGGCGGGGTGGCCGCTGGACGTGACCATGCCCCCGGCGTTTTCCAGCTGATCGCCACGCCAGACACCCGGCCAGACGGGGTCGGCCAGAAGGGCGGATGTTTGGTGGTTGAACATGGGTGAGTCTCAAATACTGTATTTATATACAGTATAAACGGGAGGACACATCATGCAATTGGCCCATACCAAAGATGGGCCAGCGTCGAGGTGAATACACTGCAGGGTTACGCAACCCTTGTTCCGGCTCTTTGGGAATGGATACTTTTTTTCTGGCAATGCTCGTGGCCCTGGGGGCCTTCACCCTCAAAGTGCGTGACGAGAAACGCCGCATGGCCCTGCTGGGCAGCCACCTGGGGCACTTCCAGATTGAAAAGCTCATGGCCCACCTGGCCCAGGGCTACATGCGTGCGCTTGACGAGAAAGACCCCGCTCGCCGCGAGCAGATCTGGCAGTTGCTGGAAGGAACAGAAACCTCTTTGAGCGACCAGTTTGGCCGTTTTACGCAGGAGTTTTCGCGCGTTTCACCCGAGCAGGCCAGGGTCTGCAAGGTGGCGGTACCCTACATCGACCGCTGGCTGCCACGATCCACCATTGACCTGCGGGAAATGCTGGCCCTGCACGCACGGGGCATCGCCGGGGTGGTGGCCAATCGCAGCGGGTTGGCGCCCAAGGCCAAGGCCTACATGTTGTCGGCCGAGCTGTACCTGATGCAGCACACCTGCCACTGGTTCTGCAAATCGCGCACCGTGGCGTCTGCACGCCTGCTGGCGCGGCACAAAACGTCGTACCAGCAGGTGCTGGAGTCTGTGTCGCCGCAAACACGGCAGGCCTACGAAGCGCTGCTTGCCGGGCGTTGATCCCAGAGACTGGTGCGCGGGACGGGACTCGAACCCGTACGCCTTGCGGCGGCGGATTTTAAGTCCGCTACGTCTACCTGTTCCGTCACCCGCGCAGCCCAGGGCTGGCATTGTACCGACCCATGCCCGACCGCAGGAACTACAATCACAACCTGTCGAGAAGGGCAGGACCGCGCCTGCAGCGCACACCCGAAAGCAACACCATGAGCCACTTCACCCCGCCTTTTGAGATCCACGTCCACGGTGACGTCCGTTTGCGCGACGATGTGGACTACGCCCAGATCCAGGAGGCTCTCAAGCCTCTGTGGCAATACACGGGCGCCCGCTCTCTGGTGGACGCAGCTCCCAGCGCCTACGAGGACGAACCCGGCATCCGCTTCGATCCCAAGGAACACCTGCTGCAACTGTGCTGGACCGTCGAAGGCGACGAGGACTTCCGCCTGGCGGTTGACGAGGCCTGCATGAGCCTGAACGACATTGCTGCAGCCGGTGCGCCCATCGAGGTCTCCTTCTACGACCTGGAGTTCGACGAGGAAGACGCCTCGCCCGATACCGAGGCCCGCGACGATTTCGTCATGTGCTTTGTCGGTCCTACGCCTGCGGCCATCATGCAGGTGCAGCGCGACATGCTGGTGCAGGACGTGGTGCACCTGATGGAGCGTCACTTCGACGCTTCCGAGCTGGGCGAGGTGGTGGTCGCCATCGACCGCCTTTTCACCAACCGGTTTGACGCCTTGGTCAACTCCATGCAGCTTGGGCGCCCCCCAAGGGGTGGTTCCGGCCCGGCAGGTGGCCACGGCGGCCCGCGCAAGCCCCGTCATCTGCACTGACCCCATCCAATAAACAAAAAGCCCTTGGCATCCACCAGGGGCTTTTTGCTACAGTGCCCCCTCGGGGAGGGGCGCTCCTCGTCTGGCTCAGTCAGCCGTCACGGCAATGCCCTTGAACTCACCGCTGGCAATGCGCTTGCCCCATTCGGCAGGGCCGCTTTCGTGCACGTTGTTGCCGGTGGAGTCCACGGCCACGGTCACGGGCATGTCCTGCACGTCGAATTCGTAGATGGCTTCCATGCCCAGGTCTTCAAAGCCCACCACCTTGGCGGCCTTGATGGCCTTGGCCACCAGGTAGGCGGAACCGCCCACGGCCATCAGGTAGGCGCTCTGGTTGTCCTTGATGGCCTCGATCGCCACCGGCCCGCGCTCGGACTTGCCGATCATGGAAATGAGGCCGGTCTTCTCCAGCATCATGCGGGTGAACTTGTCCATGCGGGTGGCGGTGGTCGGGCCGGCCGGGCCCACCACTTCGTCGCGTACCGGGTCCACCGGGCCCACGTAGTAAATCACGCGGTTGGTGAAGTCCACCGGCAGCTTCTCGCCCTTGGCCAGCATGTCGGCAATGCGCTTGTGCGCGGCGTCGCGCCCGGTCAGCATCTTGCCGTTGAGCAGCAGCTTCTGCCCCACCTTCCAGCTGGCAACTTCTTCCTTGGTCAGCGTGTCCAGGTTCACGCGGGTGGCACTCTTGGTGTCGGCGGTCCAGGTCACGGCAGGCCAGTCTTCCAGCTTGGGTGGCTCCAGCGTGGCCGGGCCCGTGCCGTCCAGGTGAAAGTGCACGTGGCGGGTGGCCGCGCAGTTCGGGATCATGGCCACAGGCAGCGATGCTGCGTGCGTCGGGTAGTCCATGATCTTCACGTCCACCACGGTCGTCAGGCCGCCCAGGCCCTGCGCGCCAATGCCCAGGGCGTTCACCTTTTCGTACAGTTCCAGGCGCAGTTCTTCCACGCGGCTCAGCGCGGCGCCAGACTTCTTCTTGTCGATCAGCTCGTGGATGTCCACCGGCGCCATCAGCGACTCCTTGGCCAGCAGCAGTGCCTTCTCGGGCGTGCCGCCGATGCCGATGCCCAGGATGCCGGGCGGGCACCAGCCAGCGCCCATGGTCGGCACGGTCTTCAGCACCCAGTCCACGATGGAGTCCGACGGGTTGAGCGCGTAGAACTTAGACTTGTTTTCCGAGCCGCCGCCCTTGGCCGCGCAGATCACCTCCACGTGGTCGCCCGGGACGATTTCGTAATGCACCACCGCAGGGGTGTTGTCCTTGGTGTTCTTGCGGGCGCCAGCCGGGTCGGCCAGCACCGAAGCGCGCAGCGGGTTGTCCGGGTTCAGGTAGGCGCGGCGCACGCCTTCGTTGATCATGTCCTGCACGCTCATGGTGGCGTCGGGCCAGGTTACGTTCATGCCCACTTTCAGGAACACCACGGCAATGCCCGTGTCCTGGCAGATCGGGCGGTGGCCTTCGGCCGCCATGCGGGAGTTGGTCAGGATCTGCGCGATCGCGTCCTTGGCGGCAGGGCTTTGCTCACGCTCGTAGGCCTCGCCCAGCGCCTTGATGTAGTCGAGCGGGTGGTAGAAGCTGATGTACTGAAACGCGTCGGCGATGGACTGGATCAGGTCTTCCTGTTTGATGGCGGTCATGGTGGGAGTCTTTCTCTACGTGATGTACCGGGAATCAGTGTTCGTCGCCGCCAGTCTGGTGCAACAGCTTGTCCGTGAAGGCAATGGCCATGGCACTGAGCAGGAAGGCGATGTGGATGAGCGTCTGCCACATCAGCACCTTGTCGGTGTAGTTGGCGGCGTTGATGAAAGTCTTGAGCAGGTGGATGGAGCTGATGCCGATGATGGC
>CBKZAG010000139.1:0-8714 GCA_966692625.1 uncultured Comamonadaceae bacterium
ATAGGTCAACCACTGCACCAGCAGTTCGGGCCGGAAGAAGGCGAACACCGGGCGGGCACGGGGTTGCGGATCCAGCCCGTTGGTGAAGCGGGTTTCCACCCCGGTGGACTCGAACACGAAGGGCAGCGGGCGCCGCCACGCGGGCAGGCCCGGCGGCAAGCCCTGGGCGTAGCGGGCGCTTTGCACCTCCACCCCGCTGAGGGTGGCGCCTTCTTTCTTGGCTTCGATGACGCCACAGGCCTTGCCGTTGACGTAGAGCAGGTAGTCGGCAAAGCCGTGGCCGGCGTTGAGCGGGAATTCGCGGATGGCGACGCCCGTGGCAGCCCTGAGGTTGGCGCTGGCCACATCGCACACATGCCAACCGGCTGCTGTGAGCAGCGCGTCTATGGTTTGGCGGGCGCGGGCCTCTGGAGACATGTGGCGGCGGAGTGTGTCGTGGTTTCCTCTCGCCGCATTCTAGTTCCAGCAGATTGGCTTATCGCCGCATCAAGCCAGCGTTTCCAGCGCCAGCACGCCCGTGGCTGTGTTGGAGATGGGGATGTGGTAGTTGCTGTGCACTTTGCGCACGCCTGCGCCCGCTGTGGTGAGCGCACCACGCATGGCCAGCCACATCAGCAGCTCAACGCCCTGGGTGCCTGCTTTTTCCACCAGTTCCAGATCGCTGAACTGGGTGGCCCATTCGGGGTTGGACACCATGCTTTCCAGGAACTGCTGGTCGAACGCCTTGTTGATGAAGCCAGCGCGTTCGCCTTCGAGCTGGTGGCTCAGGCCGCCCGTGGCCATGACAGCCACGCGCTTGTCGCTGTTCCACGACTGGATGGCTTCGCCCACGGCCTTGCCCAGCTTGTACACACGCTTGGCGGTGGGCAGCGGGAACTGCACGGTGTTGATGTCGATGGGCACGATCTGCACGGGGGCCACGGCATCGTTCGGCCAGAAGAGCTTGAGCGGCAGCGTGCAGGCATGGTCCACCAGCATTTCCTGGCAGGTGACGATGTCGAATTCCTTGGCGATGAGCTGGTTGATGATGTGCCAGGACAGTTCGGGGCAGCCTGCCACCGGCGGCAGCGTGGGAATGCCCCAGCCTTCGTCGGCGTTGTTGTATTCAGCCGCTGCGCCCACGGCAAAGGTGGGCATCTTGTCGAGGAAGAAGTTGAGGCCGTGGTCGTTGTAGAAGACCACGAGCACGTCGGGCTTGACCTTGCCCAGCCAGTCGTGGATGGGCGGGAAGCCGTCGAAGAAGGGTTTCCAGTAGGGGTCGTTCTGCAGACCCTTGGCGATGGCGCCGCCAATGGCGGGGATGTGGGATGTGGCCAGGCCACCGATGAGTTGTGCCATGTGTGTGCTCCTGCTGTTTACTTTTGTGCGGCGGCTTGCCAGTCGGGTTGCTGGTTGGCGGCCACCAGCTTGGCCATGAAGGCTTCCTTGGTGGTGCCTGTCTGCTGGGCGCCAATGTCTTGCATGTTCAGCCCGAAGATGCCTGCGAACTTGGCCAGGTAATAGGCGTTGCCGCCTGCGTCCAGCAGCGCCAGTACCTGCTTGGAACGGATGGCAGCGGCCTGCTCTTCATTCAGCTGGAACTTCTTCATGTAGGCCTCGGGGTCGGCCACAAAGGCCTCGCGGTTGGCCTTGTCGTTGAAGGAGAAGCACATCTTGTTCAGGGCATAGCCCTTCTTGGCCATGTCGCCGTCGAACGGCGTGGTGCCCGGGATGGTGGTGGTCACGTTTGGCTCCTGTTGGTTGTGTTTCGGCCGCGAGTATTCCGAAACGTTTGACCAAGATAAACAGATGAATCATCATATGACTCATGAGTAAAGTCGATTGGTCAGATTTGGATGCGAACCTGCTGCGCCTGCTGGTAACGGTGGTGGAGGCAGGTTCGGTGACGGGTGCGGCGCAGCGGCTGGGGGTGACGCAGTCGGCGGTGAGCCACCTGCTGGACAAGTTGCGCGAGATCGTGGGCGACCCGCTGTTCGTGAAATCCGGCCGGGGCATTGTGGCCACGGCACGTGCCGAGGCTTTGGCACCGCAGGCCCGTGAGTTGCTGGCAGCGCTGGAGCGTTTTGCCATGTCGGGTGCGTTTGACCCTGCGCGCTGGGAAACCACCTTCACCATCGCCGCCAACGACTTCCAGCGCGACGTGCTGCTGCCCTCGCTCATGGCCCGCCTGCGCCAGGCAGCGCCCGGCTTGAGCCTGCGGGTGATTCCATCGGACGTGCCCAGCCTGGAGATGCTGCGCCACGAACACTGCCAGTTGGTGATCAGCCCGCGCCCGCCGGATGGCGCGGACATTGTGCAAAAGCGCCTGTTCGAGGATGAATACCGGGTGTTTTACGACCCCGCCGTGCGCCAGGCCCCCAGGGACGCCAGCGAATACCTGGCCGCCGACCATGCCACCGTGGTGTATGAGCCGCGCCGCTCGCTGGACCTGGACCAGTGGCTGGCCGCAAAGGGCGTGCAGCGGCGCTTTAGGGTGATGGTGCCGGGCTTTGCGGGGCTGCCGTCTTTTTTGCAGGGCAGCGACCTGCTGGCCACCGCGCCTGGCCTGCTGCGCCTGCACTTGCTGCGCGGGCTGGCCAGCGCGCCGGTGCCTGTGCCCTGCCCCGCCATGCCCATGTACCTGATCTGGCACATGCGGCACCAGCACGACCCGGCCCACCGCTGGCTGCGCGGTGAGCTGGAGGCGCTGGTGCCGCAGGCCGTCAGCCCTGCGCGCGGTGCGCCTGCCGGTACTGCTGTGGGCTGAGGCCGGTGCGGCGCTTGAAGAAACGCGAGAAGTAGGCCGGGTCATCGAAGCCCAGCTCTGCCGCCAGGCTTGCCGCAGGCGCTGCGATGTAGACAAGGCGGCGGCAGGCCTCGCGGGTCA
Source organism: uncultured Comamonadaceae bacterium (assembly GCA_966692625.1). Lineage (GTDB taxonomy): Bacteria > Pseudomonadota > Gammaproteobacteria > Burkholderiales > Burkholderiaceae_C > CAMLOF01. The sequence goes on from CBKZAG010000139.1 coordinate 2,867, forward strand.
GGCGTTCGTGCACCAGCTCCAGCGCGCTGCGGCCGCTTTCGGCACGCACCAGCCGATTGAGGCGCTGGGTGGACAGGCCCAGGCGCGAGGCGTAACGTTCCAGCGGCCAGTGCTCCAGAAAGTGCTGTTCCACCAGCAGCAGGAAGCGCGTGAAGAGCGCCTGGTGGCGGTGTGCCCGTTCCCCCTGCCCGGCCTGGCGCCCCTGGGCGCTGGCCTGTGACAGCCGCCACACCACGGCCCGCGCCAGCCATAGCACCACCGGCGAGTCCCCCGAGCCGGGCCACAGGAACTCCTGCGTCAGCTCGCGGAACAGGGCATCAAGCCGCTGCGTCACACCGTCCTGCGGCGTAAAGTGCAAGATGCCAGGCGCAGCAAACAACACACGGAAGGCTTCGCCCACCGATTGGAACTCGCCTTCGACCAGAAAACGGGCGCTCAGCGTGAGTACCAGACCGTCGGTGTCGGGCGCAAAGTGAAAGCCATGTACCACCCCTGGCGGCACCACGATGGCCGCAGGCCCTGCCACCTCGGCGGTCCATTCGTCCAGCGCCACCTGGGCCTGGCCGCGGTAGAGCCAGAGCACCTGGTACAGGCCGTGGTGCACGTGTGGCTGGATCTCCCAGTGGTAGAGGCGGCTGCGGGACTGCACCTCTTCGATATGCAGCATTTCCTGCCCCAGCGTGGCGGCTTCGCCATAGAGGGCAAAGCTGGGAATGGCCGAGCCTGGGCGGTGTGTGGGTGCAGAGACTGGGATGGGCATGCCGAAATCAACTTGATCGAAAAGTACAAGCTTTTACCATGATTATTGCAGTGTCTTTGTTCGCTGGCGAGCCTACAGTTCGTCGTCGCGAACCACTCACGGAGACAACGCATGACGCCTTTCAGCTTCGACCCCTATTCCCCCGCCGTTGACGCGGACCCCTTCCCCTACTACAAGCGCCTGCGCGACGAGTTCCCCTGCTTCTGGAGTTCCGAAGCGCAGATGTGGGTGCTGTCGCGCTACGCCGACATCGTGACCGCCGGGCAGGACTGGCAGACCTATTCCAGCGCGAGCGGCAACCTGATGACGGAATTGCCCGGCCGCGCCGGAGCCACCCTGGGCAGCTCCGACCCACCGCGCCACGACCGCCTGCGCGGCCTGATCCAGCATGCCTTCATGAAGCGCAACCTGCTGGCCCTGGAAGAGCCCATCCGCGCCGTGGCGCAGCAGGTGTTCGGGCAGTTGCAGGGTGTGAAACAGTTCGACTTCAAAGACGTGTCCTCGCAGTTCACGGTGAAGGTGCTGATGGCCGCGCTGGGCCTGCCCATGGGCGACGAGGCCATCGTGGACGAGCAGACCGTGCGCGACAACGCCGTGCTGATGGTGCAGAGCGATTCGCGCACCCGCACCAAGGGCCCCGAGCACATTGCCGCCTACAACTGGATGCAGGACTACGCGAGCAAGGTGATTGCCATGCGCCGCGCCGACCCCCGCAACGACCTGATCAGCCACTTTGCCCAGGCCGAGATCGACGGCGACCGCTTGGACGAGCGCGAAGTGCTGCTGACCACGACCACTCTGATCATGGCGGGCGTGGAGTCGCTGGGCGGCTTCATGATGATGTTCGCCTACAACCTGGCGACCTTTGACGAAGCGCGCCGCGCCGTGGTGAATGACCCGGAGCTGTTGCCCGACGCGATTGAGGAAAGCCTGCGCTACAACACATCGGCCCAGCGCTTCCGCCGCCGCCTGATGAAGGACGTGACGCTGCACGGCCAGACCATGAAGGAAGGCGACTTTGTGTGCCTGGCCTATGGCTCGGGCAACCGCGACGAGCGCCAGTTCCCCAACCCGGACGCATACGACATCACCCGCAAGCCGCGCGGCCACCTGGGCTTTGGCGGCGGGGTGCACGCCTGCCTGGGAACGGCCATTGCCCGCCTGGCGGTGAAGATCGCCTTCGAGGAATTCCACAAGGTGGTGCCCGAGTACCGCCGCGTGGCCGACCAACTGCCCTGGATGCCTTCGTCCACCTTCCGCAGCCCGCTGGTGCTGCAACTGGCCGCAGGCTGAAACGCTACCCGAGACGAGGAAACGCCCATGACGAACATCACCTACGTAGAGGCCTCTGGCCAAGCCACCACCGTGTCCCTGCCCGACGGCTGGAACCTCATGCAGGGCGCCATTGCCAACGGCATTGAGGGCATTCTGGGCGAGTGCGGCGGCTCTTGCGCCTGTGCCACCTGCCACTGCTACGTGGACGAAGCCCGCCTGGGCAGCCTGCCCCCGCCTTCGGAAAACGAGCTGGACATGCTGGCCAACGTGGCGGCAGAGCGCCGCCCCAACAGCCGCCTGGCCTGCCAGATCAAGGCTTCGCCGCTGCTGGAAGGGCTGATGCTGCAACTGCCCGAAACGCAGGAGTGACGCGGCCATGAACTCCGACGTCAGCGCGGACACCCCCACCCCAGAGAGCGTGGTGATCGTGGGCGCAGGCCAGGCTGGCGTGCAGACCGCCGAGGCCCTGCGCAGCGGCGGCTACACCGGCCCCATCACCCTGCTGGGTGATGAACCGCACGGCCCCTACCACCGCCCGCCTTTGTCCAAAGCCTGGCTGGCGGGCGAGATGGACGCCGCACAGCTGGTGATGCGCGCGCCCGAGATGCTGGCCCGCAAGGGCATAGACCTGCGCACTGGCGTGCATGTGGCTGCCATTGATCGTGCCGCACACCAACTGCAACTGGCCGATGGCAGCGCCCTGCCCTATGGCGCGCTGGTGCTGGCCACCGGCGCCACCCCGCGCGCGTTGCCACTGCCTGGAGGTGATGCGCCCGGCGTGCTGGCCCTGCGCGGCAAGGACGATGCCTCAGCCATTGCCGAGCGCATGGCCGCCTGCCTGGCAGCGCAACAGCCGGTGGTGGTGATCGGCGGCGGCTTCATTGGCTTGGAGGTGGCCGCCACCGCCCGCAAGAAGGGGCTGGCCGTGACCGTGCTGGAAGCCGCACCGCGCCTGCTGGGCCGCGTGCTGGCGCCCATGCTGTCGGACTGGTACGCCGAACTGCACCGCAGCCATGGCGTGCAACTGGTGCTGGACGCACGCATTGCCGCCATTGAAACGGAGGCCAGCGGCGAGGTGGCGGGTGTGCGCCTGGCCGATGGCACATTGGTGCCTGCGGGGCTGGTGGTGGTGGGCATAGGCGTGCAGGCCAACGACGGGCTGGCACAGGCCGCCGGGCTGGCTTGCGAACGCGGCATTGTGGTGGACGCCTGCGGCCGCACCGGCGACACGCGCATCTTTGCCGCTGGCGACTGCACAGCCCGCCGCCTGGTTGACGGCACGCTGCTGCGGCTGGAGTCGGTACAGAACGCCACCGAGCAGGGCAAAAGCGTGGCCGCCGCCGTGCTGGGGCAGGAACGCCCATTCACCGCCACCCCGTGGTTCTGGAGCGACCAGTACGACAAGAAGCTGCAGATGGCGGGCCTCTCCGGCGGCGCGGACCGGTGGGCGGTGCGCGGCGACTTGGCCAGCGGCAGCTTCAGCATCTACCACTACCAGGGCGACAAACTGCTGGCCGTGGACAGCGTGAACGCCACCAAGGACCACCTGCAGGCGCGCAAGCTGCTTGACGCCGGGGTATCACCCACTGCGGAGCAGGCCGCCGACAGCGCGTTTGACCTGGGAAGCCTGCTCACCCGCTGAGCCGCTCACAGCGGGCCGCATCCAACGGTTGGCCCGCCTGCCGGAAGCCTTGCGCCGCCGCCTTGAAGCGGCGCAGGGCCTCATGGCTGCCCACCTCCCGCGCGGATTCGATGTGGCCCAGCACCTCTTCGTGGGCGGCATGCCAGGCGGGCAGACGCATCACCACATCGGCCAGGTAGGCACACTGCGCCTCGTGCTTCTGCGCCAGTTCAACTTCGCCCGCCCGGGCGGCTGCTATGGCAGCGGGCACGGCGAAGGTGATGCGGCACCCCGGGCATGTTTCCAGAGGGCCGCGCACGGACTCGCTGGCGTCCTCCATCACGTGCAAGGCTGCGGCGGGGTCGTCGGCATGGAGGTTGATCCTCGTGCCGTAGATGCGGTCCAGCAGGTGGAAGCCGATGTCGGTCTGGCGGGCAATGTCGAGCGCATCGTCGATGAGAGCGCGCGCTTCTTCACGCCTGCCCTCGTGCAGCGCCAGTTCCGCCAGGCGCTGTAACGACAAGGCCTCGCCCACGGGCCCGCTGATGGCACGGTGCAAACGCGCCCCTTCACGCAGATGCTCTTTTGCTGAGACCAGGTCCCCGGACAACAACTCAGCCTCACCGCGCAAGGTGGTGCCGAAGGCCTGCCCGCGCGCGGCGCCCAGCCGCTGCGCTTCGGTGGCAATGGCATCGGCGAAGGCAATCACCTCCGCGTAAGGCCGCGCGCCATAGAGGAAGCGCTGGGTGATGCAGAGGTGCCCATCGAACACCCGCAAGGCCAGGTGAGGCACATGGCTGGTCTCGTGCAGATCGGCCCAGACGCTGCGGTGCAGTTCGCCGCGCGCATGGGCAGCGGCGGCCTGCGCCCACGATGCGATCACCAGCGACGTGGTGTCCCCGGTTTCCAGCGCCAGCCTGCGCGCCACGGCTGATTTGGCGGTGCCGACGGCGGGGTCGGCCACGCCCAGGGCGGCCGCACCGCTCCAGGCCAAGGCTTCGCACAAGCGCCCTTCTACAGATACGGGCTTCACCCCCTCCAGCGCGAGCAAAGCGCCCTTGGGGTCGCCCAGCTTGACCTGGGCCAACGCGGCCTTGGCCCGCAGGTCGTGGCTGTCGGGCGCGTTGGCCACGGACGCCGCCAGCCGGTAGGCAAACAAGGCCGCAGGGTCGCCCTGGGCGTCCAGCGCCTCGGCGCGCAGGCGCAGCGCTTCGGGGTGTTGCGGCTCACGCTCCAGGAGGGGCGCGAGCAGATGCAGGGCGTCCGCGAAGGCTGCAAGGCGCATGGCCTCGCGCGCACCCGCCAGCAGCCAGGGCACCGCCTCGCGGGGCTGGCCGCCCGCGAGCCAGTGTTGGGCAACGGTGCCCGGCGCGGCGCCCAGATCGCTCAACAGCGCCGCCAGCGCCCGGTGCATCTTCAGGCGCTGATGCGGAGGTATCTGCCCGATGAGGGCCTGCCGGACCAGTTCGTGTCGAAAACGGTAACGCCCCTCTGCCACGACCAGCACGCCCGCCGCCAGCGCCGCATCAATGGCGGCAAAGGCAGGCGCTTGCGCCAGAGCGGCCATAGGCTCCAGGGTGGCAGGCTCCACCGTTTCACCGCTGAGCGCCAGCCAGCCGAGAAACGCCTGCGCCGCCCCGTCAACATCGCACAGGCGCCGGGCAATGGCTTCTGCTGTGCTGGCGGGCATGGACCCGCCAGCGCTGGCCGCCGCACAGCGCGCCAGTTCGATGGCGGCGAACGGGTTGCCCTGCGCCGCTGCCACGATGTGCCCGAGCACCTCGTCTGCCACCGGTGAGGGCACCGAGCGCTCCACCAGGCGGCGCGACTCGTCGGCGCCCAGCGGTTGAACATCCAGCAGTTGCAGCGCGCCAGCGCGTTGGAGCCGACTGATGCCTCGCGCCAGCGCCGAGCCGTCTGGCGGCGGGCGCAAGGTCATCAGCAGACAGACCGGTGGCCCCGCCACTGCAAGCTGCATCAGCACGTCCACGTCGGCGTCTTCGGCCAAGTGAACGTCGTCTGCCAGCAGCAGCAAGGGCGCGCTGTCGGCTGCTGCCAGCAGCAAGCGCCGGATGGCACCCACTACCTGGTGACGCCCCAACGGCCCGGGCAGGGCTTGGGCCGGCCCGGCCAGGGGGGTGAGTTGGGCCAGCACCGCGCGGGCGGCGGCGCCAACACGGTCCAGCCGCTGG
>CBKZAG010000140.1:0-8673 GCA_966692625.1 uncultured Comamonadaceae bacterium
CGCAGGTAGGCGTCGATGTCCTGTTCGCTCACGCGCACACGGTTGTCCACCTCGCGCTCGCGCACCAGTTGCAGCAGCAGCTCGTCGCGCAGGTTGGCGCGGAACTGTGCCAGGGGAACGTTCATGGCCTTGAGCCGTTCGTGCAACTGGGGCACGGTCAGGCGGTTCTGGCGCGCCACGCTCTCTTCGGCCTGGGTCAGTGCGCTGTCCTCCACCTTCACGCCGATTTCTTTGGCCCATTGCAGCTGGGTTTTTTCAACGATGAGGCGTTCCAGCACCTGGCGGGCGAGTTCTTCGCGCGAGGGGGCGTCCGGCCCCGACGGTGCTTCGACGCGGGCCAGCCGCGCACGCACCTCGTTGTTGGTGATGGGTTCGGAGTTGACCAGCGCGACGATGTGGTCCGCGCCGCGTTGAGCTGACGCGCTGGCGTTGCCCGCACCCAGTGTGGTGTTGCCCAGGCGCAGGGATTGCGCATGGGTCGATGAGCCCAGGGCCAGCAGCAAGGCGGCGGTCAGCAGGGTGGTCTTATTCATAGCGCTCGAAACGGCTGGGTGTGATGGTGTTTTCACGCAGGTACTGGTAGCGCGGCACGTTGTCGCGCAGTGTCTGCAGCGGGTTGGATCCGATGCGCGAGAAGCCGACAAACTCCAGCTGGAACAGGATGCGCTGGTTGGCGTCGCTGCGGCTCTGTTGCAGGCGCTCCAGCACGATGCGCCCGATCCAGCAGCCGGCGTCGTATTCCAGACCCGCGACCAGGTCCACGATCTTGCGGTCCTGCATGCTGTAGTTCACGCGTCCAACGGTGTACCACTGGTGCGGGCCCAGGCCTCTACCGGGGCCGAGGTCGGCGGTGGGGCCACCGAAGATGTCGCTCAGCGGCCACTGCCAGCTCAGGTCAATCTGTTCGCTGACGTTGCGCTGCACGCGGTAGTTGGCGTTGAGCACGCGGTAGTTGCCAGGCTGGTAGCGGGCGCCCAGCGTCGTGCGTTCGGACTGACCGGTCTTGGGGTTGTACTGCACCGTGCCGTTGAAGGTCCATTGCGGGTTCCACTGCAGGCGGCCGCCAAAGAGGATGTCGCTGAAGCGCTCGGTCGGCGGTTTTTCGTTGGGCAGGGTCACCCGTTGATCGTCTACGCGCAGCCGCTGAGCCACGCCCAGGCTGAGGATTTCAGAGCCTGTGTCCGGGTGGATCAACCGTGTGGTGGCACCCACGGTGAGCGCATGCACGTCGGCAATGCGGTCACTGCCGCCATAGGGGTTGGCGGTGAAGATTGTCGCCAGGTTGAAGTCGTACGCGGCGCTGTCGTAGTTGGGCAGGTAGCTTTGGTCGCGGTACGGCGTGTGGCTGTAGAAGATGCGCGGTTCCAGCGTTTGCAGGAAGCTGCGGCCGAAGATGCTGGTGTCGCGTTCGAAGACCAGGCCGCTGTCCAGGCTGAGCGTGGGCAGTGCATAGCTCATGGTCTTTCGGCCATTGCCCAGCGACTGGTCGAAGTCGTACTGGCGCATGTGCAGTTGAACGCCTGGCTTGATGTACCACCCCGGGGCCTGCCAGGTTTTGCCGAACTGGGCGATGGCCAGTGCGCGCGAGCCGTTGACGTTGGTGGTCTGGTCCGAACTGGAACCGTTCCACAGGGTCAGGGCGCGGCTGCTTTCGAAACGGGTGAGGTTCGTTTGCAGCGACCATTGCCAGCCCTCCGAGCCGCCGATGGAGAAGGCCCTGGGCCGGTAGTTGGCGGTCAGCGATGGGACGCGATCGTACGGCGGGGTGATGGGGCTGTCGGGGTCCTGCAGCGTCTGCCACTGGTAGGCGCCCAGCGCGAGCGACCACGGCCCCGCGTTCCACGACAAGGTGGCGTCGCTGGGCAGCAGGCGCTGGGTCAGCGAGGTGCTGGTGCGGGGGAAGTCGCGCCAGTAGTTGTCGTCGCTCACCCGGTTCAGGTTCAAGTTCAGGCCGAGCCGCCCCTGGCCGAGTTGGCCCAACGCCTGCTGGTGCTGCAGCGAGGAAGCCCAGCGGTCGCGGTCGCGCAGCTTGTCGTTGTCCATGAAGGACGCACGCAAGCGGCCCTCGTAATCCCGCTCCAGGTAACGGAACTCGCCACCCAGATCCAGGCCGCGCTTGGTCATCAGCGTGGGGTAGAGGGTGGCGTCGCGGTTTGGGGCCAGGTTCAGGTAATACGGAACCGTCAGTTCCAGACCGCTTTGCGCGTCCAGGTTGATGGTGGGTGGCAGCATGCCCGACTTGCGCCGGTCCGACAAAGGAAAGCTCGCGTAGGGCGACGCCAGCAGGGGCACGCCCTTGAAGTACAGCACGCCGTTGGTGGCGGTGCCTGTGTCTTCCAGGTTGTCGAACTCGATACGGCTGGCACGCACCTCCCAGTCGGGGCGTGAACGGCTCAGCCCCGGACGCGGGCAGGTGGTGTAGCGCGCGTCATGGGCCACCGCGCGGTCTTCGCCCAGGAAGTCCAGCCGGCTGGCTTCGCCCTGTCCGCCATTGCGCAGGATGGAAAAACGCGGTTGCTCGAAGTGGCCCTCGAAGGTGTCCAGCTTCAGCTTGAGTTCCGGCCCTTCGTAGATGTTGCCCAGCCGGTTGATGCGGACGTTGCCTTTGGCCTCTACGGTGTCGCTGGCCTGGAAGTGTTCCAGCCGTTCTGCCCGGACCACCGTGTCGTGGCGGCGCAGCTCTGCCTGGCCTTCGACGATGGTGTTGACATCCGTCTTGCCCGAGATGCGTTCGCCGGACACGAAGGTGGGCGCTTGCGATGCCACGCTGGGCGGGAGCTTGTCCTGCAGCAGCGTGCTCATGGTCAGCGGCAGCTCGCCGCGCTGCAGGGGCAGGTCGCTCTGCGCCAGTGCGGCGGCGGGCCAGGCCGTCACGCCCAGCCACCACCACAAAGGCCGGGGCGCGGCTCGGCACGGCCACCATAGGCTGGCCAGGGGTTTGGGCAGTGAAGGCGCGGAAACAGGAGGTTTCAAGGGCAGGGAACTCCGGCGCGCCCGGCCTGTGCCGGACACGTTCGTAGAATAGGCTGCCATTATCCACGAGCCCCACCCAGGGTTCTGCAGCCTCAACTTCCTGCCTTCCTTTCATGCCGTCCTCCTCATTTCAGCCCGCCGTCGTCTGGTCCGATCCGAAGCGCGAAGCCGCTTTTCTGGACTGGCTGGCCACGCAGACCGCTGCGCATGGCCTGGTGCCCGGCAGCGTTCGCCCCGCCTCGGCCGACGCGAGTTTTCGCCGCTACCTGCGTGTGGACCGGGCTGCAGGCGGCAGCCTGATCGTCATGGACGCGCCCCCTGACAAGGAGGATTGCAAGCCTTTTGTGAAGGTGGCCGGCCTGCTGCGCGACGCCGGTGTGCGGGTGCCCGCCATCCTGGCCTGGGACGAACCGCAAGGCTTCATGCTGCTGGAAGATGTGGGCGAACGCACCTTGCTGGACGTGCTCGACCCTGAACGGGCCGCGCCCGCGCAGCCTTACTTCCGTGACGCCACCGCCGCCTTGCTGGACTGGCAGAAGGCATCGAAGCCCGGTGTGCTGCCTGCCTACGACGAAGCCCTGTTGCGCCGCGAACTGCAGCTCTTCCCCGACTGGTACCTGGAAAAGCACAAGGGCCTGGTGCTGGACGACACCATGCGCGACACCCTGGCCAAGACCTTTTCGCTCATCGTTCAGCGCAACCTGGCGGCGCCCAGCGTCTTCGTGCACCGGGATTTCATGCCCCGCAATCTGATGCTGCCGCGCGCCGAGGACACCAACCAGCGCCTGACCGTGCTTGACTTCCAGGACGCGGTGCACGGGCCCATCACCTATGACATCGCCAGCCTGATGCGCGACGCCTTCCTGACCTGGGAGGAGGACATGGTGCTGGACGTGACCATTCGCTACTGGGAACAGGCGCGCAAGGCGGGGTTGATGGACTTTGAGGGCTGGAGCGAGGACTTTGGCGCCTTTTACCGCGCCGTGGAATGGATGGGGCTGCAGCGGCACCTGAAGGTGGCGGGCATCTTCGCGCGCCTCACCTTGCGCGACGGCAAGCCCAAGTACCTGGCCGACGCACCGCGTTTCATTCTTTACATCCGCAGCACCGCCCTGCGCTACCGCGAACTGGCCCCGCTGTTGCGCCTGATCGACAAGGTCGAGGGCTGGGAGTCGGCTTCGGGTTTTGCCTACGGCCGCGTGTGAGCTTGCAGGCATGCCGCGCATCCATTACCCCGAACCCCTGCAGCCCGGCCTGGAGCTGGCGCTGACGCCAGAGGGTGCCCGTCACGTGCAGGTGCTGCGCCTGCAGCCGGGCGACGCCATCACCCTGTTTGGCGACCCGCTGGCCGGTGGTGAGTATGAGGCCACCGTGCTGCGCATGGGCCGCAGCAGCGTGGAGGTGCGGGTGGGCGCGCACCACGCCAGTGACCGTGAGCCGCGCCGCGCCGTGCACGTGGCCGTGGGCATGCCCGCCAACGAACGCATGGACTGGCTGGTGGAAAAAGCCACCGAACTCGGCGTGGCGAGCATCCAGCCGCTGATGACCGAGCGCAGCGTGTTGCGGCTGAAGGATGAGCGGGCCGAGAAGAAGGTGGCGCACTGGCAGGCCGTGGCCGTGAGCGCCTGCGAGCAATGCGGCGGCAACCGCGTGCCACGCATCTACCCGGTGCGCACGCTGGATGCCTGGCTGCGCGAAGCGGCCTGGGCGCAAGAAGCGTGGCGCGGTGTGCTGTCGCTGGCGGCAGGCAGCAAGCCACTCACAGCTGCTTGGCCAGCGGAACCCGGGGTGCCCGTGTGGCTGGTGAACGGCCCCGAAGGTGGCCTGAGTGCGGCGGAGGAAGACGCGCTGTTGACGCGGGGCTTCGTGCCCGTCAGCCTGGGGCCGCGCGTGCTGCGTGCAGAAACGGCCGCGCTGGCGGCACTGGCCCAGGCCGTGGCTTGAGTGGCTGAGTCGCCGCCGGGCCGCCCCAAGGCGACGAAAGCCCCCTCGGGGAGCAGCGAAGCGTGGGGGCTCGATGAGAGCGGGCGGCTCTTGCTCAGCGGCGGGAGGGGGTGTGGTGCGACTCCACTGGGGGCGAGCCCAACCAGACCACGAAGGCCACGAGCGCGAATTCCAGCAACAGCGTGAACATCAGAACACGGTGGGCCAGGGCGTATCCCTGCACCGAGGCTTGCCGGGCAGACGCAATGGCTTGCCTGTAGGCCTTGTCAACGTTGTCCAGTGCTTGGCGCCAGGAGGCCAATGATTCGTTGACGGGCGACGCCAGTGCAGCCGCTTTCGTGTCGTCCATGGCCTGGGCCAGATCATGCAGGGGGGCCTCGAGGTTCATGCCTGCCGTTGCCTGTTTGAGCGATTGAAGCAGGACGTTGGAGTGATCCAGGGCATTGATGAGGTGTTCTTGCATTGATTCGCGGCCCCTGTGGTGTGGTGGCCAGATGCGGTACAGGGTCTGTACGTCGCGATGCATGTGGTTGAGCAGGATGCCGATGTGGGCTTCTTGTGTGGCGATGTCGTGCAGGCGCCCTTCGAGCCGGAGTTGGTGCGTGAGCACCCATCCGCTGATGCAGACCATTCCTGCCAGTATGACGGCCAGCGATTGCGCCCAGCCCATGGCGGCTGTTCGACGGCTTTGCATGACTTGCTTCTCCCTGTCCGGTTGGCTCATGGCCAAAAAGTGATCTATGCCACCTTGAACTGTTCAACAATACGGGTCGAATTCATCCGAAATTCAACAAACTGTTTAACTGAATATACAACAGAAAGTTCGGCCCAGGTGTCGCTGAAAATTAAGTTTCCGGGCATGAACGACAAACTGGAATTCGCCCAGCGATTGCGCGATGCCATGGTGGCCGTCGGGCTGGAGCCCAGGCCGGGGGTGCTGCTGAACCATTTCAACGCGCACTACTGGGGCCGGTCGGTGACCTTCCAGGCGGTTTCACGCTGGTTGCGGGGGGAAGCGATTCCAGAGCAGGACAAGCTGGTGACGCTGGCCCAGCTGTTGAAGACCGAACCCGATGTGCTGAGGTTCGGCGAGGCGGTGCGCCATGCCGTTCGCGAGCAGCGCGCGCGATGGGACGAAGGCGTGGGTTACCTGGAGCGCGAAACCTTCGAGGCGTTCATGGGGTTGCCCCCTGCGCAACGCAAGCTCATCCGCGAAGTGATCTTGACTTTTGCGAAGGCGCATGACCAAGAGGGCAAGGCCCCGGGTTCGGTCAAGCGCAAGGGGAGTTGAGGCAGCGGGGTTCTGCCTTCATGCACCTTATTTCCAGCGCAACGGTTCCAGCGAAACGCTGCCCTGGTCGCTGCTCAGGGTGAGCACCCCGTCGTGCACGGTGGCCTGCAATTGCATGCTGCGTTCGGCCATGGCGGCCAGGGACTGGCTGGCGTCGGATGGCAGGCGCCAGACCTGCAGCTTGTCCAGCCGGCTCAGCTTGTTTTCAATGCCCTTCCACCAGATGTCGGCAGGGTGCGAATAGGCGTACACCCGCACGGCGTCGGCCTGGCTGCAGGCCTTGGCCAGCGGCTTGTCTTCCGGCTGCCCCACCTCTATCCACAGCCGCTTGCGGCCGGTGAAGTCGGTCAGGTGCGCGTCCGGGTCTTCAGGGTCCGACAGACCTGCGCCGAAGGCCAGCGTGCCGTCGCCGCCGCACATGTCCTGCAACTCGTGGGCGTTGAGCGCCAGGGCGGCCAGCCGGACCATCATGCGTTCGTCGGTCTCGCTGGGGTGGCGCGCCAGGGTGAGCGCATGGTCAGCGTAGTAGTTGTGGTCGATGTCGGCGATCTGCAGGTGCGCCTTGAAGATGGTGGATTTGGTGGCCATGGGGTTGCCGCTGTCAGCCCAGGGCCGCTACGGAGGGGTCGGTGTGGATGAGTTCGAGGGGGTAGCGCCTGCCAGCCAAGTGGTCTTCCATGCACTGCAGCACCAGCGGGCTGCGGTGGCGGTCGCGGCTGGCACGCACTTCGTCCGGGGTCAGCCAGACGGTACGCACGATGCCATGGTCCAGGCTGCGGCCAGCAACGGCGTCGCCCAGTGTGCCGCAGAAGGCGAAGCGCACGTAGGTGATGTCTTCGCCCGTGGCCGGACGTTGGAAGCGGGAGAGGTAGATGCCGACCAGCCCGGTGGGCTCGAAGGCGTGGGTGGTTTCTTCCAGGGCCTCGCGGCGGCAGCCGTCCAGGGGGCTTTCGCCCGGGTCGAGATGACCTGCCGGGTTGTTCAGTCGCAGGCCTTCGGGGGTGTGCTCTTCCACAAGCAGGTAGCGGCCGTCGCGTTCAATGATCGCGGCCACGGTGACGCTGGGTTTCCATCGGGTGTCCATGCGGCCGATTATGACGTTGCGTCACAAGTGAGCGATGTCAAAATATTATCGTTTTCTTATATTTAGGTCTTTCTGTCGGTTGCGTGATGGTTGGGCCCGGTATTTGCATGTAAGCTTGAAAAGCAAACAACCCGTCCCGAAGGGACAAGAGCGAGGAGATTCACATGCTCATAGGCGTACCTGCCGAGACAGCGGCGGGCGAGACACGGGTGGCCGTCACGCCCGAAACGGCTAAGAAGCTGGTGGCCCAAGGCCACCGCGTGCTGGTGCAAAGCGGCGCAGGTGTGGCCGCCAGTGCCACCGATGACGCATACCGCGCGGCTGGCGCCGAGATCGTTGATGCCGATGCCGCGCTGGGCGCTGAATTGGTGTTGAAAGTGCGCGCGCCGGAGGAAACCGAGCTGGCGCGCATGAAACCGGGCACCACGCTGGTGGGCATGCTCAACCCCTTTGACTCAGCAGGACTGCAGCGCCTGGCGGCCGCGGGTTTGACGAGCTTCGCGCTCGAAGCCGCTCCCCGCACCACCCGGGCGCAGAGCATGGACGTGCTTTCCAGCCAGGCCAACATCGCGGGCTACAAGGCCGTGATGATGGCGGCCAACCAGTACCAGCGCCTGTTCCCCATGCTGATGACGGCGGCGGGCACCATCAAGGCTGCGCGTGTGGTCATCCTAGGCGTGGGTGTGGCCGGGCTGCAGGCCATTGCCACCGCCAAGCGCATGGGAGCGGTCATCGAAGCGTCCGACGTGCGCCCCAGCGTGAAGGAGCAGGTCGAATCGCTGGGCGCCAAGTTCATCGACGTGCCCTACGAGACCGCCGAGGAGAAAGAAGCCGCCGAAGGTGTGGGCGGCTACGCGCGCCCCATGCCGCAGAGCTGGCTGGACCGCCAGAAGGCCGAGGTGGCCAAGCGCGTGGCGCAGGCCGACGTGGTCATCTCCACGGCACTCATCCCGGGCCGCGCAGCGCCGGTGCTCATCACCGAGGACATGGTCAAGTCCATGAAGCCGGGCTCGGTGATCGTGGACATTGCCGCAGGCAAGGGCCCCAATGGCTCCGACGGCAACTGCCCGCTCACCGAAGCAGGCAAGACCGTCAACAAGCACGGTGTCTTCATCATCGGCGAGACCAACCTGCCCGCCCTGGTGGCGGCAGACAGTTCCAGCCTCTACGCGCGCAACGTGCTCGACTTCCTCAAGCTCGTTTGCCCCAAGGACGCCACTGCCGTGCAAGTGCCCATGGACGATGACATCGTCGCCGCCTGCCTGATGACCCAGGCTGGCGAAGTCAAGCGCAAATAAACAGGAGACAACGTGGAAGCCGTATCCCCCGTCCTCATCAACCTCATCATCTTCGTGCTGGCCATCTACGTGGGCTACCACGT
>CBKZAG010000141.1:0-8653 GCA_966692625.1 uncultured Comamonadaceae bacterium
CTGATGCACGATCTGTCGCTGGCGGACGCCTTCCGCCAGTACGGGCTGCTGACCATCGGCGACGGCCTGGTGGCGCAGATTCCGTCCTTGCTGCTGTCTGCGGCTGCGGCCATTCTGGTCACCCGGGTCAACGATTCGGGCGACATGGAAAAGCAGGTTGGCACGCAGATGCTGGCCTCGCCCAACGTACTCTACAGCGCCGCAGGCCTGATGGCTGCGCTGGCCCTGATCCCGGGCATGCCACGCCTGACCTTCCTGGCGTTTGCCGCGGTGCTGGGCTTTGCCGCCTGGCGCATGAGCGATCACCTGCAAAGCGCACCCCGCCCGCCGGACACCGCCGTGCAAACCGCACTGCTGGCCGAAACCGCGCCCGAGCTGGACTGGACCAGCCTGCCGTTCGTGGAGCCGCTGGTGGTGTCGGTGGGTTACAAGCTGGTGCCGCAGATCGACCCGGCGCAAGGCGCACCGCTGGTCAAACGACTGCGCGGCCTGCGTCAGACCCTGAGCGAACAACTGGGCATTTTGCTGCCTGCGGTGAACGTGCGGGACGACCTGAGTCTCAAGCCGTCGCACTACAGCGTGCTGTTGCATGGCACCTTGGTGGCGCAGGCAGAGGTGCACGCCGACCGCCTGATGGCCATCCCGTCACCTCAGGTCTACGGTGAACTCGATGGCATTCCGGGCACCGACCCTTCGTTCAGCATGCCGGTGGTGTGGATCGAACCTCAGCACAAGGCACACGCACTGGGCCTGGGCTACCAGGTGGTGGACCTGCCCAGCGTGGTGGCGACGCACCTGACGAAGGTGGTGCGCGACAACCTGCCCGAACTGTTCCAGCACGAAGACGTTCCCGCGCTGCTGGAACGTCTGTCTGCGCTGGCGCCCAAGCTGTCGGGTGCGCTGGAAAAGGCCTACACGCACAGCGCGTTGCTCAAGGTGCTGCGCACCGTGCTGGCCGAGAACGTTTCACTCAAAGACATTGTTCCCATTGCCACCACGCTGCTGGAAAACGCCGAGAAGACCAAGGACCCGGTACTGCTGGCCGCCGAGGTGCGCTGCACGCTGCGTCGCCAGATCGTCAACCAGCTGTGCGGGCACACAGGCCAGATACGCGCCTTCAACCTGGGCAACGAACTGGAGAACCTGTTGCTGAACGCGCTCAACCAGGCCCGCCAGAGTGGCAAGGTGACACTCGACAACTTCCCGGTGGACCCGCACTTGCTGGCGCAGTTGCAGGGCCACATGCCGATGGCACGCGAACAGATGAAACAGCTGGGCGCGCCGCCCGTGCTGCTGGTGATGCCGCAGATACGCCCGCTGCTGGCCCGCTACGCGCGTCTGTTCGCACCTGGGCTGCACGTGCTGTCGTACAACGAGGTGCCCGAGCAGCGCGAGGTCAGCATCGTGGGGGCGCTGGGCTGACGGTTTCGAGCCGCGCGGCCAGGGCCAGAAGTTCGGCACCTGCGTGGAACACCGCGTACGAAGGCAGTGCCGGCAGGCGGGCGGTGCGTTGTTCGACCGCAGGTGCGGCCAGCGTGGTGACCTTCCACCCGGCCAGCGGCAGGCCCAAGGCCTTCAACTGCTCAGCCACTTCTGGCTGCCTCAGGTTTAGTTGCTCAGCCAAGGCTTGCCGCTGCACCTCGAAACAAACATTCACCCCCATGGCCCCTTGAGCGACGCGCAGGCACAGTGGGCCTAAGGTTGGCAGTTCCAGCGTCAGGCACAACTCCGCTTCGGGCGGTGACACAGCGCTCCTGCGGCGGGCATGACGCCTGCGCAAGCTCAAGCGCAAAGACCACCCCCCAGGCAGGTAACAGGTCAGCGGCCACGGACCGGACATGGGAATCTTCTCCGGCAGCGGCATGTCCGCACTGACCTGGGCAGAGCCGTTTTCCGTCCACTGCCGCAGTTGCCACGGCAAGGGGCCGGGTGGTTGCCAGCGCTCCGCCAGCAGTTGCATACGCGCCCGCCAGTCGGCTGCCAACGCTGGCACATCCCAGGTTGAGCGAAAACTCTGTAGCAGGCGCGGCCAATCGCGCATGGCTGCGACGTCCTGATCGGCGGCCTCCATCGAACCCGTACCCCCCGCCGCTTGCGGCTCATCAGGCAGGCGCTGCAGCTGCAAGACCGGCTCGGTGGCCAGCACGCGCATGAGCAAGAGGGCCCCGGGGTTCAAATCGGCCAAAGCGCCCAGCCCGGGCACCCGCACCGCCACGCCCTGGGGCGACAGCAACAGCAGCTCAGCACCGTTGCGCGGCCCCACTTCCAGGACCACTGTGTCGCCAACGGACCAGGGCAAGGGCGTGCGTGAGCCATCCCCGAGACGGGGCAGGCTGGACACGGCCACCGCGGCCGTGACAGGCAGATTCGCCACCATGACCCAAACGCCTCCGCAAAGATGCCCCCGCCCAGCCAACGCGATACAGGGCCTCAAAAAAATGCCAGGCAGGGGCCTGGCATGAAAAAGGCGTTGCGGCGGGGGAGTCGCAACGCCCGGATGGCAATCGGGGAACCGGTTACTGCATCAGAGACAGCACCAGCTGGCTCATGCTGTTGCTCTGCTTCAGCATGGAGGTGCCAGCCTGGACCAGCAGTTGCTGCTTGGTCATGTTGGCGGTTTCGGTAGCGTAGTCCACGTCCATGATGCGGCCCTTGGCAGCTTCGGTGTTGGTGCGCATGTTGCTCAGGTTGTTGGCCACGTGCTCCAGGCGGTTGCTGGTGGCACCGAACATGGAGCGGATGGTGCCGACGGAGTTGATGGCATCTTCCAGGTCGGAGATGATGCCGCTGGCAGCAGCCTGGGTGGTGATCTTGGTGTCTGCAGCGGCAGGCACCGTGGTGGCGTAGAAGGTGCTCACGGCGGCCAGATCCGTAGTCAGGTCAGACAGCTTGGTGGTGCCGGAGGCGGAGATGTCGAACGTCATCGTCTCGGTTTCGGCGGCGCCAATCTGGAACTTTAGCGAACTCGCGCCGAACTTGCCGGTGATACCAGCGATGGCGGTGGTGTCGCCGAACAATGTCTCGCCAGCGAACTTCGTGTTCATCATGATGTTGGCCAGCTCGGAACCCAGCGCGTCGTACTCGGACTGCATGGAAGCACGGTCCAGGGTGCCGGTCGAGTCAGTGGCGGACTCGGTGGCCAAGTCCTTCATGCGGTAGAGGATGTTGGTCACTTCTTCCATGGCGCCGTCGGCCACCTGCATCATGGAGATGCCGTTCTGGGTGTTGCGCATCGCGACGGTCATGCCGCGGGTGGCGGCTTCCATGCGGGTGGCGATCTGCAGGCCAGCGGCGTCGTCCATGGACGAATTGATGCGCAAGCCCGTGCCCAGGCGGGTCATGGACGTGGACAGCGCGGCGTTCGTGCTGGCGGTGGAATTCTGGGCGGACAGTGCAGCGTAGTTGGTGTGCAGGCTGAGCATGTGATTACTCCTGAGGTTCGGGGCCGTCGGATATCGATGCCCTCTGCAACACTAGGCGACTGCCCGAACCCGGACTTAAGTGCAAACGCAAAATTTTTTAGGCCCCGGCCACCGGACCGGCGGACCAGGACAGCAGCGCGACCACACGCTCGCGGCTGATACCGGTGAGTGCGGGCGCAACCTGCTGGTAGACGCTGTAGTCGGGGGTTTGCGTCATGTCCTCGAACGATTCGGCGAAGACCGCTTGCGCCGGGTCTTCGGCCCTGGCCATTTCGGCGCTGGCCTCGGCCAAGGCCTCGCTCACCTCGCGCTGGGCCTGCTTGACGCGGTCCAGCGCGCGCATCACGGCCTGCAGCACCTGCCGCATGCCAGCGTTTTCGCGAACGGTGTCCTTCCATTCGCCCGGCTTGACGGCGTCGGGCTGCGCCTCGGCGCGCGCGCGGTGCGGTTGCCCTGCGGCGAAACGGCGGCCCTCCCCGCGCACGTGCAGGCCGTCGCGCACCTTGGCCCACTGGGTTTCGCTGGCGCTGAAAAGCGGCTGCCCCTGCCCGTCCAGCGAGACCCGCACGCCCAGTGTGCTCAAAGCCTGATCGAGCCGGCGCACGTTCACCTCCGGAGCTTCGGCCGGGTCGATGGCGGCGGACGTTACCCCGTCGGCCGTCCCCGCCAACGAGAAGGTCAGCACTTCACGGGAACCACTCTGCAGGGCCAAGGCATCCAGGCCGCGCAAACGGAAGGTCTGCCGGGTGCTGCCTTCAGCGGCGTACTGCAGGTGAGCATCCAGCGTCTGGCCTGAGTTTTCCTGACGCTGCGACCAGAGTTGATCCAGCTCCTTCAGGGCTTGTGTCAGGGATGCGGTCACGTCCCCGCCACCGGATGCGTTGGCGCTGTTCGCCTGACGCTCGGCGGCCGCCAGCTGCGTGGTGATCTGGTCCTTCAGACGCTGCAACTGCGCTGCCAGCTGGCGCAGGTAGTCCCGCGCCTGGCGGGCGGTGGTCAGGCGCTGGTGGCGGCCGGGGTCCCAGGCGCGCAAGCCTTGTTTCGGCGGGGTCTGCGTCACGGCAGCGTCACGGACCTCGGCTGTGTCGACGGCTGCGCGCTCCTGCGGGCGCAGCTGTTCGACGCTGCCCGCCAGCGCCTTGTCCTGGGCTGTCGTGCCTCTGGCGGGCTGGTACGGCGTGACTTGCATGGCGGACTCCCCTTCTTGCGTGCGCAGGTCAGATCACATCGAACAGGGACAAGGCGCTGACCTTGGCATAGGCCTTCTGCGTGGCTTGCAGCGCGGTGGTGTACCCATTGAACTTGACGGTTGCATCGGCGTAGTCAAGTTGCCCCAGCGTCAAGGTGGCCTGCTGGTTCGACAGGCTCACGTTGGCGTGCGTGGTGTCCAGCGTGGTCAGCGTGGTCTTGCTGCCGCCGATGCGGGCGATGCGCGTGCTCACGCTGGACATGAACGTGTCCAGCGAGTTCACGGTGGTCTGCAACTCCGCGCGCACCGTGGCGTCGTTGACGTTGACCCCGGCGGCCGACAGACTTTCGACGCTCAAATCGAGCTGGTTGAGAAAAGTGGCCACGTCGTCGAGCGCGGTGTTGGCGGTCTGCCTGAAGCCGTGGCCGACCATGACTTCCTGCGTGCCGGTGTTACCGGTGAAGCTGTAGCGCGAACCCGCCGCGGCCGCGCTGTTGTAGGTGACGGTGGCGGTGTTCACGGCCGTGCCGGAAAACACGAACCGGCCTTCGTCGTCGCGGCTGTTGGCGGTGGCCAGCACACTGTCGCGCAAGGCGGTGAGCGAGGTGACCATGGCGTTGACGTCCTCCGACGTGTTGGTGCCATCGGACGCCCAGATCAACAGGTCGCGCATCTCCAGCAGATCGGTGTTCACGCTGTCCAGGCGTGCCTCGCTCTGGTTCAGCCTCTCGTTGAGTGCGGCGATGTTGTCGCGGTACTGCGTGAGCGCCGCCTCTTCCCGGGCCAGCCGCCGCAGGTGCACGGTGGCGATGGGGTCGTCCGACGGCAGCTCCACACGCTGAGCGCTGGCCATCTGCTGCATGACCTTTTCGAGCCGCACCTGCGCGTTCTGCAGGGCGGTGTTCATGGTGCTGTGGTACTGGGTGCTGGCAACTCGCATGACGTGCTCCTCAACCCATGACCGCCAGCGTGGCTTCGAACAGCTGGTTGGCCACGGCAATGACCTTCATGTTGGCTTCGTACATCTGCTGGTACTGCACGAGGTTCATGGCTTCCTCGTCCTGGTTGACACCGCTGGTGGATTTCCAGCTCTCCTCGGCCTGGTCGCGCACGGTCTGAGCCGTGTCGAGCGAGGCCTGGTTCTGCTGGCTCTGCATGGCCAGCCTGCCCAGCAGCTGGGTGTGCACGTCGCCCAGACGCACACTGCCCAGCACGCCCACGGTGACGCTGCCGTCCACCAGTCCAACCAGTTCAAGCAGGTTCCCGCTGTCGCCAGGGCTCGCCGCGTCGGCAGAAAACGCCAGATCGCTGCTCTGGATGCCGTCAACGACTTTCAGCAAGCCGCCGCTGGTGGTGTCGACTTCAAACAGTGCGGTGCCCGCCGTGCCATCGGGTTTGTAGCCAACCGCCAATTGCGTGTTGACGGCATCGGCCACCCCGGTGGCCAGATCGCTGACCACCTCCATCGACGGCACGAGCACGTCTGTCTCGTAACGCTCCATGCCCCCGAGCTGTCCGCCCAAGGTCTCCCCCTTGAAGCTGAAGGTCTCCTTGGCAAAGACCGCCTTCAGGGTGTGCGAGCCGTCCGCGGCCGACTCCTGTGTGAGGGTGGCGGCCAGCGAGCCGGACACCAGGGGCACGCCGTTGCTCAAGGAGACGCTGCGCGAGCCGTCGGCCTGATCGACCACCTGCACGCCGACCAGGCCGGCGAGTTCGTCGATCTTGTTGTCGCGTGCGTCCACCAGACTGGACGTGCTGCCACCCAGCGCGGCGGTGGTCGCGATGCGTTCGTTCAGGCTGGCGATGTCCTGGCTCAGGCTGTTGACCTGGGCGAGCGTGGCGTCACGCTGCACCGCCAGCGACTGGCGCTGGTTGAGCATCACCTGGTTGAGACTGTTGAAGCGCTGCACGAGGGCCTCGGCCGAGGTGATGACCTGCTGGCGCAGCGGGCTGGACGTGGGGTCGGTGCTGGCGGCGTTCAAGGCAGAAAAGAATCCATCCAGACCGGTGTCCAGACTGGCGCTCTGGTCGCCCAGCACCTGCTCGAGCTGGGTGTAATAGGTGGTGCCAGCGCCGTACATACCCTTTTGCGAGGCCGCCTGCCAGAGTTGCTGGCTCTTGTAGCTGTCGCTGAAGCGCAGCAGGCTGGACACCGCCACGCCGCTGCCCGCGGCCGTCTTGCCAGCGGACATGGGCCCCACGGAGGCCAGCAACGCCCCCTGGCGGGTGTAGCCGGGCGTCATCACGTTGGCGATGTTGTGGCTGGTGGTGGTCAGGGCCACCTGTGCGGCCAGTGCCCCGCTGAGGGCGTTGTTGATCATGGTCATGGCGTCAATGGCATGGATTGCGGGGGCGGCGCCGGTTCGGCGGCAGGCGCTTCATCCCCTTGACGGGGCAAGGCGACCGGCGACGCGGAAACCTTAAATCCGTCTGCCGGCCCTTCCTTGGGCAGCAGTTGGCGCAGGATGACGTCGGCAATCCCGAAGGCGCGCTGCCCCGCCAGACTGTCGGCCACCAGCGTGTCGGTCAGGTCCAGCATGTCGCGGTTGACCGGGTTCTTGAAGACGCTGTCTTCCGCCGCCAGCACGCTGCCTGCGCGGCGCATCTGCTTGAGCATCTCGGCGATGAAGAAGGCCTCGAACTTCTCGGCGGCGGCTTCGGCGCGGGCGCGGTAGATGGCATCGGCCGGTGCGATGGCACTGGGCGCGGCCGGGGTAACGGCGGACTCCGGCAGACCGGCTCCCGCCTGGACACGCACCGCGGGCGGCATGGACGTTGGAAAATGGGGCTGGCTCATGGTGACGCTCCCTCAAATCACGATGAGTTCGCCATCGATGGCCCCAGCCTGGTCCAGCGCCTGCAGGATGGCCATGATGTCGTCGGGCGAGGCGCCTGTGCTGTTGATGGTGTCGATGATGTCCTGCAGCTTCGCGCCTTTCTTCCAATGGAACATGTGCCCGTTCCCCTCTTGCACGGCGACGTTGGAGTTCTGCACGACCGTGGTCTGGCCCTGCGACAGGGGCGCGGGCTGGCTCACGCCCTGCTGCTCAGAGATAACAACCTTGAGCGAACCGTGCGATACGGCGGCAGGACGCACGCGCACGCCGTCGGCGATGACCACGGTGCCGGTGCGGGAGTTGAAGATCACCTTGGGCACTTCCACGCCCACGTCGATGGGCAAGGCCTGCAGCTGCGCCACGAAGGCGACACGCTGGGTCGGGTCGGCCGGAGCGCGCACCTCCACGCTGGTGGCGTCCTGCGTGCTGGCGATGCCGCCGAAACGGCGGTTGATGGTTTCGACGATGTTGGTGGCAGTCTGGAAGTGCGGCCGTCGCAGGCTGAGCCGCACGGTGGGGCGGACGGCGAAATCGGTCTCGATCTCGCGCTCGACGGTGGCGCCGTTGGGCACGCGCCCGGCCGTCGGCGAGTTGACCGTGACGCTGGAGCCGCTGCTGCCCTGGGCGGTCAGGCCGCCGACGACCAGGTTGCCCTGCGCCAGGGCGTAGATTTCGCCGTCGGCAGCGCGCAGCGGCGTGAGCAGCAGCATGCCGCCGCGCAGGCTCTTGGCGTCGCCCAGGGACGAGACGGTGACGTCCAGCGTCTGGCCCTTGCGGTAGCCCGACGGGAAGACCGCGCTGACCATGACCGTGGCCACGTTCTTGAGCTTGGTGCTGCTGCCTTCGGGCAGCTTCACGCCAAACTGCTTGAGCATGTTGGCCACCGACTGCCCCGAGAACTTGACCTGGGTGCTGTCGCCCGAACCGTTGAGGCCGACCACCAGGCCGTAGCCGATGAGTTGGTTGTCGCGCACGCCCTCGACCTGCACCAGGTTGCGCAAGGGCTGGGCCGCCTGCACGCTGCCACAGGCCAACATCAGCAGGCAGGCCAGGCGGGCCAACCAGCGGTAGGGGAAGCGGGGGGTCGCGTGCATCGTGCAGGTTCCTTCGCGGGTGATCAGAAAGGCATCCAGGGGCTGTTGAAGAAGCGCGTCAGCCAGCCCGCGCTGTTGGAATCGGCCAGCGTGCCCTTGCCCGAATAGGCG
>CBKZAG010000142.1:0-8536 GCA_966692625.1 uncultured Comamonadaceae bacterium
ACACCGTGTCAGGTCGCCATGTGGACATGATTTCGTGCATTCGGTCCGCGTCTTGCACCGACGCCAGTAGCGGCACCAGTTTCACTGCCCTGCCCGCTAGCTTCTCTTCCAACTCCTGGTGAATGCCGTACAGCGCAAACTCGCTCTGCTCTATCAACAGCAAGGTTGAGGGGCCTACGCCCAAAATCTGGCGACACAACTCGCTACCGATAGAGCCACCCGCCCCAGTAACCATGACGACCTTGCCCAGAATGTTCCGGGCCAACAGAATGTGGTTCGGGGTTACAGGCTCCCGCCCCAACAGGTCGTCAACGTCCAGTTCCTGCAGATCAGAAACGCTTACCCGTCCCTGTGCCAAATCAGACAGGCTGGGCAGGGTGCGCACCGTCACCCGAGCGCTGGAAATATGGCGGAGGATCTCGTTGCGGCGTTTGCGGCCAATGCTGGGCATGGCCAGTAGCACATGGCCTATACCCAGGGTGGCAACCAAATTGACCAAATCCACCGGGTTGTAGATAGGCAGGCCATTCAACACATGCCCGTGCAGGCGATCGTCATCATCCAAAAAACCGGCCACTTGCATTTCGTGGCTGTTGGCCAAGGCAGCCGCCAGTTGCCTGCCCGCCCCGCCAGCCCCGTAAATCAACACCTTGGGGCGGGCTGCACGGCGAAGAATACTTTGGTACTGGTCACCCAGCCACAGACGTGCAAACGCCCGTGAAGCACCCACAAACAGCAGCAGCAAAATGGGCTGGATGATGCCCACCGTGCGCGGCACCCCTGCGACGCCAATGGCGGTGAAAATGGCCGCATACAGCAAGCCGTAAATGCCAATGGCTCGCGCAACGGCCAACAAGGCTGGCCAGCCGCTATACCTGAAAATTGCACGGTACAGGCCGGAGACTATGAAGATTGGCAGCGCAATGCCAATGGAAGCCCCAACGGCCCACGAGGTGCTGCCCGACAGCGCTACAAACTCGCCCAACCGCAGGTAGTAGGCGAACCAGACCGTCAGCACGCACAAACTGAAATCGACTATCAGGGCGACGAAGCGCTTTGCCGATCTTGGCAGCGCCAGTACCGGGACTGCCAGCTTGGATAGCGGCATTTTCATCGTCATTCCTGCCGAATGCGGTCACCACGGCCTGCGCCGGTAACCGTCTTGATGATGTATGTGAGGTACGCGGCTACTCCCAACCGCTGCAACATCCGCGCATCTGTCTCGGCGAGCAGCCTGGGGGTGGACATGTCTATTCCATTGATCTGGGCCAACCCAGTGATCCCAGGGCGGGCGGCATAGACCCCTCGAGAAGCACGCTCTTCAATCAATTCGGTCTGACTCAAAAGACAGGGCCTTGGACCCACAAGACTCATTTCACCTTTGAGCACGTTCCACAACTGAGGCAACTCGTCTAGCTTTGTACGTCGCAAAAAAGCACCCAAGGGTGTCACTGCTTCCGGGTTGGCCAGATGGGTGGCGACCGATTGCGTATCGGGTCGCATGGTGCGGAACTTGACCAAAGTAAATGGCTTTTGATGCCGCCCAACCCGTACCTGCCGGAACAGGGGAGCACCAGTGTCAAACAGGCCGATCAGGAACAAAACCACCATCAACGGCAGGGCAACCATCAGCCCAACGCTGGCGAGCACTACATCCAGAAAACGAAGCATCACGCAGTTACCTTGCTTTTGCGATACCACTGTGCAGTGGCCTCAAGCCCCGCCTGCATGGTGTAAGAGGGCCGCCAACCCAGTTCTTCTAGAATTGGCGTCATGTCCACGCACAGGGAGCCGAGCAAGCGATCGATGGCGGCCTGTTTGCCGAGCATCCCTCCAAGACTTCGCATCCAAGAAGCTGGCACCGGCACGAGAAACGGCTGCCGCCCCAACGCGGCGGCGATTCGACGAACCAGTTCAGGGGTCGATACATCATCCCCATCACTGATCAAAAAGGTTCTCCCGGCAGCCTTAGGGTGAGTGAGGCACAGCCCAATGGCATCGACCAAGTTACCCAAGTAGATCAAGCTGCGCCGGTTATGAATGGCACCAAAAGGCAAAGGCCTGCGCTGATCTATGGCCTGCATAAGGCGCAGGAAGTTGCCTTTGATCCCTGGACCGTACACCAGTGGAGGCCTGAGCACAACAACCTCCATGCCCGTCTCTGCCGCAATCTGCCACAAAGTCCGCTCAGCCTCCCACTTGGATATGGCGTATGCATCGGCTGATGGCACAGCCAAATCAGTATCCCGGTACGGTTCGTCTTTACCTTCGCCCAGCACCTTGACCGTGCTGACGAAAATGAAGCGTTTAACCCCATATTGGGCACACTGCCTCGCCAGGTTGGCTGTGGCCAAGGTGTTGACTTGGGTGTACCGATTGCCTGGGGCGCTGGTAGCGCCATCCATTGAGGGCACTTTAGCGGCCAGATGAACGACCACATCGGTGTCCTGGCCTAGGGCTTCGCTCCAATCGGAATCTTCATTCAAATCGCCGACAGGGACTTCCCAAGGCGTGGTCGATGTGCGAACAGCCCGAACGATGTGATGCTTGGTCTGATCGAGCACAGAACACAAGGCTTTGCCAACCAAACCATTTGCACCTGTGATCAGGATTCTCATCGAACTCTTCCGAGTGCGCCCATGCACAATGCTCTGGCCTCCTCAAGGCTCCCTGCCTCTGCGTAGCACCGCAATTCCGGTGCATTCCCGGACGCCCGCAGGTGCACGATATCGCCGTCGGCAAAAGTCATACGGACGCCGTCGGTGGTATCTGTGCTGTGTGGAGGCGTTGGTTTGCCCGCTACGCTGGACTGCAGCCTTCCGTCCATTTGCACGCATTTCAAGAAACCATGCGATTGCTCGGTCGGGAAGTTTTTGATTCGGTCGCTGTAGGTGTAGCGTCCAGGCAAAGCGGCCACCAGTGCAGAAATGCTGCACCGCTCTCTGGCAGAACGTACAAGCAGCGAAAGCATAGGAAGTAAGGCGTCCCGTGTGGGAAGTGCGGCAAATCCTTGGGTTGAAGAACCGAGCAAAAAGCCTCCATTGGCTTCAAACCCTGCCACGGGCTCTTGCGTCTGTTCAATCAAATTATTCATGGCGGCGATCACAAATGGCGAGCCAATTCGAGTGCGTACTACTTGCTTGAACACGCCGGACTGCTCGATAGCGGTGTTGCAACTCACAGGAACGACAAGGGATCTGATTCCCAGTTCTCGCGCACAAATCAGCCCTAACAAATCGCCACGGACGAACTCACCTTTTTCATCAAACACCAAAGGGCGGTCACCGTCACCGTCGGTGGACACCACTGCGTCCAAACAGTGGGCCTGGCACCAAGTACGGGCCTGTACCAAATCCGCGTCACCCACTGCCTCGGTATCTACAGGCACGAACTCGTCACTTCTGCCCAAGGAAACCACTTCAGCGCCCATTTGCATGAGCATGGACTTGGTCACATCCCGCCCCACGGCGCTGTGCTCATACAACCCCACACGCAGGCCCGCTAGACCTTCTGAACCGAAGTGATGGACGTAGCGACTGACATAGGCTTGCGCAGCGCGACCGTCCACTGCGGGCAATTGCAAGGCGGAGGAACTGCGTTGCAATTCGACCTGAGGAACAGCGCATGCCATGATAGCCCGTTCGTCCTCCTTGAGAATTTCGCCCATGGGACTGTAGAACTTGATGCCATTGCGATCGAAAGGGATGTGACTGCCCGTAACCATCACGCCAGGCATGCGGGCGCTCAAGCACCGCAAGGCCAGGCCCGGTGTGGGCAACGCCCCCAAAAACTCTGCGCTGTACCCCAGTGCCTGCAAAGCATTACACACCGCCGCCGCAATCGACGGGCTACTCGGCCGCAAATCCATCCCCACGGCCACCACAGCGCCTTCACGAATGGACTGTTCCTGGCGCATGCGCTGCATGAAGGCGTAGACATAAGCAAAAACAGCATCAACACTCAAGTCCACCACCAATGCACGCACACCACTGGTGCCGAAAGCCACTTTCGGGAACCGCTCACCAATCAAAAAAGAATCACCCACCCTCAACTCCTCATCACATCCCGGTACAGCTGTGCATAAGCCTTGCCCAGTGCAGGGCCAGAAAATAGTCGCTCATAGCGCTGCCTGGCCGCCCTTCCCATTTGTTCGGCCAATGCCTCATCTGCCAGCAAAGTGTTCATGGCCTTTGCCAGTGAATCTGGAGACTCAGACGGAACGACAAAACCGGTTTCTCGGTCCAAGTTCACGAACGACGTACCGGTACCAATTTCACATGTCACCATAGGCTTGCGCATCATGCTGGCCTCGACCAACACCATGCCATAGGCCTCTGAGCGCAAGTGAGAAGGCAGAACCAAACATCGGCACGCTTTCAACAGGGCCATTTTTTCGCTGTCTGTAACCTGTCCGGCAAACACCACATTCTTCAAGCCCAAATCTGAAGTTTGGCTTTCTAAGGCCGAAGCCTCTGGCCCGGCACCGGCCACCACAACACGACCAGCCATATGGCGACAGGCATCCAGCAGCACATGCAACCCTTTGTAATACCGCAACACGCCAACGAAAAGCACAAAGGGCTCGGCGGGCTTGATGCCCAGCCTTGCAAACACCGCTTCGTCCGGCGCCAAGGCATAAGACGACTCATCTATGCCCAGTGGGATCTGCCGGATCCGTGCTCTTATCGACGGATCAGACAGTACCTGGCTGCCTGCTGCATAAGCTGGCGCATTTGAAACGATCGCATCCATGCTGCGAAGCGTCTGCCACATCAATGGCCCGTAAAACATGCCCAACCACCGTTGGCGCACAATGTCTGAAATATAGGTCAGCACCGATGGCTTCTTCGGCGCAAAGAGCCGCAGCATGTCTGCATAGGGCCATGGAAACAGGTAGTGAATCACATCGGCTTGCGCGGCCAATTGGCGAAAAGTCTGAACCGCATCCAGCGAACCCAAGTCACAGGATGCCGGCGCCGCCCAGGAACGGCGCCGCACCACCCGGGTTTCAGGCCTATCCACAACACGGGGACATGGTTTGGGCGACAACGTGAAAACCGTGTTCTCCACCCCATAAGCCTGCGTGCTGATGCAGATTTGCCTTATGGCTTCCTGCAGCCCTCCAGGAGGATCAGGAAAATACGTGCGGTAAACGTGCAAGACCTTCATCAAACGTCAGCGCCCCAGCACCTGCCGATAAACATCAATGGTCATCTCCGCCGTTCGATCCCACGTAAACTCGCGTGCACGGCTCAACCCACGCTGCCGGAGTGCGCTGGCCAGGGCCTCATCCTCGACGATGCGTTGCATGGCATCGGCGATCTCTGCCTCGTCCAGCGGGTTGACCAGCAAGGCCGCATCGCCGGCCACTTCTGGTAACGACGTGGTGTTGGATGTCACCACCGGCACCCCGGCGGCAAACGCCTCGAGCACCGGCAAGCCAAACCCTTCATACAGCGAGGGAAACACCAAGGCCGTGGCACACTTCATCACCGCCAGCAGGTCGTCATCCGGCAGGTGCTTGAGCCACCGAACGTTACTGCCATAAGCCCCTGCCTCAAGGCTGGAAATGATGTCCTCGCACTGCCAACCTGCGCGCCCCACAAACAACAACCCCACCTCGCCCCGCAACCACTCTGGCAGGCTTTGATAAGCGGCAATCACCCGGCTGACGTTCTTGCGTGGTTGCAGGGTACCCACAAAAAGAAAATAACGTTTAGGCAGGGAAAGCCGCACCGACACCTCGGCCATCACCGACTCTGCCAGATGTTCAAACCAACGCGCATCCACTCCAAGCGGGGTGACACTGATCCGGTCTTCCGCCAATCCAAAATGGCTGGCAATTTCTATCTTGGAGTACTCCGAAATCGTAATCACGTGGTCAGCCCAGCGCGCAGAACGCCGCCACAAGGCGTGCTTAATCCGACCCAACCGGCTTGCCGAGACCCATTCCGGGTGGACCAGCGGAATCGCATCCATCAATGTTGCCACCACCGGGAGCTTGCCCAGTTGAGGGATCCGGTGGTCGGTGGCATGGACGATATCGAGCGTCTTCGAAAATTCAGTGGCGCCCGCAAACGGCAGACCCGTACCCATGGAGAGCAGCGCAGAAACATCAAAGCGGGCCATTACCTTGGCCTTTTGACCCTGTGCCACCTGCGCATGCATAGGGGTACCAAAGGAAAGCGGTTTCAGGTCAATTTCGCTGCGCCTGGAAAATGCCTTGAGCAGTTCAAGGGTGTAACTGCCAATGCCATCCACCCCGCCTTGCCAAAGGCAGCGATTCAGCAAGGTCACACCAAAACCCAGGCGAAGTCTGTCTAAGCGAGCATCCATCGCAGAGTCTCTTCCAGGGATGGTGTCTGCCAGTCGCCAATCAAGGCCAACAATCTGCTGGGGTCGCCGCACAGAGACTTCACCTCATTGGCCCGAACGAAGGCCGGATTCACCCGAACAGCCATACCGTGCCCGGTGAGGTGCTCGCACAGGGCCAGCGCCTCGCGCAGGGAATGCGTCCGCCCCGAGCAGACGTTTACAGTTTCACCAGCTGGGCTTGCCTCCAACAAACGCCGGTAGGCCTGGGCCACGGCCCGCACGTCCGAGAAGTCACGCCAGACATCCAGGTTGCCCAGTTCAATTTCGTCTGCCTGTCGTTTGAAGTGCGCCACAATCTTGGGCAGAAGAAACGAATCGCTCTGGCCCACCCCCGTGTAGTTGAACGGCCGGGCAATCACGATGGGCAGTTTGTCTTGCCACAGCCGGGCCACCTGCTCCATAGCCAGTTTGCTTACGGCGTAGTCGTTGGCGGGGTTGGGGGGAGTGGTCTCCGTCAACACACCTTCAGTGGCATTGCCATACACATTGGCACTGCTCGCCAGTAGCACGGAGGCTGGTCGCTTACCGCAGCCCGCTAGGGCAGCGAGCAGATTGCGCGTGCCCATAAGGTTCACGCGGTAGAAATCGTTCGCCTCGCCGTGCCCCACGAAGGCAATGCCAGCCAAATGGGCTAACCAGTCGGGTTGCACCCGCTTCACCTCAGCATCCAGTGCTGCTGCATCGGTCAAGTCCGCTTGTAGACTGACAACTTCATGCCCATGCGTCGTGAGTTCGTCGTGCAGATAGCGGCCAGTGAAGCCATTTAGCCCGGTGATCAAAACCTTCAAGCCTGTGCTCCTGCCTTGTTGATAGGGGCGCTAACACGCTGGATATGTTCAAAACACTGTTTCCAGCGAATCCATTTTCCGGTCAAAACGACGCCCCACGTTCCACGCGCCTGAGGTCGGTTTCCACCATCATCTGGCACAACTCTTCAAGCGTCGTCTTGGGCTCCCATCCCAGCTTGGCCTTGGCCTTAGCGGGGTTGCCTATTAGCAAATCCACCTCTGCCGGGCGATAGAACTTGGGATTGACGCGCATCACCGTCTTGCCGGTGGCCAAATCCACGGCGTTCTCGTTTTCGGCCTGCCCTTTGAACTCCACCTGAATGCCCGCACCCTTGAATGCCATGCGCACAAAGTCGCGCACGGTCTCGGTACGGTTGGTGGCGAGCACAAAAGTATCCGGCTCATCCGCCTGCAGCATGCGCCACATGCCTTCCACATACTCTTTGGCAAAGCCCCAGTCGCGCTTGGCGTCCAAGTTGCCTAGCTCCAGAACATCCAGCCTGCCCAACTTGATCCTAGCTACGCTGTCAGTGATCTTGCGCGTCACAAACTCGCGCCCACGCAACGGCGATTCGTGGTTGAACAAGATGCCGCTGGAGCCAAAAATGTTGTAACTCTCGCGGTAGTTCACCGTCATCCAGTGCGCATAGAGCTTGGCCACACCGTAGGGGCTGCGGGGGTAGAAAGGCGTATCTTCCACCTGCGGAATGGCTTGCACCTTGCCAAACATCTCGGACGTGCTGGCCTGGTAGAAACGGATTTTAGGGTTGACTAGGCGAATGGCTTCTAGCAGGTTCAGCGCCCCAATGCCCGTTATTTGCGCCGTGGTGCTTGGTTGGTCAAAACTCACGCCTACGAAGCTCTGCGCGGCCAGATTGTAGATCTCGATGGGCTGCACCTTTTGTACCAGGGCGATGCTGGCACCGAGGTCCGTCAAGTCGTATTCCACTAAGTGTAGGTTAGGGTGGTTCTGGATTCCCAACTCCTCAATGCGCCAGAAGTTTACTGAACTGCTGCGTCGATAAGTCCCAAAGACTTGGTAACCCTTCTCGATCATGAGTTGTGCTAGATAAGCTCCGTCTTGGCCAGTGATGCCAGTGATGATTGCTCGCTTAGTCATGGATATCCTCATTCAAGGTGGCCTATTTCAGGTGAAGTCTTATGGTTTTCTAACAATAATACCGACACAAGTTGACGGAAATCCGTCGATCGCCACCTTCAGGTGCGTCGTTTCTTTGAGTTGCATTATGGTGCCCCAATCGTAGGGCGGCCGATCGACAAACTTGTCCAGGAAGGCATCGCCCAGGTCGCCATCGAGCGGTAGCATCTCGTAGCCCTCTCCCTTCAACTCCTCGGCCAGTAACATGAAATGC
>CBKZAG010000143.1:0-8446 GCA_966692625.1 uncultured Comamonadaceae bacterium
CGGGCGTGATCAGGCCGGGGCAGTTGGGGCCCAGCAGCAGGGTCTTCTTGCCGCCTGCGGCTTCCTTGGCCTTCATCTTGTTGCGCACTTCCAGCATGTCGCGGATGGGAATGCCTTCGGTGATGCAGATCGCCAGGTCCAGGTCGGCCTCGACGGCTTCCCAGATTGCGGCGGCGGCACCTGCCGGCGGCACGTAGATCACGGACACGGTGGCGCCGGTCTGCTGCGCAGCTTCCTTGACGGAGGCGTAGATGGGGATATTGAAGATCGACTCACCGGCCTTCTTGGGGTTCACGCCAGCAACGAAGCAGTTCTTGCCGTTGGCGTATTCCTGGCACTTTTCGGTGTGGAACTGGCCGGTCTTGCCGGTGATGCCCTGAGTGATGACCTTGGTGTCTTTGTTGATGTAGATCGACATGACGTGTTCTCGCTTTCCTGGGCTTAGGCGTTGACGGCGGCGGCCACTTTCTGGGCGGCTTCGGCCATGGTGTCGGCGCTGATGATGGGCAGGCCGGACTCGGCCAGCATCTTCTTGCCCAGCTCTTCGTTGGTGCCCTTCATGCGCACCACCAGCGGCACGTTCAGGTTCACGGCCTTGCAGGCGGTGATGACGCCGGTGGCGATGGTGTCGCAACGCATGATGCCGCCGAAGATGTTGACCAGAATGGCCTTGACCTTCGGGTTCTTCAGCATGATCTTGAAGGCTTCGGTGACCTTCTCGGGGGTGGCGCCGCCGCCCACGTCGAGGAAGTTGGCCGGCTCGGCGCCGAACAGCTTGATGGTGTCCATGGTGGCCATGGCCAGGCCGGCACCGTTCACCAGGCAGCCGATGTTGCCGTCCAGGCTGATGTAGGCCAGGTCGAACTTGGAGGCTTCGATTTCGGCTGCGTCTTCTTCATCCAGGTCGCGGAAGGCCACGATCTCGGGGTGGCGGAACAGCGCGTTGGCGTCGAAGTTGAACTTGGCGTCCAGGGCGATGATGTTGCCCTTGCTGTCGCGGTTCAGGGGGTTGATCTCGACCAGGGAGGCGTCGGTGTCCATGTAGCACTTGTAGAGCTTCTGGCACACGTCGGCGAACTGTGCGATGGAATCGGCGGGCATCTGGATGCCAGCGGCGAGTTCCTGGGTCTGGGCTTCGGTCAGGCCGGTCAGCGGATCGACGAAAACCTTGACGATCTTCTCGGGGGTGCTGTGGGCCACTTCCTCGATGTCCATGCCGCCTTCGCTGGAGGCAATGAAGGCCACCTTCTGGGTGCCACGATCGGTCACCACGGACAGGTAGTATTCCTTCTGGATGTCGGCGCCGTCTTCGATGTAGAGGCGGCGGACCTTCTGGCCTTCGGGGCCGGTCTGGTGGGTTTTGAGCTGCATGCCCAGGATCTGGCCAGCCAGTTCCTTGACTTGGTCAATGGTCTTGGCGACCTTGACGCCGCCGCCCTTGCCGCGTCCACCAGCGTGGATCTGCGCCTTGACAACCCACACGGGGCCGCCAAGTTTCTGGGCAGCCTCGACAGCCTCCTGCACCGTGAAGGCGGGAATGCCGCGGGGAACGGGCACGCCGAATTGACGCAAGATCTCCTTGCCTTGGTACTCGTGAATCTTCATGAAAATCGCTCTCTGAAAGAGTCAAACACAACACGTCCGCCCTGAGGGCAAGGTAGCGTGGGCATGGCGGCCACGGTTACGGTGCAACAGGCCAAAGGACACACGAACCCTGAAATGTATCATGCTGCCATGCACAAAACTTGTGCCAAACTGACGCCCAGTGCTGCACGCACCGTTCGCGCTGGTGATGCACATACCCCACGGAGAATCTCTCATGCCACAGGTTTTCATTGACGGCGAAGCCGGTACCACCGGCCTGCAAATCCGCGAGCGGCTGGCCCTGATGCCGCAA
This sequence comes from uncultured Comamonadaceae bacterium, assembly GCA_966692625.1. Classification (GTDB taxonomy): domain Bacteria; phylum Pseudomonadota; class Gammaproteobacteria; order Burkholderiales; family Burkholderiaceae_C; genus CAMLOF01. The sequence goes on from CBKZAG010000143.1 coordinate 1,898, forward strand.
ATCGAACTGCTCAGCATTGCCCCGGAGCGCCGCAAGGACCCCGCCGCCAAACGCGAGCTGATGGCCCGGGCTGACCTGGTGATCCTGTGCCTGCACGACGATGCCGCGCGCGAGTCCGTGGTCATGATCGACGGGCTCAAGGCCGCTGGCGAAAAGGCGCCGCGCATCATCGACGCGTCCACCGCCCACCGTGTGGCGCCTGGCTGGGTGTATGGATTTCCTGAACTGTGCGCGGGTCAGACCGAAGCCGTGCGCCAGGCCGAGCGCGTGGCCAATCCGGGCTGCTATGCCACGGGCGCCATTGCCTTGATCCGCCCGCTGGTGGATGCCGGGCTGCTGCCCAAGGACCACCCGCTGTGCCTGCCCAGCGTCAGTGGCTACACCGGCGGCGGCCGCACCATGATCGAGGCTTACGAGGCCGGTTCGGCGCCGCCTTTTGAGCTGTACGCGCTGGGCTTGGGCCACAAGCATTTGCCCGAGATCATGGCCTGCACGGGGCTGACGCGCCGGCCGGTTTTTGTGCCTGCGGTGGGCAACTTCCCGCAGGGCATGCTGGTGCAGTTGCCGCTGCACCTGGACGCACTGCCCGGGCAGGTCGGCCGGAAGGACTTGCACGACGCGCTGGCGGCCCATTACGCGGGCAGCCAGTGGGTGACGGTGGAGCCCGCCACCGCCGACGGCAAGCTGGATGCCGTGGCCTTGGCCAACACCAACAAGCTGGAACTGCGGGTTTATGGCAACGAGGCCTACCGCCACGCTGTGTTGGTGGCGCGGCTGGACAACCTGGGCAAGGGTGCGAGTGGCGCCGCCGTGCAGAACCTGCAGTTGATGCTGGGCCTGTAAACGCCAGTTCAGGCATCGACCAGCCAGCCGCCCTCGCGCCGGGCGGCACCAGAGCGGCAGAGGTCGTCGATCAACGCCTGCAGCCAGGTGTCGAAATCGGCCTGCGCGTGGCGCTGGTGCTGTTGCAGCAGGTAGGGCGTTGCGCGGGCCCAGGTGTGTACTTGTTCCACGCTGGCGCGCTGCCATTCCAGCAGCTTGAACTTCAGCAGCACCTTCAGTGCGTAGCGCAGGTGCTTGCCGGGGTCGTCGGTGAACTGGCGCAGGCGGCTGCGGGCACGTTCCAGCGCCGCCGCCACGCTGCCTTCGTCTCCACCAAACGGCCGGCCATGGCCCGGAACCACCACCCGCGGCGCCAGGTCTTCGATCAGGTCCAGCGTGTCGCCCACTTCGGCAAAGGCGGGCTCACCCTCCAGTTCGGGGAAGACCACGCCAAAGCCGTTTTCCCACAGCGCATCACCCGAGACGAGCAAGCGGTGCCCGGGCTGGAACAGCAGCACGGCGTGCGGGTCGTGCCCTGGTGCTGCGTGTACCTGCCAGGGCAACCCGGCCAATGTCAGTTCGTCGCCGGGCCGCAGCACGCCGTTGATGGCAAAGCGCGGGCAGGTTTGCCCGGTGGGGGCGTAGCTCAGGCCGCTGTGGTCCCAGCGGGTCACGGCATCGGCCTGCCCGGGGGGTATCCATGTCTGCAGTTGCGGGTAGCGGGCCTGCAAGGCGGCGTTGCCACCGCAGTGGTCGCTGTGCAGGTGGGTGTTGATCAGCCGGTCCAGCGGCTGGCCTTGCAGCGCAAGGTCCACCAGCGCCACGGTCTGGGTGGCGTGACTGCCGTAGCCCGAGTCGATCAGGGTGTGGCCCTCGGGTCCTGAGCAGAGTACGTTGTTGGCGGACAGCCAGCCGCGTTCGAACACGTGGATGCCGGGCGGCAGCAGCGTCACAGGGGTCTTGGACATGGCTCAGGCGGACGGGGCGGTTTCGGCGCGGTGGCGGCCAGCGGCCTTCGCGCGGTAAAGGGCCTCGTCGGCCCGGGAGATGAGTTCTTCCAGCATGGGCAGGGCGGCCTCCTCGTGACTCACGCCATTGCGTGTCGCCATGCCAATGCTCACGGTGCAGCGGGGCAGGTCGGTTTCGGCGGATTTGCTGGCCAGGATGCGTTCAGCCACATTGAGTGCCTGGGCCTGATCGGTCTCAGGCAGAACCACCAGGAACTCCTCGCCGCCAAAGCGGCCGAGCAGATCGATCTTGCGCAGTTCGTCACGCACGCGCAGCGCGAAGTCGCGCAGCACATGGTCGCCAGTCATGTGGCCGTAGCGGTCGTTGATCAGTTTGAAGTGGTCCAGGTCCAGCATCATCACCGTGAGGGGGCGGTGTGTGCGGCGGCAGCGCTCCAGCTCAATCAGGCCCTGGTCGAAGATAGCCCTGCGGCTGAGCGCCCCCGTGAGGGTGTCGTGGCTGATGAGGTGGTGCAACTGCTGGCGCAGCCGTTCCGATGCCAGCAGCACGAAGCTGATGGTGAGCATGAGCACCGAGAAGCTGTAGCCGCCAATGTAGAAGCTCTGCAGGGCCGAGGGCGCGAACAGGTCGTTGCCCACCGGTGTGACCAAGGCGGTCACGGTGCGCACCACCATGATGAGGATGGTGGCGCCCAGCACCACCAGCAGAAAGCGTGCGGCGAAGGTGCGCCGGTCGTGCCGCCACATCAGCCGGAAGTGGAACGAATGCAGCACCGCCATGGCGGCGCTGATGAGCACCAGCCGGGCGTTGTAGTTGGGAGCCACAATGCCCCACCAGGTCAGGGGAATGCTGAAACCCAGCAGCACGGCAGGAAGCACCCATGGCGGCAAGGGGCGGTCCAGAAACCTGTGGCTGCCCGTCAGCATCAGCAGCCCGCCGCCAAAGAGCATCAGGTTGGCCACGACGATGGTCAGCCAGTCGGGAGCAATGCCCCGCAGACCCAGCAGCAGTGTAGACAGGAAGATCACCAGCGGCGCCGCCGCCCAGTCCTTCAATCCGCGTATGGAGGCGCGGTGCCCCAGGTGGAGCGAATACAGCACCACGGCCATCAATGCACCCATGGCTCCCGTCAGGAAGACAATGGTGCGGGGGTCCAGGTGGGGCATGCTGGGCGGTGCGGAGTGGCTGGTGGCCTCCAGTATAGGCAAGGCAGCCAAATGCGTGATGTTTGCCTTGAATGCCCACAGCCAGGGTCACTTCTGCCGCAGTTCCCTGCGCAGTATCTTGCCCACGTTGCTCTTGGGCAGTTCGTCGCGGAACTCGATGTACTTGGGCCGTTTGTAGCCGGTCAGGTTCTCGTGGCAGTAGCGCAGCACGGCTTCCTCGGTCAGGGTCGGGTCCTTGCGCACCACATACACCTTGATGGCCTCGCCCGAGTGCTCGTCCGGCACACCCACCGTGGCGCATTCCAGCACGCCCGGGCACAGGGAGATGACGTTGTCTAGTTCGGTAGGGAACACGTTGAAGCCCGAGACGATGATCATGTCCTTCTTGCGGTCCACGATGCGTATGTAGCCGCGTTCGTCCATCACCCCGATGTCGCCGGTGCGCATGTAGCCGTCGGCCGTGAAGGTCTTGGCGGTTTCCTCCGGCTGGTTGTAGTAGCCGCGCATCACGTTGGGGCCCTTGATGCAGATCTCGCCGGATGCGCCAACGGGCTGGCTCTGGCCTGCGTCGTCCTTGATGGCGATGTCGATGCCCGGCAGGGGCAGGCCGATGGTGCCCGTGAAGCTGTTGTTGGTGACGGGGTTGTTGGTGCCGATGGCGCAGGTCTCGCTCATGCCCCAGCCTTCGATCATGGCGCACTTGGTGACGGCCTGCCATTGGCGTGCCGTGCCTTCGGCGGCGGCCATGCCGCCCGCCTGTGACAGCACCAGGCTGGAGAAGTCGAGCTGGCGGAAGCGCGCGTTGTTGAGCAGGCCGTTGAACAGCGTGTTGACGGCGGGCAGTACGTTGAACGGGCGGCTCTTGAGCACGTCCACGAACTTGTTGATGTCGCGCGGGTTGGGGATGAGCGTGGCATGCGCACCCTGGCGTATCACCAGCAGCATCAGCGTGAGCGCGAAGATGTGGTACAGCGGCAGCGCCATGATGTGGTTGGCATGGCGCACGTCGCCCACCTTGCTCAGCGCCGGGTTGAACCAGGCTTCGGCCTGCAGCGCTGCGGCGATGATGTTGCGGTGGGTGAGGATGGCACCCTTGGACAGGCCGGTGGTGCCGCCGGTGTACTGCAGGAAGGCGATGCTGTCGTGGTTCACGTCAGCAGGCTTGAGGTTCAGCCGGTGCCCTTCGTCCAGCGCGCGGCGCAAGGGCACGATGTGCCGCTGCCCCGTGGGCCCAGTGAGCGGCAGCTTGTAGGCAGGCACCATCTTGGCCAGGTGACGCACGGCGAAGGTGATCCAGCGGCCGTACCAGAAGCCCAGCAGGTCGCCCATGCTGGCCACGATCACGTTCTTGATGGGGGTGTGGTCAATCACCTCTTCCAGCGTCTTGGCGAAGTTCTCCAGAATGACGATGGTCTCGGCGCCCGAGTCCTTGAGCTGGTGTTCCAGTTCGCGCGGGGTGTAAAGCGGGTTGACGTTGACGCAGGTGTAGCCTGCGCGCAGCACGCCCGCCATGGTCACCGGGAACTGCGGCACGTTGGGCAGCATGATGGCCACACGTGAACCTGTGGGCAGGCCCAGCGACTGCAGGTAAGCGCCCAGTGCGGCGCTGTGTTCATCCAGTTCGCCGTAGGTCATCCAGCGGTCCATGCAGACGGTGACGGGCTCCTTGGCGTTGCGCTTGAACGAGGCTTCAAGCAGTTCGTTGACAGAACGGTACTGCGAGGGGTCAATGTCGTGGGGAACGCCCGCGGGGTAGCTGTCGTGCCAGATCTTGTGGTGGTTCATGTGAAGGGGGGGCGCTTGCCGGAGAATTCGTCAGGAGCAGGCATTGTGGTCGTGCGACTTGGCGTGGCCAGTCAGGGCAAGCCCCTAGAAACTGTCGCCCCAGGCACAGTTGGGCCGGGTTGGACGTGGCGCATGCCGCAAGGAGGTGACGATGGTGGCGTGGTTGCAGCGAGGCGCCGTGGTGTGGACCTTGGCACTGGCTTGGCTGACTTGGCGGCACTGGTGGCCGCAGCAACCCGCATGGGCGTTGGGTGGCGTGGCCTTTTGGCTGGGCGGCATGGCGTGGACCCAACTGGTCCATTCCCTGGTGGCCTTGGTGCAGGCGCCGCGCCACGCAGATGGCGGGCCTGGCTGGCGGGACTGGGCCGTGGCCTGGTGGCGCGAGACCTGGGCGGCCACGCTGGTGTTCGCGTGGCGCCAGCCCTGGCGTGAGCTGGCCGAGCCTGACCATTGGCCCGAGCCTGGGCAGCCGCCGGTGGCGGGCGTGGTGCTGGTCCATGGCTACCTGTGCAGCCGGGCGCTCTGGGTGCCCTGGCTGCGCGAACTGCGTTCGTGTGGCGTGCCCTGCATTGCCATCACCCTGCGGTCCGTCTTCGGCGGTATCGACGGGCACGTGCCGCAGATCGAGGAGGCCGTGCAACGCATGACAGTGGCCACAGGCCAGCGCCCCTGGCTGGTGGGACACAGCATGGGCGGGTTGGCCATTCGGGCGTGGTGGCGGGCGTGGCGGCGTCAGGCCGAACGCGAGGGGCGCGCCGTGCCGCCGCTCGGCAGCCGGGTGCAGGGCATCGTCACCCTGGGTACGCCGCACCAAGGCACCTGGCTGGCGCGCCTGAGCCACGTGGACTGCGGCCGCCAGATGCGCCAGGGCAGCGAGTGGCTCAGCGACCTGGGCCGGGACGAGCCCGCGCAAGACCTGATCTTGGCCCACAGCTGGGAGGCGCCGTGCGATGCGGTTGTTTACCCGCAGGGTGCCACCCGCTGGCCGGGCGCGCATATGCATGTGGTGGAGGGCGTGGGGCATGTCTCCTTGGTGTTCCATCCAGCGCCCTTGCAGACCGTGCTGGACGCGGTGGCGGTTGCCCATGCGACAGAGGGTGCTTGCAAATCTAGGGAAAACCCTTATATTTGCGCCATGCCAACCGTCGCCGAGCGCCCGTCGTCCCCCTCCCTCGTTCCCATCCGGGCGCTGGACGCATCGGAGCGCGCGGCCATTGAACGGCACTTGCTGGCACTGGGCGAGGGCGACCGCTACCTGCGCTTCGGCTATGCCGCCAACGACGACCAGATCCGCCGCTATGTCGAGGGCATCCGCTTCGACCGGGACGAGGTTTTCGGCATCTTCAACCGCCGCCTGGAACTGATTGCCATGGCGCACTTGGCCTACGCCATCGAGCCGGATCGGCGCAACAGCGCCGAGTTCGGGGTGAGCGTGAGCCGCCATGCCCGCGGGCGTGGCTATGGCAACCGCCTGTTCGAGCGTGCCGTGATGCACGCGCGCAACCAGGGCGTGTCCCTGATGTACATCCACGCGCTCAGCGAGAACGTGGCCATGCTCAAGATCGCCCGCAAGGGCGGCGCCACCGTGGTGCGCGACGGCTCCGAAAGCGAAGCCCACCTGGAACTGCCGCCTGCCGACTTCGGCTCGCAGATGACCGAGCTGATGGAGGAGCAGGTCGCACGCACCGACTACCACCTCAAGTCCCACACGCGGTTGTTCCGCAAATTCCTGCGCCGCCTGATGGTCTGGCGCTGAGTCGCCGCCGGGCCGCCCCAAGGCGACGAACGCCCCCTCGGGGGGCAGCGA
>CBKZAG010000144.1:0-8430 GCA_966692625.1 uncultured Comamonadaceae bacterium
GCACATCGGTATCGACATCGTCGTCAACCGCATGCCGCCGCTGGTGCAAAAGGCTCTGAGGCGAGCCGCCGCGCTGCTGAGTGCCGTGATGATGTTCGCCGTGGCCTGGGCCGCTGCCGGGGTGGCGCGCGAGCAGTGGGACGAACTGATGTCCACACTTGACTGGAGCGTGGGCTGGTTCATCGTGCCGGTGGGCGTGGGGGCATTGCTGTCGGCATTGCACCTGGTGCGCATCGCCATTGAAGGTCCGCCCCATGTGGTGGTGGGAGGTGCCGAATGAGCGCCGCCATCGTCATCGGGTTCATGCTGCTGGCCACCCTGGGCCTGCCCATTGCCTTCTCCATGGGTGTGGCTGCTCTGGGCGGGCTGTGGGTGGCGGGTGTGGACTTTTCCATGGTGCCGCAACGCATGATGCACGCGGTCAACTCCTTCCCGCTCATGTCAATTCCCTTCTTCATGCTGGCCGGGGAGTTGATGATCAAGGCGGGCATTGTCGAGCGGCTCATCAGCCTGGCCAACGCCATGGTGGGGCGCGTGCGGGGCGGCATGGCACACGTGACCATGCTGTCGGGCGCGGGCCTGGCCACAGTGTCTGGCGCGGCGGTGTCCGACGCCAGTGCGCTGTCGTCGATCCTTGTGCCGTCGCTCTCCAAGATCTACGACAAGGGGTTTGCTGCCGCCATCGTGGCTGCCGCTGCCAATCTGGGGCCCATCATCCCGCCCAGCGGCGCCATGATCGTCTACGCCTTCATGGCCGGGTCATCGGTGTCGGTGGGGGGCATGTTCATGGCTGGCGTGGTGCCGGGGTTGATCATCACGGTTGGCTTCATGGCGCTGTGCTCCTGGATCGCCACGCGCCGGGGCTGGGCCGTCACGGGTGAGCCGTTCCGCCTGTCCTACGTGCTGTCGGAATTGCGCCGTTCGGTGCTGGTGCTGGCCATGCCGGTGCTGGTCATCGGGGGCATTGTGGGCGGTGCTTTCACGCCCACCGAAGGCGCTGCGATCGCAGTGGTTTATGCACTGGCCATCGGCTTCTTCATCACGCGCCGCCTGCAGATCAGCGACCTGCCCGGCATCGTGGTGCGTGCGGCCATCACGTCAGCGGTGGTTGGGGCGCTCATCGCGTTTGCCTCGGTCGTCACCTACCTGATGACGGTGGACCTGCTGCCGCAAAAGCTCTCCGAGTTGCTGCTGTCGCTCACGTCCGACCCGATGGTGTTCCTGCTGCTGGTGTCTGTGCTGCTGTTCGTGGTGGGCATGTTCCTGGAGTCGAACGCGGCTTACATCATGCTGGTGCCGCTGCTGCACCCGATTGCGCTGCAGTACGGCATTGACCCGCTGCACTTCGGCTTCCTGTTCGTGCTGAACCTGGTGATCGGCATGTTGACCCCGCCCGTGGGCGTGGTGCTGTTCGTGGTGTGCGGGGTGACGCGGGTTTCCATGCGTGACCTGGTGCGCAACGCGTGGCCCTTCATCACGCTGATGTACGCGGTGCTCGCGCTGTGCATGTTCTTCCCCGAAATCGTCACCACCCTGCCTCGCGCATTGGGCTACTGACCCGTTCGTTTTCTGTTCCCCCTCAACCCTTTCCCACCACCTGAAGGAGTATTGCGATGAAACCTACCCGACGTCTGACCCGTTCGCTGTTGTCCATCGCCGGTGCGGCAGCGATGCTGCTGGGCGCTGCCAGTGCCCATGCACAGGACCGAATGAGCTTCAAGGTCATCGGCCAGCCGCTGGCCACGGGCAACATCCAGAAGATGAAGGAGCAGCCCTTCTTCGAGCAGTTCGCTGCCAAGACGGGCCTGCCCATCGACATGGACTACAAGCCCATCGACACCCTGGGCATCAAGGACACCGAGCAGCTGCGCGTGATGAAGTCGGGCCTGTTCGACATCGTCTCCCTACGGGTGTCGCAGAACTCGCGGGATGAGCCCACGCTGCTGGGCCTGGACCTGGTGGGCGCCAGCCCCGACTACGCCACGGCAGGCAAGGTGACCAAGGCGTGGTTCTCGTCGGTGGACCAGCGGCTGCAGCAGCAGTTTCAGGTGAAGTTGCTGGGGGTGTGGCCCTTCGGCCCGCAGATCCTCTTCTGCAAGAAGCCCATTGCCCAGCTGGCCGACATCAAGGGCATGAAGGTGCGCGTGTACGACCAGAACCTGGCCAAGTTCATCGAGCTGGTGGGCGGCACACCGGTGCCGGTGTCGTTCGCCGACACGCACCAGTCGCTGTCGCTGGGTGTGGTGGATTGCGCCATCACCGGCCCAAGCTCCGCCAACTCAGCGGGCTGGCCCGAGGTGACGACGCACCAGCTGCCGCTGGGCTTCCAGATGGCACTCAATGGTTACGCCATCTCGCTCAAGGCGTGGAACCGCCTGAAGCCCGATCAGCAGACCAAGCTGCAGGCGGCCTTTGACGGCCTGACCGGTGACATCTGGAAATACTCCGAGGAGCTGTTCCAGGACGCGCTGAACTGCAACGTTGGCAAGGACCCTTGCACCACCGGCAAGAAATTCAAGTTGACCAATGTGGCGGTGACGCAGCCGGACATTGAACTGGTGCGCAGCGCGGTCAACAAGGTCTCGCTGCCTGCCTGGGCCGAGGTGTGTGACAAGAGCAATGCGGGCTGCTCGCAGCGCTGGTCCTCCGCCGTCCTGCCGGCACTGGGGCAAAAATGAGCAGCGCCCCCGCGACCATGGTCAACACGTCGCGGGCCGCCCCGGGTAAGAGCGGGGCGGCTCCTTCGGCACAGAGGAGTCAGGGCATGAAAGAACACATAGAGAACGTGCTGGGTACGCTGTTCGGCAGCATCTTTTTGCTGCTGTCGGTGATCGTCACGGTGGAGACCGTTTCCCGCAAGATGTTCAACATCTCGCTCCAAGGTGCGGACGAACTCGGCGGCTACGCGCTGGCGGTGGGTTCGACCATCGCATTCAGCTTGGCGCTACTGGGGCGCAACCACATACGGGTGGATGTCTTTCACGACAAATTCCCCAAGCGCATGCAGTCGCTGCTGAACTGGTTTTCCATCAGCTCGCTGGCGGTGTTTGCCGTGTTCATCGGCTGGGTGGCGTACAAGGTCATCGTCGACACATTGACCTACCAGAGCACCGCGCAAACGCCTTGGGCCACGCCTCTCATCTACCCCCAGGGCGTGTGGTACGCGGGGCTTGCCATCTTTGCCCTGGTGGCGGTGGGCTTGGCCGTGCGCGCCACGGTGCTGCTGCTCAAGGGTGAGGTGGGCGTGCTGAACCACGACTTCCACCCCAAGAGCGCCAAGGAAGAGCTCAAGGAAGAACTCGACGACCTGGCCCAGCGCCAAGGCATGGATGAAGGAGCGCGGACATGAACGTAGGCCTGATCGGATTGGCTTTTTTCGCCATGCTGGGCATGATGCTGCTGGGCATGCCGATTGCAGTGTCCATGGCGGCGGTGGGGATCGTCGGCGGCATCGCCGCCTATGGTGTGCCCTTCATGGACTCCATTGCGCCGGTGGTGTGGGGTGTGCAGAACGAAAACCTGCTCACCTCCATTCCGCTGTTCGTGCTGCTGGGCGAACTGCTGTTGCGCTCGGGCATTGCCGACCGCATGTACCTGGCGCTGTCGGCCTGGCTGGGGCGCATGCCGGGCGGCTTGCTGCACACCAACATCGGCAGCTGTGCGCTGTTTGCGGCAACGTCGGGTTCGTCCGTGGCCACGGCGGCCACGGTGGGCACGGTGGCGCTGCCTTCGCTGGTCAAGCGCGGCTACCCCATGCGTGCCTCGCTGGGTACGCTGGCCGCAGGCGGCACGCTGGGCATCCTCATTCCGCCCAGCGTGAACATGATCGTCTATGGGTCACTCACCAACAACTCCATTGGCAAGCTGTTCATCGCAGGCATCATTCCTGGCCTGTTGCTCACGTCGTGTTTCATGCTCTACATCTGGATGAGCAGCGTGGCCAGTGGAACGGCCATCCGCGAGGAAAAGGTGCCGCTGGACGTGCGCATTCGCAGCCTGGTGCATCTGGTGCCTCCGCTGGTGGTGTTCGGCATCGTCATGGGCAGCCTGTACTTCGGCATTGCCACGGCCACCGAAAGCGCGGCGCTGGGCGTGATGGCGGCACTGTTCTTCGTCTGGCGCTCGGGGCGTCTGCAGTGGGAGGTGCTGCGCACCTGCTTCATCTCCACCGCGCGCGTCAGCGGCATGATCCTGCTGATCATCACGGCGGCGTTCATCCTCAACCTCACCATCAGCCTTACCGGTGTGGCTGAGTCGATGACGAAATGGGTTGCAGGGCTGGGACTGTCTGCCACCGGCCTGCTGCTGGCCTTGATCGTGTTCTACCTGATCCTGGGCATGTTCATGGACGTGCTCTCGATGCAGGTGGCCACCATCCCGATCACCTACCCGATTGCCACCGCGCTGGGCGTGGACCCGATCTGGTTCGGCATCTTCGTGGTGCTGATGTGTGAGCTGGGCATGATCACACCGCCGGTGGGCATGAACCTGTTCGTGGTGCACGGCATCCGGCCCGACAAGGGCGGTATCGAAGACGCCATGTGGGGGGCACTGCCGTACGCGGTGATCATGATCGCGTTCACGCTGCTGATCATGCTGTTGCCTGAACTGGTGACCTGGCTGCCTGGACGCATGTGAGGAGCAAACAATGACCGAGATGTTGTGGCAACTGCCTGCCGTGGAACTGGCCCGGCGGTACCGTGAGCGCAGCCTGAGTCCGGTGGACGTGGCCCAGGCCTGCCTGGCCCGGCTGGAGGCGGTGAACCCGCGCCTGAATGCCGTGGTGGCGCGCCGTGATGACGCCTTTTTGGACGAGGCGCGTGCCAGCGCGCGGCGCTTCGAGCAGGGGCTGCCCTTGTCACTGCTGGACGGCATACCGCTGACGGTGAAGGACAGCCTGTACACCGTTGACCAGCCCACCACCTGGGGCACACGTGCGCTGAAGGACCACTGCACCGGGCAGGACGAGTTCGCCGTGGCCCGCGCGCGGGCTGCGGGCGCACCCATGCTGGGCAAGACCAACGTGCCCGAGTTTGCGCTGGAGGGCTACACCGACAACCCTCTGTTCGGCCCCACGGGCAACCCCTGGAACCCGGCGTTGACGCCGGGCGGCTCCAGCGGCGGCGCGGTGGCTGCGGTGGCCAGTGGCATCGGGCCGCTGGCCATTGCGCAGGACGGCGGCGGCTCCATCCGCAGGCCTGCCTCGCACGCGGGGGTGGTCGGCCTCAAGCCTTCGTTGAGTGCGGTGCCCCGCCAGCACGTGCTGCCCAGCCTGCTGTTGGACTTCGAGATCATCGGCCCGCTGGCGCGTACGGTGGCCGACGCTCGGTTGTTGTTCAGTGTGATGCGCGGGCCTGCGGCGGTGGACCGCTTGTCGCTGGCGGCGGCGCATGCCTGCGCGCAGCCGCGCGAGCGCCGCCCCTTGCGCGTGCTGTACGTGGAGCGTTTGGGCGACGCACCGCTGGACCCGCAGATTGCGGCCAGCGTAGGGCAGGCGGTAGACCGGCTGGCGCAACTGGGGCACCAGGTGCGTCGTGGCGCACTGCCGTTGGACTTGAGCTTCTTTGCAGGCGCCTGGCCACAGATCGGGCAGATCGGCCTGGCCAGCATGTTTGACCAGCACCCTGAATGGGAAGCCCTGGCTTCACCCAAGTACCGCGACATGGCAGCCCTGGGCCGCAAGCTGCCCGCCACCGTGCTGTGGCAGGTGTGGGAGCGGGTGACGCAACTGCGCCGCGACAGCGCTGCCCTGTTCGAGCAGACCGATGTGGTGGTCATGCCATCCGCGGCGGCGCTGCCCTGGCCCAAACGCGAGGCCTTTCCGCCACGCATCGATGGCCAGGACGTGGGGCCGCGCGGCCACGCCATCTACACCGGCTGGGTCAACGCTGCCGGGCTGCCTGCCCTGGCCGTGCCCACCAGCCCCGCGGCTGACGGCCTGCCCATAGGCATGCAGATGGTGGGCCCCTACGGCAGCGACGACATGCTGCTGGACCTGGGCGAGGCCTACGAGGCCGCCGCCCCGTGGGCCCACCGCTGGCCAGCGCTCTGACCTGGTCAGAGCAGCACGCGCGCTTCGCCTATGCCGGCGAAGCGCGCGATCACCACGTCACCCGCCTGGGCATGAAGAATGCCGCACCAGGTGCCGGTGGTCACCACGGTGCCTGCGGGCAGCACGGCGCCGTCGCGCGTGGCGTGGCGCAACCAGGCGGGCAGCAGGTAGGCCGGGTCGTTGAGTGAATGCGTGCCCGTGAAGGTGCGCACGGGTTGCTGTCCCACCTGCACCTCGCAGGTCCGTGCTGTCCAGTCGCGCGGTTCGTAGGCCACCCATTCGCCCAGCACCAGCGCGCCGTGCGACTGCAGATCGGCCAGCTTGCACAGCGCGGGGGCGTCCAGCCCCTGTTGCCAGCGCGTGTCCACGATTTCAATGGACACGGTCATGGCATCCACCAATGCGCGGGCGCTCTCGGGCGTGAGGGACGCTGCCAGGGCCTGGTCCACCGGTGAACCCAGGCGCAGGGCAACTTCGGCCTCGATGCCCCGGATGTGGAAGGGCCAGTCACCCGCCACGGCTGGGCTGTCCCACACGCCATCAGGCGGCAGCGGGGCGTGGGTGAGGACGGCGTCGCGGCCGGGGCCGCCAGACTTCCAGAAAAGCGGGGGCTCGTTGCCGAACCAGCCCAGTTGCGCACCCACGGCGGCCTGCACGGCATAAGCCGCTTCGGGCGTTTGCAGATAAGCCTGCACCGCTTGCGCGTCTGCGGGCTGGCGGGTCTTGCGGGCTTGTATCAGGGCTTCTGCGGCGAGGTGGTTGGTGTTGGAAGTCATTGGTTTTGTGTGGGTTGAAAAAGGCCATTCTGGTCCGTGGCCTGCTTGGCGACAAGCCTGCGTGCGGTCATTTCAGTTGTGACTTTCACCAGGCCAATCGAGGGGGCGTGTGTCAGCGCCCAATCTGTTGGCGGATGTGTTGAAGCAGGCCCTCGCAGGCGTCCTCCACCAGGTCGAGCACGTGCTCGAAGCCTTCGGCGCCACCATAGTAGGGGTCGGGCACCACGCTGGCCTTGTGCCGCAGGCAGAACTCGGTGAAGCGGCGCAGCTTGTGGTGGTGTTGGGGCGGGCACATGGTCTGGGCCAGGGCCAGGTTGTCGTGGTCCATGGCCAGCAGCAGGTGGGCCTGTTCAAAGTCGGCCCGGGCCAGTTGGCGTGCCCGCAGGTCGCTCAACTCATAGCCACGTGTGCGTGCATGCCGTTGGCTGCGCGGGTCGGGCGGCTCGCCGGGGTGGTAGTTGTGCGTGCCTGCAGAATCAATGCGAATTCGTTCTGCCAGGCCAGCTTGGTGCACAAGGTCGCGGAACACCCCATGCGCTGTGGGGCTGCGGCAGATATTGCCCATGCAGAAGAAAATGACGTGGAAGTCGTGCGGTGTGTTCGGCATGCCGTGATTGTGCTTGTTCAGGAGCAGTCAATGAAGGCAGTTGGGTTGAGGCTGGCGCTGGCAGCGGGATGTTTGCTGGCACTGGGGGCAGAGGCGCAAGCCGCCACCGACGTGCGCTGGCGTTGCGAGGTGGTCTACCAGCCCGCGCGCCAGGTGTGGGTGCGCGAACTGACGCTGAGCCACGACGACAAACGCCTGACCCGCGTCGCCATCGACGGTGTGCCGGTGTACACCTTCGCGGTGTACGAGCAGTGGATCATGACCTCGCAAGACAACGAGCGCGTGCAGATCGACGTGGGTTCGCGTACCTGGCAGAGCGACTTTCGCGGGCTGGCCAGCGGCCAGGGGCGCTGCGAGCCGCTGTAGCGCGCTTCAGTGCGGGCGCTGTTTGGCCCCCGTTGGCTGCGCCTCGGCGCGCTGCAGCCGGTAGGCCAGCTGTGCCCGCGTGAGGCCCAGGCGGCGCGCGGCGGCAGACAGGTTGCCGTTGGCGGCGCTCACCGCTTCCTTCAGCAGCCGGGCTTCCACCTCTTCCATCGCCACGGTGTCGCCCATCAGAGGGGCCAGCGTCTCCAGCAGGCTGGCGCTTTGCGCGGCGGGCGGCGCGGTCAGCGTGCCCTGTGCGCCAATGGCCAGCAGCGTTTCGTCAGACAGTTGTTCGCGCCGGAACATGTGGGCCACGTCAATCGCCGCGCCGTCCTCGGCCGAGATGACGCCGCGCTCGATGAGGTTTTGCAACTCACGGATGTTGCCGGGAAAGGCGTAGTGCAGCATGGCACGCACGGCACGCGGTGTGAAGCCGGTGACCGCACGCCCATGGCGGGCCGACTCGCGCTGCAGAAAGTGGTTCATCAGCAGCGGAATGTCGTCGCGTCGTTCGCGCAGCGGCGGCAGGTGGATGGGGAACACGTTGAGCCGGTAGAACAGGTCTTCGCGGAAACGCCCTTCGCGCACCAGTTGCTGCAGGTCCACGTTGGTGGCGGCCACCACGCGCACGT
>CBKZAG010000145.1:0-8352 GCA_966692625.1 uncultured Comamonadaceae bacterium
AGCGTGGCGCCGCGCCAGCCGTAGATGGACTGGTCGTCGTCGCCCACGGCGGTGAAACGCCCCTTTTCGCCCACCAGCAGCTTGAGCAGCTCGTACTGGGTGGCGTTGGTGTCCTGGTATTCGTCCACCAGCACGTGGCCGAGCTTTTTCTGCCACTTGGTGCGCACGTCTTCGTGCCGCTGCAGCAGCTTCAGGGGCAGGGCGATCAGGTCGTCAAAGTCCACGCTCTGGTAGGCGCTCAGGCGTTCCTGGTACTTGGCCATCACCAGTGCGATCACGCGTTCGTTCTCGTCGCGGGCCTGGGCCAGGGCCTGCTCGGCGGTCAGCCCGGCGCCCTTCCAACTGCTGATGGTCCATTGCCAGCCGCGCGCGGTGGCCGCGTCGGTGGTGCCGCCGCAGTCCTTCAGGATGGAGGTGATGTCGTCGCTGTCCAGAATGGAGAACTGGCTCTTGAGGCCGAGCACCGCGCCGTCCTCACGCAGCAGGCGCACACCCAGCGAATGGAAGGTGCAGATCAGCACGTCCTTGGCGGGCTTGCCCACCAGTTGCCGGGCGCGCTCGCGCATTTCGGCGGCGGCCTTGTTGGTGAAGGTGATGGCGGCAATGCGGTTGGCCACCAGGCCCGCCTGGATGAGGCGCGCGATCTTGTGGGTGATGACGCGCGTCTTGCCAGAGCCAGCGCCCGCCAGCACCAGGCAGGGGCCGGCCAGGTGGTTCACGGCTTCAAGCTGGGCGAAGTTCAGACCGGCGGACATGTCGTGTCGGGGACGGGGCGCAAAGCGGTCGATGATAACGGGTGAGAGAATCGCGGGCGTGCTGAATATTCTGCTCGTCACATTCCCCTTCTTTGCCTTGGTGCTCGGTGGCTTCGTTGCTGCACGCCGCCGCATGCTGCCGCTGGAGGCCATTCCCGGTCTCAACAGCTTCGTGCTGTATTTCGCGCTGCCGGCCATGCTCTTCCGCTTCGGCTCCACCACGCCCATCGCCCAACTGCTGGACGCGTCGGTGTTCGGCGTGTACCTGCTGTGCGCGCTTGTCATGGTCGGCTTTGCCATTGCCATGACCAAGGGTGGGCGCATTGGCTGGAACGATGCTTCCTTGGGGGCGCTGGTGGCGGCTTTCCCGAACACGGGGTTCATGGGGGTGCCGCTGCTGGCGGCGCTGCTGGGGCCGCAGAGCGCGGGGCCGGTGATCGTGCTCATCGTGGTGGACATGGTGGTCACGAGTTCGCTGTGCATCGCCCTGTCGCGGCTGGATGGGGGGGAGGGTGGCGCTGCCGCAGCAGCTGGCAAGGCCTTGAGCGGCGTGGTGCGCAACCCCATGCCCTGGGCCATCATCCTGGGCGCGGTGGCGTCTGCGCTGCAGCTCACCTTGCCGGTGCCTATCGAGAAAACCGTCTGGCTGCTGGCCGATGCGGCGTCACCCGTGGCGCTGTTCACCATTGGGGCGGTGCTGGCGCGTTCGCAGATGCAGGCCGACCACCCCATGCCGCTGCGCGACTACGTACCCGTGGCGGTGATGAAGCTGGTGCTGCACCCGGTGCTGGTGCTGTTGGCGGGTACTGCCGCCATCCAGCTGGGCGTGCCGCTGACTCCGTTTGCGTTGACCGTGATGGTCCTGGTGGCTGCGCTGCCCAGCGCGAGTAATGTGTCATTGCTGGCGGAACGCTTCGGGGCGGACAACGGTCGCATCGCGCGCATCATCCTGGTGTCCACGGCGCTGGCGTTCTTTTCGTTCTCTGGCGCGGTGGCGTTGATGCGCGGCTGATCTCCGCTGGCCCCGGCGTTCAGATCGCCAGTGGGTCCACGTCGATGGCCCAGCGGATCACCCCGCGGGTTTCGGGCAGCCCCCGCAGGCTGTGCAGCGTTTCCTGCCAGGCGGCGAGGAAGGCTTGCAGTGCCGGGCGCGAGGTGCTTTCCACCAGCATCTGGGCGCGCTCCACGTTGGCCACGCGCTGAATGGCCATGGGCACGGCGGGGTACAGCGTCAGTTGTTCGCGTCCGGGCAGCCCGTCGCTTGCCTGTGCAGCCAGGGTGAGCAGGGCTTGCGCGGCCTCCTGGGTGCGGGCTTCGGCGCGCACCAGGGCCTGGTAGGCGTAGGGCGGCATCTGGGCGGCTTCGCGTTCGCTCAACTGCTGCTCGGCAAAGGTGGGGTAATCGTGCCTGGCCAGGGCTGCAAACAGCGGGTGTTGCGGGTACCAGGTCTGCACCCACAACTCCACGCTGCTGCCCTGTTCGGCCACAAAGGCAGCGTCGCGGCCCGCCCGCCCTGCGGCTTGCAGCAACAGTGAGAACAGGCGCTCCGGGGCGCGGTAGTCGCTGGCGAACAAACCACTGTCGGTGTTCACACTCGCCACCAGCGTGATTCGGCGGAAGTCGTGGCCCTTGGCGATCATCTGTGTGCCCACCAGCACGTCCACCTCGCCCGCGTGCATGTCGGCAAGGCGGCTTTCCAGGCTGCCCTTGGCGCGGGTGGTGTCGGCGTCTATGCGGGCCACGCGCACCGGGCTGCCATCGGGGCGGCGCGCATCGGCCAGCAGTCCCGCCAGTTGCTCTTCGATCTGCTCGGTGCCGCGCCCCATGGGGGTGATGTCGAGGTTGCCGCATTCCGGGCAGGCGCGTGGCACGCGGGTGGTGTGGCCGCAGTGGTGGCAACGCAGCGTGCGGTCGATCTTGTGGAAGACGGTGTGTGCGCTGCAGTGCGGGCAGTTGCTTTTCCAGCCGCAGTCGTGGCAGGCCAGCACGGGCGCATAACCCCGGCGGTTGAGCAGCACCATGCTTTGCTCGCCGCGTGCGGCCCGGTCGGCCATGGCCTGTATGAGTGCCGGGGCCAGCACGGTGTGCTTGGGCTGGTGGTTCATGTCCACCAGGCGCAGCCGGGGCCAGGCGCCGCCGCCCACGCGCTGCGGCATGGTCAGGCGCAGGTAGCGGCCCTGCTGGGCGGCGTGCCAGCTTTCCAGCGATGGCGTGGCCGAGCCCAGCAGCACCTGGCAGGGGCCATCGTCAGCCCCCAGGTGGGCGCGGTACACGGCCAGGTCGCGGGCCGAGTAACGGGCGCCTTCCTGGCTCTTGTAGCTGGGATCGTGTTCTTCGTCCACCACGATCAGGCGCAGCCGGGGCAGGCTGGCCAGCACCGCCATGCGCGTGCCCAGTACGATGCGCGCCTGCCCCAGGTGGGCCGACAGCCAGTTGCCCAGACGCTGCGCGGGCGTGAGGCCGCTGTGCAGCGACACCACGCTGCCCGCCGGGAAGCGTTCGGCAAAGCGGGCCTCCAGCTGGGGCGTCAGGTTGATCTCGGGCACCATCACCAGCGCCTGGGCCTGTGGGTCGCGGGCCAGCATGTCCTGCACGGTGCGCAGGTACACCTCGGTCTTGCCGCTGCCGGTGGCGCCGAAGAGCAGCGCAGGCTTGCTGGTCTGTTCCAGTTTGCCCAGGGCTTCGGCCTGTTCGGGGCTCAGGGCCGGGCCTTGGGGCAACACGGTTGCCGCCGTTTCGGCGGGTTTGCGCTTCTTCAGGCGGCGCTGCAGCTGTTCGCTGTTGAGTTCGCGCAGCTGGGGCGGCAACGCGGCCAGGGCCAGTTCACCCAGGCTGCGCTGGTAGTACCTGGCCGCAAAGGCAACCAGTTGGCGCCAGCGTTGGTCCAGCGGCGCAAGTTCATGTAACACCTGCTGGACCGGGCGTGCCAGTGCCTCAAGCTCTGGCGAAGGTGGTTCAGCTGGGGCATCCCACACCATTCCCAGCACCTCGCGTGAGCCCAGCGGCACGCGCACCAGGGTGCCCGGTGCAAGCGGCCGCTCACTCCAATAACCCAGGGTTGGCCCCAGCCCGCTGTGGGCCGGTGTGGTCACGACCACCTCGGTCCAGATATGCGGGTTTGCCAGCGGTTCCTCAGTCATTGTTGTGGAAATCCGGGTAAGTCATTGATTTGTAAAAAGATATGACACTTGCTCAGAATTTCTGTGGATAACTTTGTGGAAAGTCTTTGAATCCACCGCGCAAGGCCTTGAAAATCAAGGCCTTGATTGGCTTGCCTAGAAAATGGGCAGTTGTCATTGTTCAATGAAATCAACAACTTGCGATTCTTCCCCTCAGGAGGCCCGGCGTAAGATGTCAAAAACGCTCTTGTTGCAGTGCATTCAAAAAAATGTGCATAAGACGCACCTGGCAAGGGCTGGCAAGCCCATTTTTTGTGCTAAGCGCCCCGTGTTGGCATGTGCCTAACGGGGCGCCAGGCACCGTCAGCGTGCGTTCTGGCGCAGTTGGCGAGAATGGGCGTGAACGGTGTCGACCAGCACCTGCACGTTTTCCGGTGGGGTGTGCTGGCTGATGCCGTGGCCCAGGTTGAAGATGTGCGTGGGGCCGGAGGTGGCTCGGTCGGTATGTGGGGTGCCGAAGCTGTCCAGCACGCGCCTTGCCTCGGCAGCTACGCTTTCGGCAGGTGCGAACAGCACGTTGGGATCGAGGTTGCCCTGCAGCGCCTTGCCGGGGCCGCCAGCCACGCCGCCTACCTGGGCGCGCGCCTTGCCCAGGTTCACGGTCCAGTCCAGGCCCAGCACGTCGCAGTCCAGAGCGGCCATGTCGTCGAGCCACAGGCCGCCGCCCTTGGTGAAGACGATGCGCGGGATGACTGTCCCGTCATGCTCGCGCGGCAGTTGCGCCAGCACGCGGCGCGTGTAGGCCAGGCTGAAGTCCTGGAAGTTGCCGTCCGCCAGCACGCCGCCCCAGCTGTCGAACACCATCACGGCCTGGGCGCCGGCCTCGATCTGGGTGCGCAGGTAAAGGGCCACGGCGTCGGCGTTGACTTCCAGCAGGCGGTGCATCAGGTCCGGGCGGCTGTACATCAGGGTCTTGACGTGGCGGTAGTCGTCCGAGCCGCCGCCTTCGACCATGTAGCAGGCCAGCGTCCAGGGGCTGCCAGAGAAGCCGATCAGCGGCACGCGCCCGTTGAGCGCCCGGCGGATGGAGGTGACCGCGTCGAACACGTAGCGCAGCTTGTTCATGTCGGGCACGGCAAGCGTGGCCACGTCGGCCTCGGTACGGACTGTCTTCTCAAACTTGGGGCCTTCGCCCAGGGAAAAACTCAGCCCCAGGCCCATGGCGTCGGGCACGGTGAGGATGTCCGAGAACAGGATGGCCGCGTCCAGCGCGTAGCGGTCCAGCGGCTGCAGCGTCACCTCGGTGGCGTAGTCCACGTTGGTGGCCAGGCCCATGAAGCTGCCTGCCTTGGCGCGGGTGGCGCGGTATTCGGGCAGGTAGCGGCCTGCCTGGCGCATCAGCCACACGGGCGTGTAGTCAGTCGCTTGGCGCAGGCAGGCGCGCAGGAAGGTGTCGTTCTGCAAGGAGGCAAAGCTCATGGGGGTATCTTTCCAATTCTTCTAGATCCCCGGATTATCCCGCCACGCCTGGGCCGGGGCCCGGCGCTGCCAGATGCCGCGTCAGAGTTGATCCAGTGCGGCCCGCACTTCGTCCACGCTCAGTATCTCGTTCAGCACCACCGGGGGGCGGCCATTGCCGTACAGCGCATAGGTGGGTATGCCACTGCGGCCGAGTTGCGCCAATGCCTCCGTCACGTGCGGATCGCGCCGCGTCCAATCGGCGCGCAGCAGAGCCACGTTTCGCGTGGCCGCGTCTCGCAGCACGTCTTCGTTGGCCAGGGTGGTCCGCTTGTTGTATTGGCAGGTCACGCACCACGCGGCGGTGAAGTCCACCAACACCGGCCGGCCTTGCGCGAGCAACTCGGCATGTCGCTGCGGCGTCCAGGCTTCCCATTGGGTGCCAGTCACAGTTGTGGGCAGCGCCGCTGCGGTCTCTTGTGGACGGGTCACGTAGGGGCCCGCGGCCCAAAGCAGCCAAGCCAGCGCGGCCACGGACAGGCCGCCCAGCACGGCCCGCGTGCGTCCACGTCGCCCGAACGCCCAGATGGTCAGTGCCAAGGTCACCAGCAGTGTTAGCAGCGCGGCAGCGCCGTCGATGCCGCTTTGCTGGCCCAGTACCCACAGCAGCCACACCACAGTGGCAAACATCGGGAAGGCCATGAATTGGCGGAAAGTCTCCATCCAGGCGCCGGGTCTCGGCAGTGTCCGCGCAATGGCGGGCACCCAACTGGCCGCCAGGTAGGGCAGGGCCATGCCCAGCCCCAGCGCACCGAACACGGCCAGCGCCTGGCCGGTTGGCAATGCTACGGCCAGTCCCAGTGAGGCCCCCATGAAAGGCGCGGTGCAGGGAGACGCCACCGCGGCGGCCAGCACACCGGTGAGGAAGGCGTCCGCCACTGGGCGGCGCAACTGCAGCCCTGCCAACGATGCTGGCAAAACCGTTCCAAATTCGAACAAGCCTGCCAAGTTCAGACCGATGACTGTGAAGAGCACCGCCAACCCCGCCACCACGGCGGGGTTTTGCAGCTGGAAGCCCCAGCCCAGTTGTTCCCCCGCTGTACGCAAGGCCAGCAGCACGCCACCCAGCGCCAGGAAAGACAAGACGACGCCAGCCGTGTAGGCCAGCCCGCTGGCGCGGTGTGTGGCATGGTGCCCTCTGTGGCGGGCAAAGGCCAGTACCTTGATGGCCAGCACCGGGAACACGCAGGGCATCAAGTTGAGGATGACCCCGCCGATCAAGGCGCCAAGCAGCGCGGCCCAGAGCGAAAGGGTGTTGGCGGACGAGGCCTTGGCAGCCCTTTCTGCGTTGCGTGTCAGGGCTGCGTTGAGGGCGTCTGATGCACCCGTGGGGGTCGATGCCACGGGTGGCCAGCCACCCGAGACGGGCACCGTCATTGCCATGCCAGTCAGACCAGGGCCTTCACCCGGAGGATTGGCTGGGGTCACCACCAGGGGAACGTCAACCGGGCTGTCGCTGCGTTGTGGCGACAGTGGAATGCTCGCCTGCCAAATGCCGCCCTTCCACGTCTGCTGCCAAGCAGCGCCGGGCACGATCAACCCAGCCGTTTCGGGGAAAAACTCCAGTGCGCGGCCGCGCCAGTCAACAGGCAGACCTTGCAAGCTCACCTGCAGCTTGTCATCCTGCACAGTCAGGGTGCTCTGTCTTGCAGGCACTGTCCTGGGTGTCGCGTCCTGGGCGGCTTGAAACGCCTGCCCATGCAAGGCGAACGAGCCGTCCACGGGCAGCCGCAGCATCAGGTTCGCTTCTTCGGGAAGGCACTCCTTGCGGCAGATCAGCCAGGTGGCGTACAGACCGACATCCAGGTGCGTTCCCCGGAAATCCTGCTTCACCGTGACGGGCACAGGCAGCAGCACCGTGCCGTCGTAACCATAGTTGGCCAGATCACCCAGTGGGAACTTGCGCGGCGTCGGCCAGACAATGTCCGCCGCCTCTACGCCTGGCGGCAGGCGCCACTGCAGTAGCGTGGGCAAGCCGGAGTCCCCTGGGTTCTTCCAGTACGAATGCCAGTCTGGCGCGTGTTCGATCTGCAGGCCCAGCCACAGCGGTTTGCCCGGCGCCACACCCTCGGGCGCATGCACGAGCAGTTCAGCGCGGGATTGCTCACTGCGGAAGACGGGCCCCGTTGGCGACGTTTGGGCCTGGGCCGCCGCGCTCACGGCACAAGCAAGCCACAACAGCCAGGATGCAAAGAAGGAATGCATGTTGTTTGGGAGAGGGGTATTGTGGTTCAGAGGTGGCTTGGGGTGCAAAGTTCCAGTGGGTGATTTTGGTCGATCTGTTTCGATAGAAAAAATCTATCTGCCGAATGTGGGAAAAGGTCTTTTCAAATTTGGCTGGTCTGTGAAAAATGGTCTTCTTCGGTGACACAGGCGATGGAGGGCATCGGCATGCTGATGTGGAACAAGGCGCTGGAGGGGTGGATTGAGCGGCTGCGGCAGAGGGTGAACGTCCCGCTGCTGGTGCGGTGGCGCATTGGCGATGCCACGGACGCCGCCCATTCGTGGATGCTGGGCACGTTCGAGCGGCCCTTGGTGGAGCTGGATGTGCGTGATGCGGCCGCTTTGCCTGCCCTGTTGAGCCCTACCCTGGACGGCCTGGGGGAGGCCTATGTCGAAGGACGCATCGACCTGCGCGGCGCTGTTGGCGACATTCTGGACGTCGCGCACCGCATGGCCGAGCAGGGCGAGGCCGACGCAGGTGGAGCGTTCAAGCGCCTGGTGCAGACCTTCACCCACAGCCGCAAGACCGACCAGCAGGCCATCCAGTACCACTACGACGTCTCCAACGAGTTCTATGCCGAGTGGCTGGACCCGGCGATGGTGTATTCATGCGCGTATTTCGAAGATGGTGACGAGTCCCTGGATGAAGCACAACGCAAGAAGATCGACCACATCCTGGCCAAGGTGCAGTTGAGTCCCGGGCAGACGCTGCTCGACATCGGGTGTGGCTGGGGGGC
>CBKZAG010000146.1:0-8330 GCA_966692625.1 uncultured Comamonadaceae bacterium
TGGCGGCGTTGATGAAAGTCTTGAGCAGGTGGATGGAGCTGATGCCGATGATGGCAGTGGCCAGCTTCACCTTCAGCACGCTGGCGTTCACGTGGCTCAGCCATTCGGGCTGGTCGGGGTGGCCTTCCAGGTTCATGCGGCTGACGAACGTTTCGTAGCCGCCAACGATCACCATGATCAGCAGGTTCGAGATCATCACCACGTCGATCAATGCCAGCACCACCAGCATGATGATGGTCTCGTTGAGCGAGGTGATCTGCACGCTGGTGTTGTAACCTATGCTGGTGACCAGTGCCGCCAGGGCTTGCTGGTTGCCAAACGCCGCTTCGATCAGGTGAACCAGCTCCACCCAGAAGTGATAGACGTAGATGCCCTGCGCGGCAATGAGGCCGATGTACAGCGGCAATTGCAGCCAGCGGCTGGCAAAGATGAGTTTGGGCAGTGGGGCGATGGGGCGGTTGGGGTTGGCCATGAAGAAAACAAGCTTTGAGAAGGCCCGGCAATTGTAGGGCGAGTGCTTTACAGTGTCTGACGATTGGTGTAAGAGCCTCGTAAGAGCCCTTGCGCACATTTCATGTCATTCAATGTCTGTACCAGAGGAGACCCCCCATGTCCGCACCGTCGTCCGCCATCGAGTCCACCTTGGTGGAAAACCGCGTGTTCGAGCCCAGCGCTTCCATCGTCAAGGCCGCCCGCATTGCCGGCATGGAGGCTTACCAGGCCCTGTGCGCAGAGGCTGAGCGTGATCTGGAAGGTTTCTGGGCCCAGCGTGCCCGTGAGGTGCTGACCTGGCACAAGCCCTTTACCCAAGTGCTGGACGAATCCAGCGCGCCCTTCTACAAGTGGTTCCAGGACGGCGAGCTCAACGCCTCCTACAACTGCCTGGACCGCCACATGGGCACCCCGGTCGAGAACAAGACTGCCATCATCTTCGAGGCCGACGACGGCGCCGTCACCAAGGTCACCTACAAGGAACTGCTGGGCAAGGTGTCCCAGTTCGCCAACGCCCTCAAGGGCATGGGTGTCAAGAAGGGTGACCGCGTGGTCATCTACATGCCCATGACTGTTGAAGGCGTGGTGGCCATGCAGGCCTGCGCGCGCATCGGCGCCACCCACAGCGTGGTGTTTGGCGGCTTCTCTGCCAAGGCGCTGCAGGAACGCATTCAGGACGCAGGTGCCGTGGCCGTGGTCACCGCCAACTACCAGATGCGCGGCGGCAAGGAACTGCCGTTGAAATCCATCGTGGACGAGGCGCTGGCCATGGGCGGTTGCGAAACCATCAGGAACGTGGTGGTGTTCCAGCGCACCCAGACGGCCGTCAACATGGTGGCTGGCCGCGACGTCTTCATGCATGACGTGATGGCCGCCCAGTCCACCGACTGCCCGGCCGAAATGGTGGGCGCCGAGCACCCGCTGTTCGTGCTTTACACCTCTGGCTCCACCGGCAAACCCAAGGGGGTGCAGCACAGCACTGGCGGTTACCTGCTGTGGGCTGCGCTCACCATGCAATGGACCTTCGACCTGAAGGACAGCGATGTGTTCTGGTGCACCGCCGACATCGGGTGGATCACCGGCCACAGCTACGTGGCCTACGGCCCGCTGGCCGCTGGTGGCACCCAGATCGTCTTCGAAGGCGTGCCCACCTACCCGAACGCTGGCCGCTTCTGGCAGATGATCGAGAAGCACAAGTGCACCATCTTCTACACCGCGCCCACCGCCATCCGTTCGCTGATCAAGGCGTCCGACACTGACGAAAAAGTGCACCCCAAGAACTGGGACCTGTCCAGCCTGCGCATCCTGGGTTCGGTCGGAGAGCCGATCAACCCCGAGGCCTGGATGTGGTACTACAAGCACGTGGGAGGCGAGCGCTGCCCCATCGTCGATACCTTCTGGCAGACCGAGACCGGCGGCCACATGATCACCCCGCTGCCGGGCGCCACGCCGCTGGTGCCGGGCTCCTGCACGCTGCCGCTGCCGGGCATCATGGCCTCCATCGTTGACGAAACCGGCAACGACATGCCCAACGGCTCCGGCGGCATCCTGGTGGTCAAGCGCCCCTGGCCGTCGATGATCCGCACCATCTGGGGCGACCCCGAGCGCTTCAAGAAGAGCTACTTCCCCGACGAGCTCAAGGGCTACTACCTGGCCGGTGACGGTGCGGTGCGCAGTGCCGACCGGGGCTACTTCCGCATCACCGGCCGCATTGACGACGTGCTCAACGTCTCGGGCCACCGCATGGGTACGATGGAGATCGAGTCCGCACTGGTAGGCAAGACCGATCTGGTGGCCGAAGCCGCTGTGGTGGGCCGCCCGGACGACCTCACCGGCGAGGCCATCGTGGCCTTCGTGGTGCTCAAGCGCCCGGTGCCCACGGGCGACGAGGCCAAGGCCATTGCCAACGAACTGCGCAACTGGGTGGGTAAAGAAATTGGCCCTATCGCCAAGCCCAAGGAAATCCGCTTCGGCGAGAACCTGCCCAAGACCCGTTCCGGCAAGATCATGCGGCGCCTGCTGCGCTCGCTGGCCAAGGGCGAGGCCGTGACGCAGGACACCTCCACGCTGGAGAACCCGCACATCCTGGAGCAGCTGGCCAAGACCAACTGATCCAGGTTGCCCCCGGCGAAACGCTGGGGGCAAAAGGCGTAAAAAAGCCCGCTTGAGAGCGGGCTTTTTTTGCTTCAGCGAAGGATCACTTCAGACCCAGCACCCAGGAAGCGAGTTTCTTCGCCTCGGCGTCGCTGACCTGCGGGTTCGCGGGCATGGGAATGGCGCCCCACACGCCGGAGCCGCCCTTCATGATCTTGGTGGCCAGCTTGTCGGCTGCGGTCTTGTCACCGGCGTACTTCTTGGCAACATCCTTGTAGGCGGGGCCCACCAGCTTCTTGTCCACGGCATGGCAGGCCATGCAGTTCTTGGACTTGGCCAGGGCCTCGTCGGCCATGGCGGGCAGGGCGACGACGGTGGAGGCGGCGAGAATCAGCAGCGCACGTTTCATGGAGTCATCCTTGGGAGAGAATATGGGGATACAGTGACGTTATGGATTCTATCGGGCATTGATCAACCCTTGTCCGAGCCATTACGAGTTGTTGCAATCGATACCGCAAGCGTTACAGGAGAACAACATGTACCTGCTGGCCCTGGGGGTGGTGCTGCTGATCCTCAAGTACCTTGAAGTAGCCCCAGTCGCATCGTGGGATTGGTGGGTGGTGTTGCTGCCCTTTGCCCTGGCGATGTTGTGGTGGTGGTGGGCCGATTTCTCTGGCTATACCCGCCGCAAGGCCATGGAGAAGGAAGACCAGCGCAAGCAGGAGCGCATTGATGCCGGGCGCAAGCGCCTGGGCTTGCCCCCCACCAAACGCAAGTGATGCCACCGGCTTTGCCGGGTAAAGTCCCGCTCGCTGCTGGAGATGCGGGGCTGCGAGATAATTTCCTCTGCACCGCCTCCGGTGCACAGTTCCACGTCACGAAGGTTACCCTCCCATGCCCGCATACCGTTCCAAGACTTCCACCGCCGGCCGCAACATGGCGGGTGCCCGTGCCCTGTGGCGCGCCACCGGCATGAAGGACGGCGACTTCAGCAAACCCATCATCGCCATCGCCAACTCCTTCACCCAGTTCGTGCCTGGGCACGTTCACCTGAAGGACCTGGGCCAGTTGGTGGCACGCGAGATCGAAGCTGCTGGCGGTGTGGCCAAGGAATTCAACACCATCGCCGTGGACGACGGCATCGCCATGGGCCACGACGGCATGCTGTATTCGCTGCCCAGCCGCGACATCATCGCCGACAGCGTGGAGTACATGGTCAACGCCCACTGCGCCGACGCGCTGGTGTGCATCTCCAATTGCGACAAGATCACCCCCGGCATGCTCATGGCCGCCATGCGCCTGAACATTCCCGTGGTGTTTGTCTCTGGCGGGCCCATGGAGGCCGGTAAGGTGCGCCTGGCCGTGCCCGGTACGCAGACCGTGCAGATCAAGAAGCTCGACTTGGTCGATGCCATGGTCATGGCCGCCGACAGCAAGGTCTCCGACGCCGAGATTGCCGAGGTCGAACGCTCTGCCTGCCCGACCTGCGGCTCCTGTTCGGGCATGTTCACCGCCAACTCCATGAACTGCCTGACGGAAGCGCTGGGTCTGTCCCTGCCGGGCAACGGCACCGTGCTCGCCACGCACGCCGACCGCGAGCAGCTCTTCAAGCGCGCAGGCCGCCTGGCCGTGGAGCTGTGCCAGCGTTACTACGAGCAGGAAGACGAATCCGTCCTGCCCCGTTCGGTCGGCTTCAAGGCCTTCGAGAACGCCATGACGCTGGACATCGCCATGGGCGGCTCCACCAACACCATCCTGCACCTGCTCGCCATCGCCCAGGAGGCCGGGATCGACTTCACCATGAAGGACATCGACCGCCTCTCGCGCGAAGTGCCCCAGTTGTGCAAGGTTGCGCCCAACACCAACAAGTACCACATCGAGGACGTGCACCGCGCTGGCGGCATCATGGCCATTCTGGGTGAGCTGGACCGCGCAGGCAAGCTGCACACCAATGTGCCCACGGTGCACAGCAAGACGCTGAAAGACGCGTTGGACCAGTGGGACATCATGCGCAACCCTTCCAACGAAGTGAAGACCTTCTTCATGGCAGGGCCCGCTGGCATTCCCACCCAGGTGGCGTTCAGCCAGAACACACGCTGGCCCAGCCTCGACACCGACCGTGCCGAAGGCTGCATCCGCTCGTACGACCACGCTTTCTCCAAGGAAGGCGGCCTGGCCGTTCTGCATGGCAACATCGCCCTCAACGGCTGCGTGGTCAAGACCGCCGGCGTGGACGATGAGCTGCTGGTGTTCGAAGGCCCGGCCCACGTGGTCGAGTCGCAAGACGAAGCCGTGGCCAACATCCTGGACGACAAGGTCAAGGCCGGTGATGTGGTTGTGGTGCGCTACGAAGGCCCCAAGGGCGGCCCTGGCATGCAGGAAATGCTCTACCCCACGTCCTACATCAAGTCCAAGGGGCTGGGCAAAGCGTGTGCGCTGCTCACCGACGGCCGTTTCTCAGGCGGTACGTCCGGTCTGTCCATCGGCCACGTCTCTCCCGAAGCAGCCGCTGGCGGCGCTATCGGTCTGGTTCGCCATGGTGACCGCATCCGCATCGACATTCCCAACCGCACCATCGACGTGTTGGTGAGCGACGAGGAACTGGCGCGCCGCCGTGCCGAGCAGGACGCCAAAGGCTGGAAGCCTGCGCAGCCGCGCCCGCGCAAGGTCTCTGCCGCGCTCAAGGCCTACGCCTTGCTGGCCATGTCGGCTGACAAAGGGGCTGTGCGCGACCTGTCACTGCTCGACGACTGACGCCTGCGCATGCTGCAGCATCCTCAGATCGACCCGGTCGCCTTGCAGATCGGGCCTCTGGCCGTGCATTGGTACGGCCTGACCTACCTGGCGGCGTTCGGCCTGTTCCTGTGGCTCGGCCGCCAGAGGCTTGCGCACCCGCCCTACAACGCGCAGGGTTGGGAAAAGCGCGATGTCGAAGACATTCTTTTCCTGGGCGTGATGGGTGTCATCCTGGGCGGGCGCCTAGGTTATGTGCTGTTCTACAAGCCACTCGACTACCTGGCTCACCCCTTGAGCATCTTTGCTGTCTGGGAAGGCGGCATGAGTTTCCACGGCGGGCTCATAGGTGTGCTTCTGGCCATGGTTTGGTTCGCACGCACACGCCAGCGCTCGTGGCTGCAGGTCATGGACTTTGTTGCACCTTGCGTGCCTACCGGCTTGGCCGCCGGCCGCATCGGCAATTTCATCAATGGCGAGCTGTGGGGCAGGGTGGCCGACCCCTCGCTGCCTTGGGGCATGGTTTTCCGTGGCGCCGGTGACGCGCCACGCCATCCTTCCCAGCTCTACCAGTTCCTGCTGGAAGGGCTGTTGCTGTTCGTGCTGCTGTGGCTGTTCGCGCGCAAACCTCGCCCCACGGGTGTGGTGTCTGCGGCCTTCCTCGTGGGGTATGGCTCGTTCCGCTTCATGGCCGAATTCTTCCGTGAGCCCGACGCGCACCTGGGCCTCCTGGGCATGGGGTTGAGCATGGGGCAATGGCTCAGCCTGCCCATGGTGCTGGCGGGTATTGCACTCTGGGCCTGGTCTGTTCGCCGTCCTGCCTGACGCCAGCCCCCACCGCTTTCTGTGGAAGCCGACATGAACCACAACGTCTTTTCGGCCTTGCGAGCCGCTTTCCCAGACAACCTGGATGCCTGGGCCGTCGAGACGGACCAGGGCCTGGTCTACTCCTGGCGCGACCTGGACCGCGCCAGCGCCATGGTTGCCAACCTGCTGAATTCGCTTGACTTGCCGGAAGGCGCACGCGTGGCGGTGCAGGTGGAAAAGTCTGTCGAGGCCATGGTGCTCTACTTGGCCACCCTGCGCGCCGGGTTGGTGTTTCTGCCCTTGAACACTGCCTACCAAAAGGCCGAGATCGAGTATTTCATTGGCGACGCCGAACCGGCGGTCGTGGTCTGCACGGGGGCGAACTTCGGCTGGGTCAGCAAGATCGCTTTCAAGGCGGGCACGGCATACGTGTTCACGCTCAACGACGACCGCACCGGCAGCCTGCTGGAGCGTGCTGCGCACCATGCTGACGTGCACGAGCCGGTGACCAGGCAGGCCGATGATTTGGCCGCCATTCTCTACACCAGCGGCACCACTGGCCGCAGCAAGGGCGCCATGCTCACGCACGGCAACCTGCTGAGCAACGCGCAAATGCTGCGCGACTATTGGGGCTGGCAAGCTGATGACGTGCTGATCCACGCCTTGCCCATCTTTCATGTGCACGGGCTGTTCGTCGCCATACACGGGGCGCTCATCAACGGCAGCCCCATGCTGTGGATGGCGAAGTTCGATCCCAGAGCCGCCATTGGATGGTTCCCTCGGGCCACGGTGTTCATGGGTGTGCCTACGCTTTACGTGCGCATGCTGGCCGAGCCCGCACTCACGCCCGAAGCAGCTCGCCATATGCGGCTGTTCATTTCGGGGTCGGCACCCTTGCTCATCGAGACCTTCAAGGCATGGCAGGAACGCACGGGGCAAACCATCCTGGAGCGCTACGGCATGAGCGAGACCATCATGCTCACGTCCAACCCCTACCGGGCTGACGCGCGTCATGAGGGGCAGTCGGAGCGGCGCGGCGGCACGGTCGGCTTCCCTTTGCCGGGCGTAGGTGTGCGCATCGTGGGTGAAGACAACGCCCCTGTGCCGGTGGGTGAGATCGGTGGCATCCAGGTGCGCGGACCCAACGTGTTCAAGGGTTACTGGCGTATGCCAGAAAAAACGCGCGAGGAATTCACGCCCGACGGCTGGTTCAAGACGGGTGATGTGGGGCGGCAGGACGAGCGTGGCTACATCACCATCGTCGGGCGCAGCAAGGACCTCATCATCAGCGGCGGCTACAACGTCTACCCGGCCGAGGTGGAGGGCTACATCAACGAACTGCCCGGCGTGGCCGAAAGCGCCGTGGTCGGCGTGCCGCACCCCGATTTTGGCGAGGTGGGGGTGGCCGTCGTCGTGCCGCGGGCGGGGGCTGTGGTGGTGGCGGACGACATCCTGTCCACCCTCAAGGCCCAACTGGCCAACTTCAAGGTGCCCAAGCGCTGTGTCGTGGTGGCAGACTTGCCTCGCAACACCATGGGCAAGGTACAGAAGAACCTGCTGCGCGCCCAGTACCAGGAGGCTTTCCAGGCGCGCGCCTGAAAGTGATCAGCGCAGCACGAGCACCGGAATGTGCGAGTGCGTCAGCACCTGCTGGGTTTCGCTGCCCAGCAGCAGGCGCTTGAGGCCACGGCGCCCGTGCGAAGCCATCACGATCAGGTCGGCCTTGTGGCGCTTGGCCGCCGCGATGATCGCCTCGGCAATCAGGTCTGATTTCACGGTCGCGGCTTTCACCTTGACGGCCTGCTTCTGGCCTTGCGCCTTGATGGCATTGACCACTTCCAGCGCCTCGTCCTGCCACTGCTTCTCGATGCGCTTGACTTCTTCCGCCGCCAGAGCAACGCCACCCTCGAAATAAGTCTGCGGGTAGCGCGGCACCACTTTCAAGGCCACCACTTCGGCGCCAGTGATGTCGGCCAGCCTCAGAGCATGTTCCACCGCCATGTTGGACAGTTTTGACCCATCGGTGGCCACCAGGATTCGCTTGTACATGAGAATCTCCTCGCTGGTTGTGTCATATGGCCTATTGTGGCCACAAACGGCTCTGGCGCAAGTGGGTTGACGCCGATCGGCTTGACCTAAATCAACCGCGTCGCAGTTCCCTTGAGTTAGTCTTGCCCAATGTCAGATTCCACGGCGGTTCGTTC
>CBKZAG010000147.1:0-8327 GCA_966692625.1 uncultured Comamonadaceae bacterium
CACGAGTTGAACCAGCCGCTCACCGCCATCAGCAACTATTGCAGCGGCATGATTTCACGACTGCACAGGCAGCAGATCGACCAGGACGAACTGCTCAACGCACTGGAGAAGACGGCCCGGCAGGCCCAGCGCGCGGGGCAAATCATCCAGCGCATCCGCTCCTTCGTGAAGCGAAGCGAGCCCAACCCCACGCTCTCGGACGTAGCACAGATGGTCAGCAACGCCACCGAACTGGCCGACATCGAACTGCGCCGCAACATGATCCGCCTGAGCACCTACGTGGCCGCTCGCCTGCCCTACCTCATGGTGGACCCGATCCTGATCGAGCAGGTGCTCATCAACCTGATCAAGAACGCGGGCGAAGCCATCCTAGACGCCAAACGCCCGCCTGCCCAGCGCCAGATTGAGTTGCGTGTCACGCCCAGGCACGTGGAAGGCGTGGAGGTGATCGAGTTTGCGGTACAAGACAGCGGCAAGGGCGTGCCGCCGGAAATGCTCGAACGCATCTATGAAGCGTTCTACAGCACCAAGGCCGAAGGCATGGGCATCGGCCTCAAATTGTGCCGTTCCATCGTCGAGTCGCACCATGGCAGACTGCGGGCGCGAAACCTCTACAATGGCGACGAGATCACAGGCTGCGAATTCAGTTTCTGGATTCCAGTCTCGGCGCAGGTCAAGGCGTGACGATCCTGGCATCCAGGCTGGAGTCATACCGGCCAGACAACGAGAAAGAGTGAGATGAGCTTGATTCCGAAACGAGGCACGGTGTATGTGGTGGACGACGACGAAGCCGTCCGGGACTCACTGCAGTGGCTGCTGGAAGGAAAGGACTACCGGGTCCGCTGTTTCGAATCCGCCGAGGCGTTTCTCAGCCGCTACGACCCCCGCGAGGTGGCCTGCCTGATCGCAGACATCCGCATGGGCGGCATGAGCGGCATGGAGTTGCAAGAGCGCCTGATGGAACGCCAGTCCCCGCTGCCCATCGTTTTCATCACCGGTCACGGCGACGTGCCCATGGCGGTGGAGTCGATGAAGAAAGGCGCGCTGGACTTCATCCAGAAACCCTTCAACGAAGACCAGTTGCTCGGCCTCGTCGAGCGCATGCTGGAAAGAGCCCGCGAATCCTTCGCCGTGCACCAGCAGGCCGCCAACCGCGACGCATTGCTCGCCAAGCTCACCACGCGCGAATCGCAAGTGCTTGAGCGCATCGTCGCGGGCCGCCTGAACAAGCAGATCGCCGACGACCTCGGCATCAGCATCAAGACGGTGGAGGCGCACCGCGCCAACATCATGGAAAAACTGGCGGCCAACACCGTCGCCGACCTGCTCAAGATTGCCTTGGCCCCCAACCAGCCCAAGGCCTGACCTGCTCCCTGTAGATACATGACCGCCCAACTGATCGACGGCAATGCCCTCTCGCGCCAATTGCGCACCCAAGTCTCGGAACGTGTCGCCACCCTCAAGGCGCGCGGCGTCACCCCCGGCCTGGCCGTCGTCCTGGTGGGCGACAGCCCGGCCAGCCAGGTCTATGTGCGCAACAAGGTCAAGGCATGCGAAGACACCGGCATGCATTCGGTGCTGGAAAAATACGACGCCTCCATGACCGAGGCCGAACTGCTGGCCCGCGTGGACGCGCTCAACAACGACCCCAGCATCCACGGCATCCTGGTGCAGTTGCCCCTGCCCGCACACATTGACGCCCACAAGGTGATCGAGGCCATCTCGCCGGCCAAGGACGTGGATGGTTTTCACGTGGCCAGCGCTGGTGCACTGCTGGTCGGCCAGCCCGGCTTCTGGCCCTGCACGCCCTATGGCTGCATGAAGATGCTGGAGTCCATCGGGTACGAGCTCAAAGGCAAGCATGCGGTGGTCATTGGCCGCAGCAACATCGTAGGCAAACCCATGGCACTGATGCTGCTGCAAAAGAATGCCACCGTCACCATCTGCCACAGCGCCACGACCGACCTGAAGGCCATGACGCTGCAGGCCGACGTGATCGTGGCGGCCGTGGGCAAGCGCAAGGTGCTCACCGCCGATATGGTCAAACCCGGTGCGGTGGTCATAGACGTTGGGATGAACCGCAACGACGAAGGCAAGCTCTGCGGCGATGTGGACTTCGACGGCGTCAAGGAAGTCGCTGGCTGGATCACCCCCGTTCCAGGTGGTGTCGGCCCCATGACCATCACCATGCTGATGGTCAACACGCTCGAATCTGCCGAGCGCCGGCTGCCCCGGGCAGCCTGATCCCGCCTCAGGCCCACCCCGCGCCAAAACGGCGCGGGAGTTTTTCCAACTGATCTGCAGGCAGCGGTTTGCTGAACAGGTAGCCCTGTGCCACTTGGCAACCATTCGCTTCCAGAAACGCGGCCTGCTCCAGCGTCTCCACCCCCTCGGCCACCACCTGCTGTTTCAGGCAACGCGCAATCGAAAGAATGGCTCGCACCAGTTCCGCGCGGTAGTGGTCCGTGGTGACACTGTGAATGAAAGAGCGATCGATCTTCAGGGTATCGATGGGGAAG
Source organism: uncultured Comamonadaceae bacterium (assembly GCA_966692625.1). Classification (GTDB taxonomy): domain Bacteria; phylum Pseudomonadota; class Gammaproteobacteria; order Burkholderiales; family Burkholderiaceae_C; genus CAMLOF01. The sequence goes on from CBKZAG010000147.1 coordinate 2,520, forward strand.
CGGGTCAGATAGCTGAGCGCTGAGTAGCCGGTACCGAAGTCGTCTATCGCAATGGACATGCCCATGGTGCGGAACGTCTCCAACGTTTCTCTGACATGGCCGTCCTCGTCCAGCAGCAGGCTTTCCGTGATCTCCAGTTCGATCCAGCCTGGCTCGCAACAGGCAGCGGCCAAAGCCTCCGTCACCGCTTCGTGCAATCCAGGAACCTGGAACTGCCTGGCCGACAAATTCACGGCGACCTTGTGCAAGGGCTTGCCACGACCATTCCATCGAGCTGCAGCAAGACAAGCCTCACGCAACACCCACTTCCCGACGTCGACGATCAGACCGGAGTCCTCGGCAACAGGTATGAACTGCGCCGGAGGAACCATCCCCAGATCAGGATGGCGCCAACGCAACAGCGCCTCGGAACCTGTCATTTCTCCGCTTACCAGTTCGACCTTGGGTTGGAAATGCAGGCTTAATTCGTTGCGCTCCACCGCACGCCGCAACTCGGACTCCAGGAACAGCCGTTCCTTCGCGCTGGCAGTCAGATCACGGGAGTAAAACCGAAAGCCGCTGCGTCCAGACCGCTTCGCAAAGTACATGGCGGAGTCGGCAAACTTGAGCAGATCGTCAGCATCGCTGCTGTCGGCGGGATAGACGGCGATACCAACGCTGCACGAAACAAACACTTCCTTGCCGTCCAGGAGGAAGCGCTCCTGAAAACGCGCGAGCATCTTGCTGGCCACACGCCCAAGGTCCTCAGCCTCTCTGATATCAGGCAGAAGCACCGCAAATTCGTCGCCACCCAGACGGGCAACCGTGTCATAAGACCGCACGCAATCCGTTAGACGAGACGCAGCCTCCCGCAAGAGTTCATCGCCCACGGCATGGCCCATCGTGTCGTTGACCGTCTTGAAATGGTCCATGTCGATCATCATCACGCCAGCCGTCTGTCCGTGCCAGGAGGCATCGGTGATCGTCTGCCGCAGCCGGTCATGGAACAACGCCCGGTTGGGCAAGCCGGTCAGCAGGTCATAGAAGGCCATCTGGTGGATCTTCTGACGCGAGGCGTGGAGTTCCGTGATGTCCCGCCCTACCGTCAGAACGCTGACGACCTCCTCACCAGTTTCACCAAATTCCGGGGTGAGGCTGATCAGACTGCATACTTCGCGGCCATCCTTGCCATTCCAGCGCAGTTCAAACTCCGCATGGCGACGCGTGGTGAAGACTTGCTCAAGCATCTGCTCGTACCGGGCGGCATTCTCTCCCCCTGGATACTCCCGAGGCGTCTTACCCAGCAACGCAGGGGCCCCACCTTCGGCCAAAGTCGCAAACGCCGGATTGACGTACCTGCGCCGGTAGTCCGGCCCGTACCGGGCGACCGTGTCGCTGGAATGCTCCACCAGTGTGCGGAACTCCCGCTCTCGACGCGCCAGCTCGTTTTCCATGCGCTTGCGGTCGGTGATGTCGAGCATCGTCCCCACCAGGCCCGTGACGTTCCCGCCACTGTCTCTCAACACCCCCTTGCAGTAGATCACATCCCTGGTTTCACCATCGGTGGTGAATGCCTGAGAGTCGTGGATCTGCACCGCATCACTGGCGTAGAGTTCCTCGTCCCGAGCGTTGTAGGCCCGGGCGAGCTCCGGCGGATTCAGGTCGAACACGGTCTTGCCGATGAGGTCATTCCGGTCCACGCCATGAAAGGTCTCGTAAGCGGTATTGAACCCCCGGTAACGTCCAGCCCTGTCCTTGTAAAACACGGGTACGGGAAGGGCATCGAGCAGCGAGGTCAGAAATGCCTCACGGTCTGCCAACGTCCGTTGCACCCCCTGCCGTTGCGTGACATCCATCACCAAACCGTGCCACATCAGCACACCGTCCAACGCCTCTTCGCACATGGCGCGGCACTCCACCCAGCACAAGTCCCGGCCCGGAACCTGCAGCCGGAACTCCAGCTGAAACGGTTTTCTGGTGCGCAAACACGCCAACTGCTCATCCATGAACATCTCGATGTCGTCCGGATGAATCATGTTCAACAGCAGTCCCGCATCGTCGCGCACGTCTTCGGGGCTCAACCCATACAAACCAAAAATGCCCTTGCTCGCAAATGGAACCGTCCATTTGCCCTGCCGCGGCGTTCGCAAGGTGAACGCAAAGCCCGGCATTCCCTCGAAGTACCTGCCCATCTTGCGCTCGACGTGCTTGAGCGCCGTGACATCTCTGGCAACGCAGAAAACAGACGCCACCGATCCGCCCGCACCCAACTCGGGAATGAGTTGAGCGTCGTAGCTGATGCAGCCCCCCGCCACCGGAAACTCTATGAGGAAATGCTCGACCTGCCCGGTATCAAACACACGGCGTATGGCACCCATATAACCCTGGTCCTGAGCGCCCACATGCAAAGACTCGTTGTCCCCGGGCGTTCCGCCCAGAAGATCAGCACGGGATTGCCCAAACAACCTGCATACCGCCGGGTTCACATACGTCCGGCGGCACTCCCTGTCGTACCGAAAAATCAAATCGGTGCTGCTTTCAGCAACGGTACGGAATTCCCGCTCCCTGGCGGCGAGTTCCTCTTCGGCACGCTTGCGGGAGGTGACATCCAGCGCGATCCCATGCCAGAGAAGACATCCGTCCGGTTGCCTTGCCGGAGCTGCCCGCGTTTCAATCCAGAATTCGCCGTGCCAGGGGTGATAGGCTCGGTACTCGACTGCCAGCGGAGTCATCAATTCTGCGGATGCGTCAAACGCCGACTCAAGCCTGACCTTGTCTTCAGGATGGTAGAGCGCTCGCAAGGGGCGTATGTCATCGCGCACCAAGTCATGCGCAATTCCGAACCTTTCCTCGAAACCCGGACTGACAAATGGCAGGCTGTACAGCCCGGAATGATCCCGCCGGATGATGTAGGCAAATCCTGGCAGATGGGCGGCGAAATCCGCGAGGCAAGACTCTGTCCCAGCCGTTGCCCCACCGTGATGCGGGTGGGACTCTGAAACACCATGTACTTTCACCGCCATGCCGTGTGATCTTGTAGATGCCCGAATTGATGACAACGCCAGAGCACGTGATTTACGTGCCTGAAGCAATTCGACATTCTTGAGGCGTATCGCCCATTGAGCGCCCTTTGAACCCAAAAATGAACACAAAAGGCTGCAAATTCCAGATTTATGCCTCCCATCAATCACAAAAACAAGGGCAAACCCGAACCCTCGTCCCGCGCTACCTTCTGCTCAAAGCAAAGCAAGAAAGGGGGCTCTCAATGCATTCGTCACGCAGCCGGTGCATGGGCAAAAAAAAACCGGCCCAGGCCGGCGACTACCAGTTCAAAAGGCAGGGTGATCGGTGCGGCGGGCAAACCACCAAAGCACCCGCAAGGCACAGAGCCACTGCAACAGAATGAGCGCGGAGCCCAAACCGTGCCAAAGGCGCAGATCAGCACCTGTGGCGCGCGCCGTCAAAATGCGCTCAGCCACCGCCTGCTCCTGCAGCAGCGCAGCCATGGCTGCGGCCAGTAGCCAGGGCAGCAGCACCCAGCGCGCAGTCACTTCAACGCCATGCACGCGCTGAACGCGGCCCCACATCAACAGGACGATGGAAGCCACGACACTGGACCATGACTGCAGTTGGAACAACTTGGCGGCATAAGGCCCCGCCACGGCTGGATTGCCGAAAAAGGCAAACACCATGGGCACTGCCGCAAAGCTCAAGGCAGTCATGCCACCCCACCACAGTGCGGCGAGCAGCAAGGGCCAGCGCTGCAGGAAAGCTGCCATGGCTCTACACCTCACTCGTAACGAACGCCCACCACTTCGTAGCGCTTGACGCCGCCGGGCGCCTGCACCTCGGCCACATCACCCTCTTCCTTGCCAATCAGCGCACGCGCAATCGGGCTGCTGATGTTGATGAGGCCACGCTTCAGATCGGCCTCGTCTTCACCGACGATCTGGTAGGTCACGGCTTCACCGCTTTTCTCATCTTCCAGTTCAACGGTGGCGCCGAACACCACGCGGCCACCTGCGTCCAGCACAGCCGGATCGATGATCTGTGCCACGGAAAGCTTGCCCTCGATCTCGGCAATGCGGCCTTCAATGAAACCCTGGCGCTCCTTGGCGGCGTCGTAATCGGCGTTCTCGCTCAGGTCGCCTTGGGCGCGAGCCTCGGCAATGGCGGTGATGACGGCGGGGCGCTCGACGGTCTTGAGACGGTGCAGTTCTTCCTTGAGCATGTCTGCGCCGCGTCTGGTAACGGGAATGGTGGCCATTTGTGATTCTCCAAAAGCAAACCGCCGATCGTTGCCGGTCGGCGGTGTGTTATTTGCGGATTATGCACGAATCGGGCGGCCCGTGAAGCCCCCTCGATCCATCCCCGCATCAAGGGTCAGGCAGCCAGTTGCGCGTGCATCTCCTGCACGGAGATGACCGGCAGGTTGTCCAGGTGCTTCATGCCCTCCACGGCCGCCTCAGCACCGGAGATGGTGGTGAAGGTGGTCACGCGGTTGAGCAGCGACGACGTGCGGATGTGGCGCGAGTCGGCAATCGCGTTGCGGCGCTCTTCCACCGTGTTGATGACCATGGCGATCTCGCCGTTCTTGATCATGTCCACGATGTTGGGGCGGCCCTCGGTCACCTTGTTGACGGTCTCGCAAGGCACGCCAGCGGCGGTGATGGCCGCGGCAGAACCGCGCGTGGCGATGAGCTCGAAGCCCATCGCGGCCAGTTCACGGGCCACGACCACAGCACGCGGCTTGTCCTGATTCTTCACCGAGATGAAGATCTTGCGGACCGCGTCGGTAGCGCGGGGCAACTTGGTGCCGGCACCCAGCTGCGACTTGACGAAGGCTTCGCCAAAAGTCTTGCCCACGCCCATCACCTCGCCGGTGGACTTCATCTCGGGGCCTAGAATGGTGTCCACACCCGGGAACTTCACGAAGGGGAACACCGCTTCCTTCACGCTGAAGTAGGGCGGCGTAACTTCCTGAGTGATGCCTTGCTGTGCCAGCGTCTGGCCAGCCATGCAGCGTGCGGCCACCTTGGCCAGTTGGATGCCCGTGGCCTTGGAGACGAACGGCACCGTGCGCGAGGCACGCGGGTTCACTTCCAGCACGAAGATGACGTCCTTCTTGACGCCGCCCTCTTCCACTTCCTGGATGGCGAACTGCACGTTCATCAGGCCGACCACGTTCAGCGCGTTGGCCATGGCCGCCGTCTGGCGCTTGAGCTCGTCCACCGTGGCCTTGCCCAGGTAGTAAGGCGGCAGCGAGCAGGCAGAGTCACCCGAGTGCACGCCGGCCTGCTCGATGTGCTCCATCACGCCGCCGATCAGCACCTGGCCGGAGGCATCACGGATGCAGTCCACGTCGCACTCGATGGCGTCGTTCAGGAAGCGGTCCAGCAGCACCGGCGAGTCGTTGCTCACCTTCACCGCCTCGCGCATGTAGCGCTCCAGATCACGCTGCTCGTGCACGATCTCCATGGCACGGCCGCCCAGCACGTAGCTGGGGCGAACCACCAGCGGGTAACCCAACTCGGCAGCTTTTTCCAGCGCCTCGGGCTCGGTGCGGGCCGTGGCGTTGGGCGGCTGGCGCAGGCCCAGCTCGTGCAGCAGCTTCTGGAAGCGTTCGCGGTCTTCGGCAGCGTCGATCATGTCGGGGGTGGTACCGATGATGGGCACGCCCTCGCGCTCCAGGCCCAGCGCCAGCTTCAGCGGCGTCTGGCCACCGTATTGCACGATCACGCCCAGGGGCTTTTCCTTGTCCACGATTTCCAGCACGTCTTCCAGCGTCAGCGGCTCGAAGTACAGGCGGTCGGAGGTGTCGTAGTCGGT
>CBKZAG010000148.1:0-8316 GCA_966692625.1 uncultured Comamonadaceae bacterium
TCAACGAGCGTCGCGCAGCGCCCGGAACCAGCCGCCAGAGAGCACAAAGCGCGGAAAGTTCACCCACTGCTCCAGGAAGATGCGCGCCAGAGCATTGGCCGGCCCGCTGAAAGGAATGGACGGGTTCGTCTCCCGCCCATGACCAATGCCCTGCAGGCCGAACGACACCAGCATGCAGACCAGTGCCACCCCCGCTCCAGCCCACGCCCCTTTGAGCAACGCAGCCACCAGGATCACGTTGGCCAACAAAAACACTGGCACCGCCACGATGTGAATCAACAGATTCAGCCGGGACGCGTGGAAATCCTGGTACCCCCGCCACTGCCAATCGGTCAGTTCAGCCACGTTCATTCGGCACCTCAAACAGAAAAGAAACGCATTATGTGATGACCTTGACGCACCTGGCCATCTGTCACAATCCGTCCCTATTCGCGCTCACCAGGAGAAGCCTATGTTCCGCACCCTGCTCAAATCCAAGATCCACCGTGCCGCCGTGACCCAGTGCGAACTGCACTACGAAGGCTCCTGCGCCATTGACGAAGACCTGCTCGACGCTGCCAACATCTGCGAAAACGAACAGATCCACGTCTGGAACATCGACAACGGTGAGCGCTTCGTCACCTACGCCATCAAGGGCGAACGCGGCACGGGCATGATCTCGGTCAACGGTTCGGCAGCGCGCCGTGCAGCGGTGGGCGACCTGCTCATCATCGCGGCCTTTGCGCAGGTGCATGACGAGCACGTGAAGAGCCACCAACCCCAACTGGTGTTCGTGGACGCCAACAACCGCCAGACCGAACTGCGGCACCACGTGCCCACCCAACAGGCCTGAGCCTGCTCGACAAGCCTTCCCGGACTTGACCGGGGATGCGACCCATGCCATGCTGCCCGCGCCGCCCGACGGCCAGGAGGCAGACCATGCGCATCGGTGTTCCCAGGGAAATCAAGAACCACGAGTACCGCGTCGGGCTGACGCCCGCCAGCGTGCGCGAGCTCACCTCGCACGGCCACCAGGTGCTGGTGCAAAGTGGCGCGGGCACCGCCATTGGTCTGGGTGACGACGCCTACCAGACCGCAGGGGCAATGCTGGCACCAGACGCTGCCAGCGTGTTCGCCCAGGCCGACCTGATCGTCAAGGTCAAAGAGCCCCAGCCCAGCGAATTCCCCTTGTTGCGCACGGGGCAGGTGCTGTTTACGTACCTGCACCTGGCGCCCGACCCGGCGCTCACCGCCGCGCTGCTGCAAAGCCGGGTCGTCGGCATTGCCTACGAAACGGTCACTGGCCCCGGCGGTACGCTGCCGCTGCTGGCCCCCATGAGCGAGGTGGCGGGCCGCATGGCGGTGCAAGTGGGTGCTCACTATTTGGAAAAATCTCAAGGCGGCATGGGCGTGCTGCTGGGTGGCGTGCCCGGCGTGGCACCGGCTCACGTGGTGGTGCTGGGGGCCGGTTCGGTCGGCGCAAGCGCCGTTCGCATGGCCACGGGCCTGGGCGCGCGCGTCACCGTGCTCAACCGGGGGCTGGAGCGGCTGCGCGAACTGGACGCCCTGTACGGCAACCGCATCTGCACCCTGGCAGCCAGCGCGCAGAACGTGGAAGACGCCGTGCTTGACGCTGACCTCGTGGTGGGCGCCGTGCTGGTGCCCGGTGCCAAGGCACCCCGGCTGGTGTCGCGCCAACTGGTCAGCCGCATGAAGGCGGGCACCGTGGTGGTGGACGTGGCCATCGACCAGGGCGGATGCTTCGAAACGTCGCGGCCCACCACCCACCTGGCCCCCACCTTCGTGGTGGACGGCGTGGTGCATTATTGCGTCACCAACATGCCGGGCAACGTCGCACAAACGTCCACCTGCGCCTTGAACAACGCCACCCTGCCCTTCGTGCTGGCCCTGGCCGACAAGGGCTGGCAACAGGCCTTGCAAGACGACCCGCACCTGCGCAACGGCCTCAATGTGGCCGAAGGACAGATCGCGCACCCAGCCCTGGAGGTTCAGTCAGAAAAGTCGGAGAAAAACGCCGTCTGACGCCGCATCAAACCAGGTCCATGCCCAGAAACTGCGTTCCGGCAACGGGGTTGAACGCCACCGCCGGTGCGGGCTCGAAGCCCAGGTCCGCATACAAGCGCTGGGCCGCGACAAACTCGGGCAACACGTCAAGGCAGATGCGTGCATAGCCGGCCTCGCGCGCATCGCGCAGAACCCGCTCGACCAACCGCCTTCCCAGCCCGGTTCCCCGCGCGGCGGGACGCACATACACGCGCTTCATCTCGCAAGTGGTGGCGTTCACCCTGCGAAACGCCGCGCACCCCACCACACGCTCATCGAGCCAGGCGAGCAACAAGCCGCCGTCCGGCGGGGCGTACTGGCCTGGCAGATGGGCGAACTCTTCCTCAAACCCCTGGAACCCCAGGTCCACAGACGGGCTGAGGACGTACTCGCGGAATATCTCGACAACGGCTTGCGCGTCCTCTGGGAAGCGCGCTGCGCGAACGTTCATGCATTCTCCTTGCTGCTGACGATGTCACTGTACCTTGGCGTTTGCCGCAACGGCGCCGCTAGGCCAAGCTGGCATCCAACCACCCACGCAGGCTGTTGATGAAGGCGATGGCGCTGGCCCGGCCCAGATCGTCCACGCGCAGCACTTTTTCCTGCAGCCGCCCCTCCTGAAGGGCAAGCTCGCGGCCGATGCCGCCCAGCAAGCCACTGGCCAGAGGGGGCGTCCACCACTGCCCGTCCAGGCACAGCGCGATGTTGCCCCTTGTGCACTCGGTCAATTCGCCGTGGCGGTTCCACAGCAGGGTGTCGAACACCCCGGGCTCATCGGGTTCAAAGGCTTCGTAGTGCGCCCTGCGCGTGGTCTTGTAACGCACGAATTCGCTGTCGGCAGCCTCGAAGGGCCGCGTGGCCAGGCGCAGGCGCACGGGCTCGGCGGTGGCCACCATGGCAAAGGCCTGTGCCCTCGCCTGCCCGCGCACATCCAGCAGCACGCGCAGGCGCCACAGTCCTTCGGGGTGCTCGCGGGCCTGAGCGCTGATGGCCTCGGTCACCCGTGCTTCGTCCCAGGGAAAACTGAAATGCGCCGCCGCCCGCGCCATGCGGGCCAGGTGCGCTCCTTCGTTGCGCGTAATACCGTCTTGCAAGGCCAGCGTTTCAAGCAGTTCGAAAGGTTGGCTTGCCCTGTCCAGAAAGGCCCGTTTGTGGCGCCATTCCTGCCACTCCCCGCTGGCTCGGGCATCGGCGGTGATGCCGCTGCCAATACCGCAACGCAGTGCCGTTCCGCTGGCCTCGACGGTGCGAATGGCCACATTGAACCGCGCAGCGCCTCCAGGCCGCACCACGCCAATGGCACCGCAGTACACGCCACGCGGCCCAGCCTCCAGCTCGCGGATCATGCGCATGGCCTGCACCTTGGGCGCACCCGTCACCGAACCGCAAGGGAACAGCGCAGTGAACACCTCGGCCAGCGTCGTGCCGGGCCGGGTCTGCGCTTCCACGTCCGAAGTCATCTGCCACACGCTGGGCAGGGCCTCCAGGTGGAACAAATGCGGCACACGCACCGTGTGGGGTTGGGCCACGCGTGACAGGTCGTTGCGCAGCAGGTCCACGATCATCACGTTTTCGGCACGCTCCTTGGCCGAACGGCGCAAACGGTCAGCCTGAACCTCGTCCTGCTCAGGCGTGGCGCCACGCGGGGCGGTGCCTTTCATGGGCCGGGTCAGGATGCGTTGACCGTCCCAGTCAAAAAACAGCTCGGGGGAGACGGACAGCACCTGCTCCGCACCGCCGTCGATGTACGCGGCATAGCCCCCGGGCTGCGCCCGGCGCAAGGCGTGGAAGAGCGCCAGCGGCGTTCCTTGACGCAGCAAGCCCTGCAAAGCATGGGTAAAGTTGACCTGGTAGAACTGCCCCTCGGCAATGGCACCGTGGATGCGAACCATGGCCTGGTCGAACGCTTCGCGCCCCAGCCCGTCGCCCCACTCAGCCACGGCCTCATCGTCTGGCGACGAAGCTTCATCTTGTACAGGCCACTCCTGAGGTGCCTCGTGCACGCCAAACCAAGCCAGCGGGCCATCGGGCGCGTGAAGGTCAAAAGCCCGGTCGAACGCGTCAGCAGCTTCGTAACGCACGTACCCCACGCACCACCGGCCCGCCTCTGCTTCAGCCTGCACAGCTTCCAGCACGGGCAACACTTCGTGTGGTTCACGCGCTGCCAGCACACGAACGGGCAAGCCAAACGCGAAGCGCCATGACGCTGCCTGCGCCGTCGGCGCCGCAAAATCGATCAGCGTCAACACACGCCGCTGCGCTCAGGCTGCGCCGATGTTGGGCACCAGCGCCCCAGGGTTCTGCCCGCCCTTGAGCGCAGCAGTGAAGGCCAGCATGCGGTCAATGGGTTGGCGCGCACGGGGGATGATGTCCGGATCCACGAAAATTTCATGGGCGCCGGTCTCCAGCACGTGGGCCACGCCCGCCAGGCCGTTCATCGCCATCCAGGGGCAGTGTGCGCAGCTCTTGCACGTCGCGCTGTTGCCAGCGGTAGGCGCCTCGATGAACACCTTGCCGGGGTTCAGCGTGCGCAGCTTGTGCATCATCCCGTTGTCGGTCGCCACGATGAACTCCTTGGCGTCCATCTCCTGCGCGGCCTTCAGAATGCCCGAGGTGGAACCCACCGCGTCTGCCATGGCAACCACGTCGGCTGGGCTCTCGGGGTGCACCAGCACCTTGGCACCCGGGTGCTCCTTCAACAGAGCCTGCAACTCGAAAGCCTTGAATTCGTCGTGCACCACGCACGAGCCCTTCCACATCACCATGTCGGCCCCGGTTTCGCGCTGGATGTAGGCACCCAGGTGCTTGTCGGGCGCCCACAGAATCTTGTGGCCCTTGTCCTTGAGCGCACGCACGATGTCCAGCGCACAGCTGGATGTCACCAGCCAGTCGGAACGCGCCTTCACCGCCGCGCTGGTGTTGGCATAGACCACCACGGTGCGGTCGGGGTGCTCGTCGCAAAAGGCGCTGAACTCCTCCACCGGGCAGCCCAGGTCGAGCGAACAGGTGGCGTCCAGTGTGGGCATGAGCACCGTCTTCTCGGGGCTCAGGATCTTGGCGGTCTCGCCCATGAAGCGCACGCCAGAGACCACCAGCGTCTTGGCCGGGTGATCGCGCCCGAAGCGCGCCATTTCGAGCGAATCGCTGACGATGCCGCCGGTTTCCTCGGCCAGGTCCTGCAGGTCGGGGTGTACGTAGTAGTGCGACACCATCACCGCATTGCGTTCCTTGAGCAGGCGGCGAATCTTGTCCTTCAAGGCCGCCCGCTCCTGCGGGCCCGGCTCTTGCGGCACATGCGCCCAGACGTGGCGGGTCGGGCAGGAGGGCTGCTCGACATCCACTTCAATGACCTTGTCCATCACTTCCAGCTTTCAAAAATACAGGTCTGCTCAAACCGCTTCAAACCGCATCGAAAAATCGACCGCCTTGACATCCTTGGTCAACGCACCAATGGAAATGCGGTCCACCCCGGTTTCTGCAAGGGCGCGCACCGTGTCCAGGTTCACGCCCCCGGAAATTTCCAGAACCGCCGCGCCACCCGCGTGGGCTGCGTTGATGCGTACCGCCTCATGCAGGGTCGTCAAATCCATATTGTCCAGCAGGACCATACGCGCACCAGCGTCAAGGGCTTCTTGCAACTGCGCCAGGGTTTCCACCTCGATCTGCACGAACTTGGCCTGGGGCGCGGTTTCCTGGACGCGCCGCAGCACGGCGCTCACGCCACCGGCCGCCGCGATGTGGTTTTCCTTGATCAGCACGGCGTCGTACAGACCCAGGCGGTGGTTGAGGCCGCCGCCCTGCAACACCGCGTACTTTTGCGCCAGACGCAGACCGGGCAGCGTCTTGCGGGTGTCCACGATGCGCGCCCGCGTGCCTGCCACGGCCTGAACGTACTGTGCCGTCTTGGTGGCCACGGCGCTCAAGGTCTGCAGGAAGTTCAGCGCGGTGCGCTCAGCCGTCAGCAGCTGTTGTGCCAGGCCTTCAATCTCCAACACCACTTGATTGACCTCGCACCGTTGACCTTCAGCCACGTGCCAGCGCAGGGTTGCAGTGGGGTCCAGCGCCAGCACGGCGGCGTCCACCCAGGGCCTGCCGCAAATCACGGCGGCTTCGCGGGCCAGCACGCGGGCCCGTGCACGGCGCGCCGGGTCCACCAAAGCGGCGGTCAGGTCGCCAGCGCCCACGTCCTCGGCCAGGGCGCGGCCCACGTCCGCCTGAACCAGCGCCGCCAGGCGATCAGGAGAAAAATCGTTGGTATCGTTCATTCGGGGGTCTTCTGGGTAACGCTCACGGCAAATCCACACTCAACTGTACCGCGAGGGGACGAAGCATAACGGGATCGACTAGACTCCCGACTTCGCGGGCTGTTCCAGCCCTACGTTCACCATGCCGCTCGGCCCCCGAGACACCGAGACCACCATGAGCGAGACCACGGCCAGCACTCCCTACGGAACCCTTCCATCGGCGTCCCCGCTGCCCCAGCGCAAGCCCGTCAGCCTGCCGCGCCTGCAAGACATGCGCGAGCGCGGCGAAAAGATCACCATGCTCACCGCCTACGACGCGACCTTCGCCGCCGTAGCCGACAGCGCTGGTGTGGAATGCCTGCTGGTGGGCGACTCGCTCGGCATGGTCTGCCAGGGCCTGTCCAGCACCGTGGGCGTGACGCTGGAGACCATGTGCTACCACACCGAAAGCGTCACCCGCGGCCTGCGCCGCGTGCAGGGCACCGCCTGGGTGATTGGCGACCTGCCTTTCGGCAGCTACCAGGAATCGAAGGAACAGGCCATCCGCAGCGCGTCAGCGCTCATGCACGCGGGCGCCCACATGGTCAAGCTTGAAGGCGGCGGCTGGACGGCCGAGACCGTGCGCTTCCTGGTGGAGCGCGGCATTCCCGTGTGCGCCCACCTGGGCCTCACCCCACAGACCGTGCACGCCCTGGGCGGCTACCGCGTGCAGGGCCGCAGCGACAGCGACGCCCTGCGCCTCAAGCGTGAAGCGCTGGAGCTGCAAGACGCTGGTGCAGCCATGCTGGTGCTGGAAATGGTGCCCGCCACCCTGGCCACCGAAGTCACGCAACAGTTGCCGCGCTGCCACACCATCGGCATCGGTTCGGGCAAAGACACGGCCGGCCAGGTGCTGGTGATGCACGACATGCTGGGCATGGGCCTGGGCAAGACGCCCAAGTTCGTGCGCAACTTCATGGACGGACAGTCCAGCGTGCGCGGCGCCATGGCCGCCTATGTACAAGCCGTCAAGGACGGCAGCTTCCCCGACAACACCCTGCACGCCTGGTAAGGCACGCCATGCAAGTCATACACACCATCGCCGAGCTGCGCGAGCAGCTGGCACGCCACGATTCCCCAGCCTTCGTGCCCACCATGGGCAACCTGCACGAAGGCCATCTGGCCCTCGTCCGCCAGGCCAAGACCATGGGCGACGTGACGGTGGCCAGCATCTTCGTCAACCGCCTGCAGTTCCTGCCGCACGAGGACTTCGACACCTACCCGCGCACCCTGCAGGCCGACTGCGAGAAGCTCCAGGCCAACGGCTGCGACATCGTCTTCGCTCCTTCGGAAAAGGAGCTGTACCCTGAGCCGCAAGGCTTCAAGGTGCACCCGCCCGCCGGGCTGGCCGACATTCTGGAAGGCCACTACCGCCCGGGCTTCTTCGTGGGCGTGAGCACGGTGGTGATGAAGCTGTTCCAGTGCGTGTTCAGCGAAGCCAAGGGCGCGCGCCACGCGGTTTTTGGCAAGAAGGACTACCAGCAGTTGATGGTGATCCGCCAGATGGTGCGCCAGTTTGCCCTGCCCATCACGGTGCACGGCGGCGAGACGGCGCGTGCCGACGACGGCCTGGCCCTGAGTTCCCGCAACGGCTACCTGAGCGCCGAGGAGCGCGCCGAGGCAGTGCACCTGTCGCGCGAACTCAAGGCGCTGGCGGCTACGGTGTTGGGCGGCGAACACAACCTGGCTGCGGTGGAACAGCACGCGATGCAGACCTTGCAGGCACGCGGCTGGGCGCCCGACTATCTGACCGTACGCCGTCGCCACGACTTGCAGCCACCCGAGGCGGGCGAGTTCCGCCCGGGCGAACTGGTGGCGCTGGGTGCCGCCAAGCTGGGGCGCACGCGGCTGATCGACAACCTGGAGTTCTGACCAACGCTGCCCTTGTTGGGCCCAGGTCTGTTGCGGCCACGGCGTGAGTCGCTCCTAGTCTGTTGGTGGCCAAGGCGTGTGCGCCCAGGGGCTGGCGCTTCAACGAGGTGGCCGGTGC
>CBKZAG010000149.1:0-8254 GCA_966692625.1 uncultured Comamonadaceae bacterium
GGGCTCGCGCCACGGCCTGGACGACTACATGCAGACCAAGTACATGTGCCAGGGCCAGATGGCCTGAGTGCGCGCCTGTCATTCACCTCAAAGCACAGCCAGCCATGGACATGCAACCCCCCGTGCTCCCCGAGTACCCCATCGAAATCGCGTTCCCGGACATTCGCCCCTACGCGATCAGCAACACCGGCATCCCCTACGTGTCCACGTTCGACAGCGGCGTTCCTGGGCCGCACGTGATGATCAACGCGCTCACCCATGGCAACGAGGTGTGTGGCGCCATCGTCGTGAAGGAACTGCTGGATCTGGGCATCCGTCCCCGCCGGGGCAAGGTGACACTGGCCTTCGCCAACGTAGAGGCCTACAGGCGCTTCGACCCTGCCTGCCCGGATGCCTCCCGGTTTGTCGACCAGGACTTCAACCGCGTCTGGACGGCGGCGATTCTGGATGACCTGTCGCGCGATTCGGTGGAGTTGAGCCGTGCGCGTGAAATGCGTCCGGTGATCGATGACGTGGACTTTTTGCTTGACCTGCATTCCATGCACGAGCGCAGCGCGCCGCTTTCGGTGTGCGGGCTGCTGGACAAAGGCATTGCGCTGGCGCGCCAGCTGCGCACGCCGTCGTGGATCATCAGCGACGAGGGCCACCCCGAAGGCAGGCGTATGCGCGACTACGCGGGCTTTGCCGATCCGGACAGTCCCAAGAACGCCTTGCTGATCGAGTGCGGCCAGCACTGGGAAGCCAGCGCCGTGGACGTGGCCCGGGACGTGACCGCCCGCTTCCTGGCGCTGCACGGCACGGTTGAAGCCGAGGACCTGCCTTCCAAATGGTTCCAACCCACGCCTTTGGGTTTGCGGGTGGTGCGCGTGACGGAGCCTGTGGTGGCCAGCAGCATGGACTTCCGCTTCGCGGGCAACTACACCGGCCTGGAAACTTTCGCGCAAGCGGGGGCCACCATAGGCTGGCGGGACGGCGAGCCCGTGAAGACGCCCTATGCGAACTGCGTGCTGGTCATGCCGTCGCTGCGGCAGCTACGCCCGGGCGTGACGGTTGTCCGGCTGGGGCAGTTGCTGGATTGAAATCTCGCCGAAAAGACTTTGAAGCATCCGGGTCTGCGCATTTTTCAATTATAAATACGAATAAGAGTGATTCGCATATATAATTTCCTCTTTTGACAGTCGGGTTTGAACTGTGAAGAGAGGGGTGTCTATGCGATGGGTGTCGTCAATCCGCAGGCTGTGTGCTTTGGGCGCGCTGGCGGCAGCGCTGCTGCCGGGTGCTCACGCCGCGCCAGAGGTGATCAAGGATGTGCTGGGCCGCTCCGTCAAGGTGGATCTGCCCGCCAAGCGCGTGCTGCTCGGCTTCTACATTGAGGACTACTTCGCGGTCGGGGGCGACAAGGCGTTCGATCGCCTGGCAGGACTGTCTCTGGGCTGGTTCGTCAAGTCGCGCCCAGCGGTGTGGGAGCAGTATGCCGCCGCGCGGCCCACGCTGCGCGATGTGCTCGACGTCGGCAACGTGCAGGACCAGAGCTTTGTGATCGAAAAGGTGCTGGCCGCCAAGCCCGACGTGGTGGTGCTGGCCGACTGGCAGTTCAAGGCCCTGGCGTCAGAGATTCCCCGTCTGGAGTCGGCGGGCATTCCCGTGGTGGTGGTGGACTACAACGCGCAGACGCTGGAGCGTCACTTGGCCAGCACCCGGGTGCTGGGTCAGATCACCGGAGAGACGGCACGTGCGCAGCGCATCGCCGACGAGTACCGCCAGGTGGTGGAGACCATCCAGCAGCGCATCGCCAAGGCCAAGGCGCCCCGTCCCCGGGTGTATGTTGAACTGGGCGACAAGGGTCCGGCGGAACACAGCTACACCTATGGCAGGAACATGTGGGGTGCCATGGTGGACTTGGCTGGCGGTGACAACGTTGCCGCGCCTTTCGTCAAGGATTGGGGGCCGATCAATCCGGAACAGCTTCTGGTTTCCAAGCCCCAGGTGGTGTTCATTGCCGGTTACGAAAGCGTCAGCCGCCCCGACGCCATGAAGATGGGTTTTGGCGTACCGCCCAGCGAAGCGCGCCAGCGGCTGCAGGGTTTTGCACAGCGCAGCGGCTGGAATGGCCTGCCCGCGTTGCAGGAAGGGCGGCTGCATGGCGTCTACCATGGCGCAACGCGCAGCATCCTGGACGCGGCGCTGCTGCAGTACCTGGCCAAGGCCATGTATCCGGCACTGTTTGCCGATATCGACCCTGAGACCACCTACCGCGACTTTTACCGGCGCTACCTGCCCATCCAGCCCCAGGGCAGCTTCATGCTGCGCGGGCAATGACTGGCGCCGCCGTCGCCGCGCCATTGCGGGTAGGGGAATTGCTGGAACGCCAGCGGCACCGTGAGGCTCGCCGCTGGCGCTTTCTCGCCCTGTTCGCCGGGCTGATCCTGTGCAGCCTCACGCTTGACGTGGCCACGGGCCCGTCGTTGCTGGGGGTGCGCGAGGTGCTGGCCACGCTGCTCTCGCCCGCGTCGGCAGACGCCATGACGCGTGCCATCGTGATGGACATGCGCCTGCCCATTGCCTTGATGGCATTGGTGGTGGGGGCGGCGCTGGGGCTGGGTGGTGTGCAGATGCAGACCTTGCTGGACAACCCGCTGGCCAGCCCTTACACGCTCGGCCTGGCGGCGGCGGCAGGCTTTGGTGCTGCGCTGGCATTGGTCAGTGGCGGCATGGGGCTGCCTCCGCTGCTTGCTGTTCCTGCTGGTGCCTTCGTCTTTTGCATGCTTGCTGCCAGTCTGCTTTTTGGCCTGGCACTGATGCGCCACGTGGGCAGCCAGACCATCATCCTGGCGGGCATTGCGCTGCTGTTCCTGTTCCAGTCCCTGCTGTCGCTGGTTCAGTTCCTGTCGTCGCCCGAGTTGAACCAGCAGATCGTCTTCTGGCTGTTCGGCAGCCTGATGCGCACCACCTGGCCCATGCTCTGGATCACGGTTGCCGTGACCTTGGTCTGCGGTGTGCTGCTGCACCGCGACGCCTGGAAGCTGACTTGTCTGCGCATGGGTGAGGTACGTGCGCGCAGCCTGGGCGTGAACGTCACGCGGCTGCGCTTGAAGACGCTGGCCCTGGTGGCGCTGATGACGGCCACGGCCATCAGCTTTGTGGGCATCATCGGTTTCATCGGTCTGGTCGCGCCCCACATTGCACGCATGCTGGTCGGTGAAGACCAGCGCTTCCTCATCCCTTTGTCGGCCTTGTGTGGCGCTTTGATGCTCTCAACGGCCTCAGTGGTGTCCAAGTCCATCGTGCCCGGGGCGCTGTTTCCCATTGGCATCGTCACGGCGTTGATCGGTGTGCCGTTCTTCATCTGGCTCGTTTTGAACCAACGGGGGCGTGGCCGTGCTTGAGCTGGACGAACTGACCCTGCGCCTGGGTGGCTTGACCCTTGCCGAAGGTCTGAACCTGAAACTGCAGCCGGGGCAACTGCACGCGATCATCGGCCCCAATGGCACGGGCAAGACCAGCCTGCTGCGTGCCCTGTTCGGTGAGCTGCCCTTGGCCAAAGGGCAGATACGGCTGGAAGGCCGGGCGATGATGCCCAGGGCCCTGGCCCACTGGCGCCAAGCCATCGGGTACATGCCGCAGAACACCCAACTCGACCTGGACCTCAGTGCGCTTGAAGTGGTTGTGCTCGGCCGGCTGCAGCGCTTGTCGATGCGCCTGTCGGACGACGACCTCCAGGCGGCTTTGGCCGCACTGCAGGCCCTGGATATCGCTCACCTGGCCGACCGGCCAATGCACACGCTCAGCGGCGGTCAGCGCCAGATGGTTCTCTTCGCACAGGTTTTGCTGCGTCAACCCCGGTTGATGTTGCTGGACGAGCCCGTCAGCGCGCTGGACCTGAAGCACCAGATGCAACTCATGGAGCATCTCAAGACCCAGACGGTCGATCAAGGCTGGATCAGCCTGGCCGTGCTGCACGACCTGAATCTGGCGGCGCAGTTCGCCGACCAGCTCATCGTGCTTGGGGAAGGGCGCCTGCAGGCCTTTGGTCCGCCAGCACAGGTGCTTTCCCGCGAGCTTGTCCAGCGCCTGTACCAGGTGCCGGTGGACGTGCGCCAGGAGGCCGATGGTCAACCCTATGTGAGGCTGCTTCGCAGGGAGGTGCCCCTGCCCAGCCCCGCGCATGAAGAGGCCCCGCAGGCTGAAGGTGGCTGGGCATGGTCGCGGCCGCTTGCGGCATGAGAGTTCAGTCAGCCCATATGTAAACGGCCTTGTTCAATGTGCCATTGCCGGTGCGTTGTCTGGCGTGCCAGATCCAGGTCGTGACTGACGAGCAGCATGGCGCAGCCGCTGGCGACCTCGGCATGGGCGCTTTCAGCGGGTTGATTGCCTACCCAAATGGTGTGAGGTCGTCAAGAACCGGTGTTGGACGTTCGAGGGCCCGAAGCAGGTCCGGGCAACCCGTTGTGGTTGCACGCCGCCGCCTGCACGCTGACCTTGCGCAGGCGCGAAGCCAGGTCCAGCGACATGTTGGTGAGCAGCCGTTGCACGATACGGGGGTGATTGTGCGCCAGCCGGTCGACTTGCGGAGTGCCGGCACAAATAGATTCGCTCAACATCTGCTAGATGCCAAAGCGGCAATGCGGCATGTAAGGAAATCCTTACACAGAATCATCATGTCCTGATGGCAAGTCCCAACCGCCTCTGGCATAGTCTGGTCCACTCTCGTGTAGAGATCAATGCCATCAATAATAATTCAGGTGGTAGTCAAAATTGCTTGGCAGGGCGCATTCAAGTCCCAAGTGCAACGAAATTGATGATAGAGGACCAATAGGTTTGGCATCGAGGCCCTGTCGCTGCAGGATAAACCTCTATTTCAGTCCTTGACGGCTTTCTGAACAGTAGATTTTAATAACTGGAGTTGATCGTGAGAGCACTCAGGCAATATTTCTCCTTGCATTGCATCGCGCTGGCGTTGGCGGTCTCATTTCTTTCAAAGGTACACGCCGAGTCGTCATCAACTCCCGTTTCCAAGAAGGGCGAATTTCAGCCGGCTGTGGAAGTGGTTCATTTCTGGGTCTCGCAAAGTGAGAGCAAGGCGCTCGATGTCTATCGCCAGGCGTGGAAGAGTCTCGGGGGCAAATGGAATGATGTACCGGCCAAGGATAATTATGCTGAGTTGAAGCTGGTCACAGACAGAATCGCCAATGGCTATCCTTCCACAGTGATGCAGTGGCATGCCAACGAGGGTAGCAAGGAGCTGCCGGCTATGGGGATCGTGCAAGATATTGAAGAGGTTGCTGCCGCCGATCGTTGGCGAGACTTTCTGCCCGAAAATGTGGTTGATCAAATCAGCTACAAGGGGCGTATCTATTTTGCACCGACCAATATTCATTCTGAAAACTGGATCTGGACCAGCAAGAAAATATTTGACAAATTGAAATTGCCTGTGCCTACCAGTTGGGACAGTCTTCTTGACAGTGCCGCCAAGATCAAAGCAGCCGGTTATACCGCCGTCGCACTCGGATCGGGTACTTGGGAAGTTTCCCTCATTTTCAATGATATTCTCTATTCTCTTTATGGTTTCGAGGCTTATACACGCCTGATGCATGGTGGTGACCGACAGGCAGCCATGAAGCCTGAGATGTTAAAGGCGCTTGGCATTTTGCGGCAGATCAGCACTTTTGCCGAGCCTGTCAGAACCGGTAAAACCTGGGCTGATGCAGCACTGTCCGTTGGCCAGGGGAAGGCGGGCATGCAGTTCATGGGAGACTGGGCAAAAGGTGAGATGACCCAGGCAGGGCTGACTGCGGACAAAGATTTCCGATGCAGCTTGGCGCCAGGGACTGAATCGGTCTATTTCGTGGTGGTTGATGCTTTTGCCTTTCCGATTACGAACAACGAGCAGGACCGCCGTTCCCAGCTTCTCTTTGCGCGTCAGGTCATGAATACGGACAATCAACTTGCCTTCAACCGCATCAAGGGGTCGATCCCGGTGCGAATCGACATTCAGCGCAACCATCTCGATGCTTGCGGGAAAGTCGGCCTTGATTTGATTTCGCGCAAGGGAGGGCGGTATTTTTCTCAAGCGATGACCATGCCATCGCCAATGGCCAGGGGGTGGGTTGATGTTATTGCCGATTACTTCAACGATCCGAAGATGACGCCGGCGAGTGCTCAACGTCAGTTGGCGGACGTTTTGTCGCAAAAATGACCGGACGCGCATAACTGCGTCTGTAAGCGGCCGAGACGGCCGTCTCTTTCTTATGCTGCAGTGGCGCCCAGCCGTTGCGAGAGGCTGGCCGCCACGTCGCGCAGGGCCTTGGCTTGTGGCCCGCTGGTGCGCAGGTCCAGCATCTTGCTGGGGCCAATGGCGGCAATCGCCAGTACCAGCCGTCCAAAGCCGTCAAACACTGGCACCGCCATGGCGCTGATGCCCGGCAGCAGTTCATCGCGCACCTGGGTAATGCCTGACTGCCGGATTTCCTCCAGTTCAGCGGCGAAGGCTGGTTGGTCCAGTTCTCCTGCCAAGCCTTCGCGTTCCAGCGCGGCAGCCACCTCGGGCCGGGCGCGGTAGGCCGCAAAAATCTTGCCCGTGCCCGTGTGCCGAAGCGACGCCGGAATGCCGTGCCGCATGGCCACGTGCACGGGCGTGGGGCCTTCTTCCACGCGGATGATGACCGGCCCCTGTGCCCCCCAAACGGCGGCAGACACCGTGCAGCCCACACGCTGTGCCAACCCCGGCAACTCGGCAATGGCCAGGCGCACCGGGTCCACCTGCTGCAGGCTGATCAAACCCAGTTGCATGGCCAGCGGGCCTAGCCCGTAGTGGCCGCTCACGGCGTCTTGCTCGATCAGGCCCAGCTTGCCAAAGCTCACCAGGTAGGGGTGGGCCTTGGCGGGTGTCATGTCCGCCTCGCGGGCCAGGTCTTTCAGGGCCATGCGGCGGCCGGTGTGGGCCAGGGCTTTCAGCAACTGGCCTCCCACTTCCACGCTCTGTATGCCGCGCGACGTGCGCTCTTCCTGTTCTTCCGCCGCCTCGCCCGGCGGGTTGTGCTTGCTGGTGTTCATGCGTAGATTGTCCCTCTGTGCCAGCGGGCTGCGGCACACGCTTAGGGTTTTCACCTAAACGAATGTGTTTGTCAATGTCGAACTTTGTCGCTAACATCGCGGATATTGATCTATAGCAAACGTATTTGCTATAAACGAATTTTCAGGAGTTTCACCCCATGAGCACCAAGACGTTCGCCTCTGCTGCCGACCTTGAAGAAAAAAAGGTCACCTTCGAACAGATCTCTGAACACGCCTGGGCCTACACGGCCGAAGGCGACCCGAACACCGGCATCATCATTGGCGACGACGCCGTGCTGGTGGCCGACACCCAGGCCACGCCCGCCATGGCCGCCGACGTGATCCGCCGCATCCGCGAAGTCACCGACAAACCCATCAAGTACGTGGTGCTCACCCACTACCACGCCGTGCGCGTGCTGGGCGCCAGCGCCTACCAGCCGCAGCAGATCCTGGCCAGCCAGGACACCTACGACCTCATCGTCGAGCGCGGCGAGCAGGACAAGGCCAGCGAGATCGGCCGCTTCCCGCGCCTGTTCCGCAACCTGGAGACCGTGCCCGAAGGTCTGACCTGGCCGACCATGACCTTCACCGGCAAGATGACCCTGTGGCTGGGCAAGCTGGAAGTGCAACTGCTGCAACTGGGCCGTGGCCACACCAAGGGCGACACCGTGGTGTGGTTGCCCGGCGAAAAGACCCTGCTGTCGGGCGACCTGGTCGAATTCGACGCCACCCCCTACGCCGGTGACGCCTACTTCCAGGACTGGCCCAACACGCTGGACAACATCGCCAAGCTCAACCCGCTGGCCCTGGTGCCCGGGCGTGGCCCGGCGCTGCGCGGTGAAGCGCAGGTGCAAAAGGGGTTGGAAGTCACGCGTTCCTTCATCAGCGACGTTTGGGCCAGCGTGAAAGCCGGTGCCGACGCCGGGCGCGACCTGCGCAAGGTCTATGAAGAGACCTTTGCCAAGCTGCAGCCCAAGTACGGCGAGTGGGTGATCTTCAACCACTGCATGCCGTTTGACGTGACCCGCGCCTACGACGAGGCCACGCAGTTCCCCGACCCCCGCATCTGGACCGCCGAGCGCGACCGCCAGATGTGGCTGGCCCTTGAAGGTTGATCAACAGGAGACAAGACCATGAAACTCGACCGCATTCACCACGTTGCCTACCGCTGCAAAGACGCCAAAGAAACCGTTGAGTGGTA
>CBKZAG010000150.1:0-8189 GCA_966692625.1 uncultured Comamonadaceae bacterium
AACGCTACGACCTCGACCGTGGCCTTGGCTTGAAAATGAATAAATCAGGGACGACCACGTAGCCCGCGTCCCCGTCAACGGTGCGGCTGTAGATGGTCTGGCCGCCTTCGGCGTTGGGCACCACCATGTGGTATTCGCCGGTGGTTGCGTTGTTGTTGATGCTGGCTCCGCCTGTGTAGTGGTAGGTGATGGAGCCGTCGGGAAGTTTTTCTGGGAGGTACAGCTCACTTCCCTTGGCGACTTGGTTCAAATTGTCAATTTGAGGATTTGATGTCTTGACCGCTTCTTGGAACTCATCCCAATTGGAAAAACCGCCTGTTCGATTGCTTTGCAGGACGAACGCATCCCACACGGTGCCACCGTCCTTGAATGTGACGAAGTGATCATTAGCACCCGTGTCTGCTATGTAAATACTGCTGTCACGGGTACTTGCATCAGGTGGCGTCGCAACCGCAATTTCAATGACACGCTGGTCAGAAACAATAACGGGGGCTGGCGCAGAATCATAGTTCAGAATAATCGATCGCTCACTGTTTTCTATTGGATAGAATTTCCCATCTGCGGACATCGAAGCCCCAACATCCGCAACAGTGCCTTCTATCCGTAGAGCAGTGTTGCCGCTGTAGTCAATCATGAACTTCGTTCCATCGCCAGCCAGCGAGCCGCCTATGGATTTCAGATTTCCTTTAATGCTATACCAGTTCCTCTCTGCCCCATTTCTTTCCCAGTCAAACTCCTCCGACTTTAATTCGTAAGTCACCGATCCCTGGATGACATGTTCACTGACTTTTGTGAAACTCATGTGAGCAATAGATCCCGAATTTCCAAGGCTGTATGGAATGCGGCTGGCGACCAAACCGTAGTACTCCTTATAATAGTCAATTGTCATAATATCCGTCACCTCGTAAACCGAACCAACGGAATATTGATCAGCTTCGGATGACAGGATTTTTTTTACACTCTCAAGCCTACTGATAGACGGTGCAATCGTCGCAACCTGATCCCAGACCAGCGAAGACGGTATCACCAACGTCGAACCACCACCATAGGTCCAGTGGGCATCGAAAAAATCTCTGTCTGGGTAGACCGATCCGGTGTAATAAGTCTTACCTCCCTCTACACGAATCTGAGATTTGTAGCTTTCCAGAAAGTATGCACTCAAGAGACTCATTTCATTTCCTTCCATTGATTTTTGCAGTTTTCTACGTCGAAAATTCTGAACTTCCTGTCACGAGCTTCGATGTTGGCCCATTTTGTCGGAACAATCACATCTTTCTCGGGACAGCCTTTTGCAAGAATCATCTTGCGCATTCCATCAAATTCTTCATAGGCCAACTTGATTGCATGATCATCGGGTTTAAAGTTGACTTCTTTGTCTAATTCCTCGTTTTCCGGATTGATGGACTCAAACGTTTCAGAGAAGGTCAGAAAGAATCTTTGTTTGTCTGGCTCTTTGATGTACTCATACTTGACCTCTGTCTCCCATGACCCTTTGACAAATGGCGTCCATGCGATCCCGACAAAGAAAAAACCCAGTACCACCCCCAAGGCAGATGCCCAGAATTTCATTTGACGACCTCCTGCGCGGTGTTCTCCCGGCTGATTATCTCCATCTTTCGAAAAGGGGATTGGCCTGTCAGAAATGGAATGAAAAACATGGTTGTATAAGTGTCGCGATACTTGACGGTATACCTCCATTTTTGTCCACTCTCATCTTCCGCAAAGCACTCAACATCTGACCAATGCGTCATCCACTTCTGACGCGGCGTCATCTTGCATTCCATGGGATCGAATTTTTTGAACGTGCTTCGTCCATTTACCCAGATGTCTTCTGCATGCATTTCAAGTGATGTGTTTTCCCGCCGCTCCCTTGTCGTCCAGTATCCTTTTCCAGATGACTGTGAGATTTGTCCACATCCTTCAAAAAAAATGACGGATATCAAGAATGACCACGCAACGTATCGAAGAAATCTTTTGATCGCATCTGGGTTTGGAAGATTTATATTTACCCTTTTGGATTTCATGCCACCATCTCCATAGAGTTGTCATTTGTCGCACTCCGCCACAGCCTCAGTTCGTTCCACACCGGGTCGGCGGCGGTGAGTTGGCCATCACGCCCGGCGCGCTCTTCTTCGGTCAACCCCGGCTTGGACCAGCCCATGGCTGGTACGCAAGAACTGTCAGGTGTTGAAGAATCTGTCATCGTCGATTTCATGCAACGTTTCTCCCTGATTGATTTTTTTGCAACCCAGCCCGGCATCAATCGCCCAACTTGACACCCGTCCCCTTGGCGTCCATGTACCCCCACGTGGTCCAGCCAACGCCGCTTTCGTAGGTGACCTGGATGACGGCATCCGCGCCCATGGCGAGCGCGCTTTCCACGAGCGCTGCGTTGGCTTGTTCTTTCGTGGGGTCTTTGTGGAAGATGGTCAGCTTCTTGACGCTGACCTCAATGGGCCCAAGTTCCTTGAACTTTCTGTCAGGAGCCCCTTCCAGGATGAGCACGCTCGCCTTTGGGCTGGCCGTGGACACAACAGGTACGGGGTCCTGCGGGATGTTGGAACTGGTTCGGTAGGCGCAGCCGGGCAACACGGTTGCCGCCGTCAAGGCAGCCAGCAAGAAGAGGCTTCTGGATTTCGTGGTCATGATTGATCTTTCGGTGGATGAGCAGACCCGCACCGGGCTAGCCCGGTGCAGGCTTGTTCAATGGCTCAGAACCGGTAGCCGATGCCGATGCTGCCCAGCTTCACGTCGGCCCGCGACGTGCCGGTGGTTCCCGTGGCGTTGAACGGGTCGCCAACCTTCTTGACGACCTCGTACTCGGCCCGCGCAAACCAGTTGGGGCTGAAGGCCCACTCCACGCCCACGCCGTAGTGCAGCGACGTGCCGCTGGCCTTGCGGCTGGGGTTGGAGCACGCAATGCCTGTGCCTTCGCAGTGGAACTTGGCGCGGTGCGCAGCCACGCCCAGCTTGCCGAACACGCTGAACTGTGAACCCAGCGGGTAGGAACCCACCACATCCAGGTTCCAGGCGTTCATCTTCAGGCTGCCGTCGCGCGTGGCCACCAGCGGCGCGCTGGACCGGGCCGAATAGGTGAAGCGGCCCAGGTCCATGTAGCCGCCTTCCACGGCCAGATAGGGGTTGAAGCGGTAGCCCAGTTGCAGCTTGTGGCCTTGGTCGTCTTCGTCCCCTTGCGACGTGAATGCGGTGATGCCCAGGTTGCTGATGGTGGTGTCCGTCTGTGCCTTGCGGCCGCTGGTGCTGGTAGCGCCGGCAGCACCCAGCACGTACCAGTTGCCTTCGGCCTGGGCGTTGATGGGCAGGGCCGTGGCAACGGCCAGCGTGGCCAGGCTCAGCGCCAGGGTGGGTTTGAATTTCATGGGGAGTAACTCCTTTTGGTGGGTTGAAGAAAACACGAAAAATTCATTGCCCAGGTTGCAGCACCAGCGCGTAGTTGCCGCCGGTCTGCGTAAAACCCAGCTTGGTGAGGAAGCGGTCCATCTTGTCGATGGCCACCCCGCTGTTGATGCCCACGGACAGTTCGAACACGCCCCGGTTCTGCGCCCATTGGCGAAAGGCGGTGAGCAACCGCAGGCCCGCGCCGCTCATGCGGCGTTCGGGCAGCACGTCGTAGTGGATGACGCTGGCCACGGGCAGGTCTGAAAAGAAATGCCGTTCCACACAACCGATCAGGGCGCCAACGATGTGCCCTTCGCTGTCTTGCGCCACGAAGAAGCAGTGCGTGCCCTTGCCGGTTTGGCCGGTTTCGATGACTGCGCGCAGGTTGTTCGCCACCCGTTCGGCGTTGTAGTCGTACACAGCAAAGCGGGTCAGGGCGTGCATGCGCCTGCCGCCTTCCACGCAGGCTGGAATGTCTTGCAGGTTGGCGAAGCGAATTTGCATGGTGGGTGCGGATGAAGTGGTTGAACAAGCCCTTAAAGGGGTGAGGGGGCGCCTTCAGCGGCAGCCACGGGTTTGAGTTGCACCAGCGCGTCCACCTTCAAACTCCTGGGCAGCGCGTGGGTGATGAAGAGCATGCTCACCTTGCCCCGCAGCTGGTTGATGGTGGTGGCGAAGTGTTCTGCCGTGGTGGCATCAAGTGCGCTGGTGGCCTCGTCGAAGATGAGCACCTTGGGCCGCTTGAGCAGCGCGCGGGCAATGGCCAGGCGCTGGCGTTGCCCGCCCGACAGGCCCGCGCCGCGTTCGCCAATCTCGGTCTGGTAACCGTTAGGCAGTTGCTCGATGGCGTCGTGGATTTCGGCAATGCGCGTGGCCTGCACGATCTGCTCGAAGCTGGCGTGCGGGTTGGCCGCCAGCAGGTTGTCGTACACCGTGCCCGAGAAGAGCACCGTTTCTTGCGGCACCACACCAAAGTGGCTGCGCAATTCGTTGACGCTGAGGTTCTGGATGTCGGTGCCGTCAATGCGGATGCTGCCTTCCCCCGGCAGGTAGAAGCCCTGCAGCAGTTTGGCCAGCGTGCTCTTGCCCGAGCCCGAGGGGCCCATGATGGCCACACAGGCACCCGCGGGCACGTCGAGCTGGAAGTGGCGGTACAGCCAAGGGTGCTTGTCGCCATGGCGGAAGGCCAGGTCGTTGATCTGAATGTGCCCCTGGCCCTGTTGCTGTCGCGCGGGCAGCGCGGCATAGGGTTCGGTGGGCGCGTTCATGAGGTCGCCCAGGCGCTGCACCGACAGGCGCGCCTGCTGGAACTGCTGCCACAGGCCCACCAGGCGCATCATGGGCTGGCTGAGCTTGCCCGCGAACATCTGGAACGCCACCAGCATGCCGATGGTGAACTCGTCGCTCGTCATGACGGTGTAGGCCCCCACGAGCAGGATGAGCACGCTCATCAATTGCTCCAGCGTACCGGCCACGGTGTTGTAGGTGTTGCCGAGCTGGCGCGTCTTGAACGTGGCGTGCAGGTAGTCGGCCAGGTAATCGCCAAAGCGCTGCTTGAGGCGCGGCTCCATCTGCAGGCTCTTGACGGTTTCGATGCCCGCAATGTGTTCGGTGAGGAAGCCCTGGTTGCGCGCACCCAGCAGGAACTGTTGGTTGAGCTGTGCCTGGAAGATGGGGGCCACCACGGCGCTGACGGCGGCGATGACGCCCAGAATCGCCAGGGCCAGCAGCGTGAGCTTGACGCTGTACCAGAACATGATGCCCACGAAGATGAGCAGGAAGGGCAAGTCCAGCACCAGAGTCACGGCAGCGCTGGCAATGAATTCGCGGATGGTCTCCACCCCGTGCAGCCGCGCCGCGATGACGCCGGTGGGGCGTTTCTCGAAGTAACGCGGGGGCAGGTGCAGCAGGTGTTCGAAGACACTGGCCATGAGCACGGCGTCCACCCGGTTGCCGGTGTGCAGCACCAGGTACTGTCGCACCCAGGTGAGTGCGGCCGAGAAGACCATGAACACCAGCAGGCCCACGGCGATGACGGCCAGCGTGCTTTCGGTGCGGTGGACCACCACTTTGTCGATGATGCTCTGAGTAAATAAGGGTGTGCCCAGCGCCAGCAACTGGATGACGAGGGACGCGAGCAGCACGTCGCGCCAGACGCCGCGGTGCTTGAGCAGGTAGGGAACGAACCAGCGCAGGCCGAAGGTGGGCTGAGGTTGGGCTGCGGCGACCTGACCGGTTGAAGAGGCGTCAGGGTCGGTGGGGCGGGCGCGCGGTGCCTGGCAACGCAGGGCGCTGCCCAGGTAGTCGCGCTCGAAGTCTGCGAGGCTTGTCTGCTGGGGTTCGCTCGCACCAGCGCTGAAGCAAAGCACGTGGGTGGCGGTGACTTGCTGCACCAGCACCGCGCGGCAGGCGGGGGGCGCGTCCGCTGCCTGTGGGGCCACGGCACCGGTTGCCGGAGAGGACGCACGCAGCAGCGCAAAGGTATGGCTGCCGCGCTGCACGAGCAACGAGGCGGGCACCCGCTGCCAGGCGGACTCGAAACCCAGGGCACGGGCGGCCTGCTGCAGGCTGCGGCTGTCGTAGGGCGGGGGGAGCTGGCGCAGCAGCAGGTCTGCGCTGAAGGGTTTCTGGTTGAGCGCGCACAGCGCACCCATGGCCCAGACCAGGTCCTTGGGCAGCAGCGGAAGGTGTTCCGGAGCGGCGGTTCCGCGCGTACCCAGCGCAAGACGGCCCCAGGGTCGCCTGAACATGGTCAGCGCCTGCCGTGCGTGACCAAAAGCAACGTTGTTTGAAGTGTGGGCTGTAGCCCGTTACCAGCGCATGCGCGGAGCATCGCTTTGTTCATATCCGTCCATCCCTGACTGTGTCAATTTATGGATGGATTTTTTAAATGTATCCAGAGAATGTCAAACCCAAGATACCGAGGACACCGACAGAAACATGCAGATCTTTGATTTGCAAGGCCTTTTTTCACCAAGCCCATGGAGGCGGCACAACAACCAACAGCGGCGACAGGCCCAAAAATCACCAAATTGATGCATCACACCCAGCGCTGCATCACCTGCCGCAGGCTGGGGGCCAGGTCCTCGCGGGCCATGGCCAGGTCCACGGTCGCCTCCAGAAAACCTTCCTTGCTGCCGCAGTCGTAGCGCTTGCCCGCGTAACGGAAGGCATGCACCTTCTGCGTGGCCATCAAGCCCGCAATGCCATCGGTGAGCTGGATTTCTCCGCCCACACCGCGCGGCTGGTTACGGATCTGGTCGAACACCTCGGGGGTGAGCACGTAGCGCCCGGCCACGCCCCAGTTGGAAGGGGCCACCTCGGGTGCGGGCTTCTCGACGAACTGGCGCACGTCCATCAGGTCGTCGCTCAAGAATTCGCCCGCCACGATGCCATAGCGCCTGGTGTGCTCGTGCGGCACTTCCTGCACTGCCACGATGGAGCTGCCCAGCTCGGCAAAGCGCGCCGTCATCTGCGCCATCACAGGCGGCTCACCCACCATCAGGTCGTCGGCCAGCAGCACGGCAAAGGCTTCGCCCGCCACCAGCGGCTCGGCACACAGCACAGCGTGGCCCAGGCCCAGGGCGCGCGCCTGGCGCACGGCAATGCACACCATGTCGTCGGGTTTGACGGAGCGCACCAAATCCAGCAGCGCCTGCTTGCCTGCGTCCTCCAGTTCGCGCTCCAGTTCGTAGGCCATGTCGAAGTGGTCGTCGATGGCGCGCTTGTGCCTGCCGGTCACGAAGATCATCTCGCGGATGCCGGCGGCGTAAGCTTCCTCCACCGCGTACTGGATGAGCGGCTTGTCAACGACAGGCAGCATCTCCTTGGGCATGGCCTTGGTGGCAGGCAGGAAACGCGTGCCCATGCCAGCGACGGGAAACACGGCTTTGCGTACGGGGGTATGACTCATTCGGAAAGAAGCGAATTCAGGGTTCGATTTCGATGCGGTTGGGGCCTTCGCCCGGTGTGGCCTCCAGCGCGCGCTGGGAGGCCACCACCACCTCCGGGGCCAGATCGTACAGCGGCGCACCGGGCTGGGACGTGCGGCCATGCACGCCCACACTCACCGTCAGGATGTGTTTTTCACCAGCCACTTCGAGTGGCTGGGTGCTGGCCATCTGGCGCAAGTCCTCCACCAGCACCAGGGCGCTGGCCACGTCAGCGTCGGGCAGCACCACCAGAAAGCGCCCACGGTCCCAGTGGCCCAGCAGATCGTGACTGCGCACACGCGCCGCCATGCGCTGGGCCAGGTTGCGCTCCAGGCCGCCCGTACGCGCAGGCCCCAGGCGTGCGGCCAGCGCAGCAAAGCCGTCGATTTCGACGACCAGCACCGTGACCGGGTGATGCAGGCGGTCAGCCAGCGACAGGGTGCGGCCCAGGGCCTCCAGCATGGCCTGCTGGTTGAGCAGACCGGTCTGGGGGTCACGCAGGGCCAGGGTGGTCAACTGGTGGTCACAACGGCGCCGCACACTCCACGCCGCCAGCAAAGCCCCCACTGCCATGGCCAGCAAGACCACGGGCAGCAAGAGAATGGGCGGGAAGGTCATGAAAACTGTGGCAATAGTTGCGCCACTCTGGCGGAACCAGACCACCTTTGGGCGCAGCCTGTATGTTACAGGGCGCCCGCACCGTCCCGGCAAGAGGAAGCGCTTATTCCGCCGGGCCGACGTTCAGCACGATCTCGGCAATGCCCTCCACGCGGCCCGTAATCTTGTCACCCGCCACCACGGCACCCACGCCTTCGGGCGTGCCGGTGTAGATGATGTCGCCCGGCTGCAGGTGGTAGT
>CBKZAG010000151.1:0-8120 GCA_966692625.1 uncultured Comamonadaceae bacterium
TGAGGTTGACGTTGCCGCTGATGGCGCCGATGGTGCTGGCAGCACTTTGGGTGCCGGTGTTTTGTTGGTCGAGGCTTTGTTGCTGGGTGCCTATGGTCACGCCCAGCCCGCCGCCACTGAAGATGCCGCTTTTGGTGGTCTGGCGGTAGCTGTCTTTTTGGTAGGTCTCTTGCGCGGCTTCGATGGTGAACTTGCGCCCGGCTTGTATTTCGGTGCCCTGGTCTGACACGACGCTGGAGCCACTGACCACGATGTCTTGCCCGCTCTGGATGTTGACGCTCTGGCCGCTGAGGCTGCTGCCCAGGGCTGTGGTTTGCTCCAGCGTGTCCCGCGTGGTGGTGGTTTTGCTGCTGAACAGGCCCCGGCTCTTGTGCTGGTGGGCTTCGTCCACCTGGGCGCTGCTTTGCGCGGCGTTCAGTTCGATGTTGCCCGTGACTTGCAGGGTGAGGGCGCCTTGGGTGCTGGCGATGCTGGCACCCTGCGCCTGCAGGTTGTTGCCCGCCTGCAAGGTGGTGCCGCCTTGCGACTGGATGCGGCTGCCCGCGTCGGCGCTGTGGGCTTCTTCGCGGTGGTTGGCTGTGTCCCATACGGTGCGGTGGGCGCTGGATTCGGTGACGGTGCCCAGGGTGAGGTCACGCCCGGCACCGATTTGCACGCTGCCCGCGCTGTCGATGGCGGCGGCGACGAGGTTGATGTCGCGCCCGGCACTGGCCAGCAGCACACCGGCTTCACCGCTGACGTAGAGGCCCGCCACGCGGTCGATGTGGGTGCGGCTGCCCTGGGTGTTTGTTTGTGTGCGGCTGGTGCTTTGCACGTGGATGTCGCGCCCGGCGTTCAACTGCAGTTGTTCCACGGCGCTGATGCTGCCGCCCAGGTGGTCAATGTCGTTGATGGCGTTCAAGCTGACGCTTTGGCCGCTGATGCCCCCGCCCAGGTTGCGCACGGCGGCGGCGTTGATCTGCACGAGCTGGCGCCCGGCGATGGTGCCCTGGTTGACGAGGTTGTTGTCGAGGTTGAGGTGCACGCTTTGGCCTGCCAGCAGCGCGCCGCCCGCTTGCAGGTCGCCCGGCTGGGTGCGCACGTACACCTGGGGCACCAGGGCCTGGGTCTGGCTGCCGTCGGGCAACGTCACTGGCTGGCTCACCAGCCACACCATGTCGCTGGTGAGCATGGCCATCTGTTCGGCGCTCAGCGCCACACCGGGGATGAGCTGGTGCTCCCGCGCGAAGGTGGCACCGTTGGCGAGCAGGTCACGGTATTGGGCTTCGTCGTCGGCATAGCCCTGCAGGAAGCGCCGCCCGGTGAGCTGGGCCACTTGCTCACGCACGAGCTTTTGTTCGTAGAAGCCGTCGCCCAGGCGCTTTTGCACGGTGGCGGGGTCAATGGCCAGGGTGTTGAGCAGGTAGTCTGAACTGAGCCAGTTGCGGTAGTTGGCAAAGGCCGGGTCGGTTTCGACGAGGTAGGTGGCGGTGGGGCTGGGGGCTGTGCCGAAGAGGCCGTTGCGCGGCACGCTGGTGCTGATGCCGCCGCTGCGCACCACGGTGCCAGTGCCCGAGGTGGCCACCTGGGTGATGGCGGTACGCGTGTTTTGCGTGGCGCCGGTGCCGCCCGGTGCAAGTGCCACCGTGGTGGTGCCCAGCGCTTCGGCCTGGGTGCCCGTGCCGCCGACGGTGGTATTTTGCTGGTACACCGTGGGGGTGAGCGATATGGCCTGGATGGTGGCGGCGGGCTGGTAGCTGGCGGTGCTGGAGCCGGTGCTGTCGCGCCCCTTGTGGTGGTCGCGCCAGAACGAGGTGACGGTGCCGCTGTCGGTGATGACGCGCTCCCCGGCCACCTCGGTGTTGTTGAGCGTGCCGATGGTGCCGCTCAGGGTACCGCCAGCGATGATGTGACTCTTGTCGTTGTTGACGGTGCCTGCGGTGATGTGCATGGCGCCGCCCGAGAGAATTTGCGCCGGGTCGGTGCTGTCCACGCGCGTTTCGGTGGTGTTGCGCGTGTAGTTGTAGGCATGCCAGCTTTCGTAATTACCCTCTGGCGTGTGCAGGTGGTCGGACTCGTCGTTGTAGATGTAAACGTCTGGCGTGCCGGGTGTGTAGCGGTTGGTCGCGCCGGAACCCTGGTATTCGGTGATGCTTTGGCTGGGCAACGCCACCACGGTGGTGCTGAAGTGCTCGTTGGTGTTGTTGAGGGTTTGGACGTTGAGGCTTGCACTGCCCAGCGCCTCGATGGTGGCGCTGGCGTTGTTCAGCGTGGTGGCCTGGCCGGTGGCGTGCCTGTCGGCGTCCAGCGCGCCGCCAATGGCCAGGTCACCCCCGCTGAACACCATGGCATGTTCGCTGTTGCTCAGGGTACCCACACCCATGTCCAGCCGCTCGCGCGCGGCGATCACGGGGGCCATGCCGTCTTCTGCCGCGTTGGTAAGCGTGGTGGCGCTGATGGCCACGTGGTCGCCGTAGATCTTGCCGGTGCCCAGGTTGTTGAGCGTCTGGGTTTCGATGAACGTTTGCCCGCCGTTGATGGTGCCCCGGTTGGTCAGGGTGTGGCTGTCGGTGGCCACCAGGTGCACGGTGCTGGCCTGAATGGTGGCGCCCGCCTGGTTGTTGATGGTGGCTGCCGTGGCGCTGAGCGTTTCGCCCGCAGCCAGCGTTGCTTGGTTGGTGAGGGTGGCGGCGGTTTCCAGGGTGGCGCTGCCTTCTGCCACGATCTGCCCGGTGTTGGTCAGGCTTTGCGTCAGGCGCAGTTCCAGGTCGCCCAGGCTGGCCACTTCGCCGTCCCCGCTCAGGCTGGCGCTGTGAATGTTCAGCTGTTGCCCCGCAACCAGTTGCCCGCCCGTGTTGGTGATGGCCAGTGTCTTGCTGGCTGCCGTGTCTTGCAGCGTGAGCGTGTGGCCCGCGCTGATGAGGCCCTGGCTGTTGCCGATGGCGCTGCCAGCGCCTGTGCTGGTGAGCGTGGCGTTGTTGTCGGCCCTGATGGCGCCTGTGCTGTTGTTGATGCTGTTGGCCGTGAGCGCGATGCTGGCGCCTTCAAGGCCCTGACCGGCACCCTGGGTGTTGCTGTTGTTGATGTTGCCTGCGCTGACGCTCAGGGTTTGACCGGAACGCACCAGGCTGGCAGTGTTGTTCAAGGCGCCGCTGAGGGTGACGTTCACGTTGCCCGCTGCCTGGAGCTGCCCACCCTGGTTATCCAGCGACTGGGCCTGGATGGTGGCGCTGCCGCTCACGGAGCCGATGGTGCCTTGGGCATTGTCGATCTGGCCCGCGTTCAGGGTGAGCTGGCCGTTGGCCACAAGCGTTCCCTCGCGGTTGTCCAGGGTGTTTGTGGCGGACACGCCCAGCGTCTGCCCGGCGGTGATGCTGCCGCCCTGGTTGGACAGGGTGCCACCTTGGATGTTGACCTGCTGCGCGCTGGTGCTGGCGTTGTCCAGCGTGGCGCTGGCGGCCGTCAGGCTCAGCGCGGCGTTGCTCACGACCTTGCCGCCTGCACCGCTGAAGGTGTCTGCCGCGATGGTCAGCGTGCCGCCTACGCCCGCGTGCTCCAGGGCCCCAGCGGTGTTGGTGAAGGTGCCTGCGTTGAAGCTGGCGTTGACGCTGTTGGTGGCGATGCGGCCCTGGGTGTTATCCAGTGCCCCGCCATGCAGGTCTATCGTCAGGTCACCCGTGCCGCTTTGGACGATCTGCCCCTGCACGTTGGACAGGTCGTGGGCGCTGGCCTGTAGCTGGCTGGCCGAGACGTTGGCGCCGTCGGTGCGCCAGGTTTGGCCGGCGTTGACGCTCAAGTTTTGCGCGGCAATGGCGGTGGCGCCCGTGAAGTCAACATCGCCCGCGCTGGCGCTCACGTTCAGGTTGCCCAAGCTGCCGAGGCTGCCGTCATTGCCTAGGCCTGCCCCCAGCACCGAGCCGCTGCTGCTGGTGATGGCCCCGCTGGCGTTGAGCGTGGTACTGCCCTGTGCCGCCACGGTGCCGCTGTTGCTGATGCTGCCACGGGTGGCAATGGCGCTGTTGCCCTGTGCGTAGAAGGTACCGCTGTTGTGCACCCCGGCTTGTGTGTCAACGCGGGTGTCTGCGCTGCTTTGGATCTGGCCGCTGTTCTCCAGGCGGCCATCGGCGGTGATGACGATGTCGCCGGAGCTGGCGTACATCTGCCCGGCGTTGCGCACGCCCACACCTGCTTCTGTACCCACCAGGGTGATCTTGCCTGCGTACATGCCGCCGAGCTGCGCCACGTCGAGCGCGAACGCGGGTGCCGGCCCGGCGGGCGTTGCGCCCGCGCTGACGCTGGCTGCCCCGCTGGCGTCGGTGCCCAATTGGTTGGCCCCGGTGATCACGTTGAGCTGGCGGGCCCAGATGCCTGCGTTGACCTGCGCGGCGCGGGTGATGATGTCGGCATAGTCGGTGGTGCTGGCGTCCATGCCTGCGCCGCCGATGGTGATGTTGCCGCCCTGCACGCGGTAGCCTTCCAAGGCCCCGCCGTTGAGTACCGGTGTGCCGGTGGTGAGGGTGGCACGGCTGGCGTTGATGAAGCCGCAGCCGTCGCAACTGATGCCCGCCGGATTGGCGATGACGACCTGGGCGCGCTGACCGGCCACTTCCACGTACCCGTTGAGGAGGCTGGGGCTGTTGCTGTTGACTTCGTTGAGGATGACCTTGGCGCTGCCGCCCGCCAGCCACGGGTTGCCCTGGGCCCAGCCGCCCAATTGGGTTTGTACGTTGGTGCGGCTGTTGTTGAGGATGGCACCCTGGGGCGCGACGTTGAACTGGCTGTAGCTGTTGCGCGAGACGCCTGCGGCGCTGGGTGTCTGGATGTTGACGAGCGGCACGCCGTTGGGCGCGGCCAGCACGGTGGGGCGCTGCGTGGCGGGGGCCGCTGTGTCGGCCACGATCTGGGCCTGCGCCTGGTGTGGCACGCCAAGCCACGCAACCAGGCCCAACACCCCCCACAAGGCAAAGCTCAGGGGCTTGATGCCGGCCAGCAGCGAGGCGCAGCCCATGGAAGGTGTCTGGGTCTCGCCGTTTGCCTTGCCCTGGCTGCGGGCAGTTTCTGCCACGGCCATGCGCACGCCACGGGCGTGGTTGAAGACGATGCGATAAGTGTTCTTGTTCATTCTGGTATGGCTCCCGGGTGTCGTGTCGCCGTGGCTGGCTGCCTGATGGGGTGTGCCCGCTCCCAGACCGTGGCTTCTTCAAGCAGCATGCCAAGGCCACGCTGGTGCTTGACCCGCAATCCGCGCTCGTTGCCGCGGTGGTGCAGGTAGCGAATGCAGCGGTCAACGAACAGTTGCGTCCGAACCCAGCGGTGCATGGCCAGGGTGTGCCCGAACGGGGCCACCCAGTCCAGAAGCCAGAGGCGCTCGCCGCAGTTCCAGTCGGACTCGGGCATGGCCAAGGGGCTTTGGGTGAGGTAACGGGTTTCGGCTTGCTCGCTGAAGAATGCCCAAGACAGGTAGAACACTGGCTTCCCGTCCTCGTACGCCAGCGCGAACTGGCGGCACTTGATGGCGGGCAGCAGCAGGGTGGGTAAGGTGTGCAAGGGGAAGTTGCGGTGGGAGCGGGAATGCGTCCACAGCCAGACGGCTGCGCCCAAGGCTTCAACTTCGTTCCACTGACTGTTTTCCAGGCCGGGCACGATGATTTCCAACGGAGCGCTCATGCTCAAAACCCCATCGACATCTGGAACCCAGCCGCCGCGTTGGCGGTATGAAAGCCTTGGGGTTTGCTCAACGGCCAGCCCACGAACAGGTCGTAGCTGAACAGGCGCCACGTGCCACGCAGGCCCAGCGCCGCACCACCCAGGCAGGGGCCCAGGAGCAAGCTGGCGCTGGGGCCGCCCACGCAACCCCGGTCCAGCCCCAGGTAAAGCTGTTGGCCGCTTTGGCCCAGCGGCATGGCCAAGTCGTTGCGCCACCACCAGCCCCGCTCGGCCGACAGGGAGCTTTCCCCGTCGAACCCGCGCACGCTGTAGCGCGAGCCTATGGCCATCCGGTCTTGCGGTGTGAGCGGGGTGCGGTTGTGCTGGGCATGCACGTGGCTGTTGAATCGCAGCGGCACGCCGCCCCATTCGAAGGGGAAACTCAGCGAAACGTCTGCCGTGACCAGTGCGAAGCGCGAGGTGCCTTCACCAAAGGCCTCTTCTGGCGCACGGGTGGCACCGAAGGCGCCGGTGCCTCGCTTGTAGCTGGCTTGCAGGTCCAGCGTGCCCTGGCTCAGGTAGGCCTTGTGCTGGGCTTGCAATTCCCAACCGCCAGTCTGGCGGCGCTGCACTTCGACTTCGGTGTCGTCAATGAAGTTGCTGGACTGCCGCGCGAAGGCCTTGAGGGTGAATGTGGTCTTGTAACTCATGCCGCGCGATACCAGGCGCGAAAGACCCAGGTCTTGCTGCACGCTGCGGCCGCTGTAGGTGTAGTTTTGGCTGAGCCCGGCGACGATCTGGTGGTAGCGCTGGCGGCTGGCGTTGAGGCTGAGCGTCCAATAGCCCCAGGGAACGGAGTAGTGCACGCTGGTGTTGCGCGTGCCGCGCTGGCCGGGGTCGCCCCCTCCGGCGTCGTGCCCCAGGGTGATGTAGAAGAGGTCGTTGAGAGTCCACCAGTGGTCGTAGCTGAGGCTGGCACTGGCCTGGTAGCGCCCGTTGGCGTGGGAGCCGCTGTCGTCGAGCGACAGATTCAGCCGCAGCGGGGTGCCTTGGGTCCACTGGATGAGCAGGTCGCTTTCGCCGGGGTGTTCGGCGGGAACGATCTGGATGTCGGCCTCGGCGGTGGGCACGCGCTTGAGGTTCTCCAGCGCTTGCTCAACGTCGCGCAGGTTGAGGATGTCGCCGGGCCCCATGGGCATGGCGTTCCTTGCGTTGGCTCTGGGGGATGCTGGCTCTGCGAAGCGGATGGCGTGCACACGGCCTGCCAATACGGCAAGTTGCAGTTCGCCAGCAGACAGGTCTTGCGATGGCGCAAGCACACGGCTGGTGACGTAGCCGCGCTCGACCAATGCGCTGTTGAGCCGGTCGATGAGTACACCTATGCCGGTGGCTCCCAGGCAGCGTTTGACAGGGGAGTCGTCTGCCTGCGGGCCAGCAAGGGCTTGCGTCAACCAGGCAAAGGCCGGGGCATCTGGTCCAGCCAGTTGGACCTGGCGGATGATGTGGCAAGGGGCTTCGTCAGCGGGCAGGCGGGGCGCTGACGCCTGCGCGGCTGGTTGCAGCCGGACGTCCGCCGGGGGGGCAAGCTGTTGGCGCTGTTGAGCTTCCCGCTCCAGAAAGCGGCGCTGCTGGGCTGTGGCCTCCTCAGCGCTGGGGGTGTCTTGGGCTATGGCCGTTGTGCCCAGCAGTGCACCGATGGTGGTAGCCAGCACGGCCATGGCCTGCCCGATGCGCAGTGCGCCTGACCAGCAATCGCGCGCTTTCCTTGATGTCCTCGCCTGCATTGTTTGATATTTGTGAACAGAACGCAGGCATTCTGTTCAGACAGCAGGCTCTGGCACATCCCCTGTTTAGGGGAGGATTTACGGCATCAATCACCAAATAGCAACAAACATCACGGAATTAACACCATCGGACAGGGAAGCAGTACGTTTACCAACAGGCATGTGTTGGCAAAAGGCGACGTGCTGCGATCACGGGCTGGTCATTGGACACGATCAAAGCTTCCAGACCCAAATCGATTCATGCCATCGGTCACATCACCCATGGCTCAGTCCGGCACCACTGCCGTACAAGACTTGCATGTCAATTCTCCTGGGTGAATTTTGGATGGTGCGACTCGATGGCATGACGCACGTCTTCAGATCACCGCTGGCGGTCTACCGTCTACTGACCAGGTACTATTGCCCCAGCGCGTCACGCAGCCGGTGCCACAGCATGCCCAGCGCCAGCACGGGCGTGCGCAGCATGGGCCCGCCGGGGAAGTTGTGGTGCTTCAGCCGCGCAAACACATCAAACCTCCCGGCCTGGCCCGCCACGGCCTCTGCCACCAACTGGCCCGCCAGCCCGGTGAGCGCCACGCCATGCCCGCTGAAGCCTTGCAGGTAATAGATGTTGTTGCCCACGCGCCCAAAGTCTGGCGCGCGGTTCATGCTGATGTCAACGAAGCCGCCCCACACAAACTCCACCGGCACGCTCGCCAGTTCCGGGAAGAT
>CBKZAG010000152.1:0-8099 GCA_966692625.1 uncultured Comamonadaceae bacterium
ACCTGCTGGGCTACAACCTCTCGATCGCCACTGGCGTGGGCTTCATCGCCCTGGCCGGCGTCGCGGCCGAGTTCGGCGTCGTGATGCTGATCTACCTGAAGCATGCCTTGGCCGAGCGCTGTCCGGACGGCGCTATGCCGACGGCGGCGCAGCTGCTGGACGCCATCCGCGAGGGCGCGGTGCTGCGCGTGCGGCCCAAGGCGATGACCGTGGCGGTCATCCTGGCGGGCCTGCTGCCCATCATGTGGGGCAGCGGCACCGGCAGCGAGGTGATGCAGCGCATTGCCGCCCCGATGGTGGGCGGCATGATCACCGCGCCACTGCTGTCGATGTTCGTCATTCCCGCGGCCTACTACCTGATGCACCGGTCCAGGATGCAGGCACGTCACGGCCACACCACAAGAAAGGAAACTGAGCCTCTGCCACCTATCTGACATTTTTGTAATTCAGCAGTCATGTTCAAGTGGACCGTTCAGGCATAAAGTGCAGTTACTGGCGCACATAACACGTCATGGGGACGCGGCGATGGCGCCTCACCGGCTGATTCAGCCGGAACTCGTCTGGAAAGGAAAACACGATGAATGCCTCGAAACCCTTGACCCTGGCGCTGTTCATGGGCATAACTGCGTTTACGGCTTCGGCGCAAACTGCCGCCGAACACACCCAACACCACCCTGACGGTGCAGCACCCGCGCCAGCCCAGACTGCGCAGGTCACACCTGAACAGCAAATGTCTGCCATGGACAAACAATTGCAGTTGATGCGTGATATGAGCCGCAAGCTGGCCGGTGCAAAAACCCCGCAGGAACGGGAGGCGGTGTTGGCCGAGCATCAGAAGACGATGCTCGACAGCATGAAGATGATGGCCCAGATGCAAGGCATGCCAATGACAGGCATGGGCATGATGGGTGGAGGAATGATGATGGGAGGTGCAGGCATGCCCAGCGGCGCGGCCAACCCTCCAGCTTCATCTGCAGGTGGCGCACCGGCGCCCGCTTCAGGGATGGGGCCGCAGATGATGGGCCAGATGATGCAGCGCCACGTCATGATGGAGAAGCGCATGGACATGATGCAGGCCATGATGCAGATGATGATGGAGCGCATGCCTCAGCAGATGCCCAAATGAGCCGTCCAGAACCGCAGACCAGGACCGAACGGAGAGTGGTAAATGCACAGCAAGAATTCCAACAATGCAGTGACCATCGACCCGGTCTGCGGA
This sequence comes from uncultured Comamonadaceae bacterium, assembly GCA_966692625.1. GTDB lineage: Bacteria > Pseudomonadota > Gammaproteobacteria > Burkholderiales > Burkholderiaceae_C > CAMLOF01. The sequence continues at coordinate 1,220 of CBKZAG010000152.1, forward strand.
ATGGCAGTCGATGCGCGGGCGCCTGCCCCCGTCAGCCGTTATGACGGCACGGACTACTTTTTTTGTTCAACAGCATGCAAGTCCCGGTTTGACGCCAGTCCGGCATCGTTTGTGGCAGGCCGCTCCCCAGCGACGCCGGACCTCCCGGCTGACACCACGCACCCAGGCGGGCAAGACGGGGACCTTCACCACCATCACGGCGCCCCCCTTCTGCATGCGAGTCCGCAGCCCACATCAGGGACCATGGCTGCGTTAGCCATACCCGCCAAAGCCACCAAGGCCAAGGACTTGGCCAAGGACCCGATCTGCGGAATGCTGGTGGACAAGGCTACTGCACTGCACACGGAACGTGCCGGGAGGCACTATTACTTCTGCAGCACTGGCTGCCAGCGCACATTCGAATCCCCCGAGCAGGAGCTCAAGTCGATGCGCACACGGGTGGCAATCGCCCTGAGTGGGGTACTCGCTCTCGCCGTCATGCGTGCGGGCGCATTTTTGGCGCTGGCCACAGGCGCCTCGATCGTCAGTTGGGCGCCGATCGGCGCGCTGCCCTGGTTCACCTGGGGCATGTGGCTGTTTCTGCTGGTGACGCCTGTGCAGTTCATTGGCGGCTGGAGCTTTTATGTTGGCGCGTGGAATGCCATGCGCAACCGCGCGATCAACATGGACCTCCTCATCGCGCTGGGGACGACCGTGGCCTACCTTTACAGCGTCGCCGTGCTGTTCTTCCCCGAGGTACTGCCGGTGCAGGTGGAGGAACGCGACGTCTACTTCGAGGTATCGGCGGTGATCATCGCCTTCGTACTCCTGGGCAAGTACATGGAGGAAATCATCAAGCAGCACTCCTCTGCCGCCGTACGCAAGCTGCTGGACCTCAAACCGGCGACTGCGCACGTCGTACGTGACGGACAGGAGATGGAGGTGCCGGCAGAAAGCGTCATGGTGAGCGAAGTCGTCATAGTTCGCCCTGGTGAAAAGGTACCCACGGATGGTGAAGTCACTGAGGGAGCGTCGGCCGTCGACGAATCAATGTTGACCGGGGAATCGATGCCCGTCGAGAAGCGAGCTGGCTCGCGGGTGATCGGGGGAACGCTCAACCGCACGGGCATGTTCCGCTTCAAGGCCACCAAGGTTGGCGCCGAGACAGCCTTGGCGCAGATCATCCGCATGGTCGAGGATGCCCAGGCCAGCACGGCGCCGATCCAACGCATTGCGGACCAGGTCACAGGCTACTTCGTGCCGAGCATCATCTCGGTGGCCGTATTGGCCTTCGCCGGATGGTGGCTGGCAGGCGATTTCCCGCAAGGGCTGATGGCCTTCATCGCGGTGTTGATCATCGCCTGCCCCTGCGCCCTGGGCATAGCCACCCCGGCGGCGCTGATGGTGGGTGTTGGCCGGGGAGCCCAGGCGGGCATCCTGATCAGGGGAGGAGAGATTCTCGAAAAGGCCGAGCGCCTGACGGTCGTCGTGTTCGACAAGACCGGAACGCTGACCAAGGGCGAACCGAACATCACAGACTTGACAACGTTCAGCGGTTTCTCCCAGGACGAGGTGCTGCGCCTGGCGGCTGCGCTCGAGATGGGCTCCGAGCACCCGCTGGGCGAAGCCATCGTACGGGGCGCGCGCGAACGCAATATCGCCATCGGTGCCGTCACTGGCTTCAAAGCGGTACCCGGTCATGGCGTCCAGGGGCAATGCGAAGGTCGTGAGGTTTTATTGGGCAACCGGCGCTTCCTTGAACGCGAGGGAATAGCCTCGGACATGGCCGAGCAGGCAATGCAAGCTCTGGAGCGCGATGGCAAGACCGCCATGCTCGTGGTGGTCGATGGCGTGCAGGCCGGCATCGTAGCGGTAGCCGACACGCTCAAGGAAGAGGCACGTGATGCCGTCGCACAACTCAAGGCTCAGAACATCCAGGTCATCATGCTTACCGGTGACAACGTGCGGACTGCTCAAGCCATCGCCCGAGCCCTGGGTATCGATCAAGTCATCGCCGAGGTGCTGCCCAAGGACAAGGCCCAGCAGATCAGAACACTCCAGGCCCAGGGCAAAGTGGTGGCGATGGTCGGTGATGGCGTCAACGACGCCCCTGCGCTGGCCACCGCCGACATTGGTATCGCCATAGGTTCGGGATCAGACGTCGCCAAAGAAACCGGCGGCATCGTCCTGGTCAAGAACGACGTGCGCGACGTGGTCACAGGAATCCGGCTGTCGCGGGCAACAATGCGAACAATCAAGCGCAACCTGTTCTGGGCCTTCGGCTACAACGCGCTGGGTGTGCCGGTCGCAGCCTTTGGGTTGCTCAATCCCATGATCGCCGCGGCGGCCATGGCCTTGTCGTCTCTCTCGGTGATCGTCAATTCTGCGTTGCTCAAGCGAGTCAAGCTCTGACCTTGGAGGTATCCATGACTGCACCGCGCATCCGTCCAACCATGCTGACCCTGGGCATGCGGGTGTGCGCAGTGCTCATGGGGCTCTTGGGCGTGTACTTCCTGTTGGGCGAAGGCGTGCCCTGGTGGCGTATTGCCTTGGGCTTGCTGCTGCTCGCCTGCCCCGTGTGGGTGGTGTGGATGGCGTGGCGCATGAGCCGCATCGATGTGCCGCCGCCGGACCCGAAACCCTAACCCTCCAAGGAACCCCGCCATGGACCACAAGCAGCACCCACACGAGTCCGGATCGCCAGCGCCCACGCGCTGGCGCTGGAGTTCCCGGATCGTCTTTGCCGTCCTGCTGGGGATCGCCGCGTTCTTCCTGTTCACCGAACACCGGGCCCACCTGTACGGGGCGCTTCCCTATGTGTTGCTGGCACTGTGCCCGCTGATGCACCTTTTCCATGGACATGGCGGGCATGGGCACCATGGGGAGCATCGTGACAGCGAAAGCACCGGCAACCGCAACGACAAGAAGGACTGGTGATGCAGGAACCCTCTTCCGCCTACGGCCTGTGGAGCCTGGTGATCATCAACTCGGTGGTCTTCATCATCTTTGCCTTCAGCTTCTCGCGGCCGCAAAACGCCCGGGACTGGCGCTCATTTGGCGCATTCTCGGCTTTTCTGGTGGCACTGTTCACCGAGATGTACGGTTTTCCCCTGACCCTCTACCTGCTCTCGGGTTGGCTCGGCACCCAATTCCCCGGTGTCGATTTCCTGTCCCATGACGCGGGGCACCTGCTTGAAGTGGTGCTGGGCTGGAGGGCCAACCCGCACTGGGGGCCGTTCCATATCGCCAGCAACATCCTGATCGCCCTGGGTTTCTGGATCCTGGCCAAGGCTTGGAACGTGCTGTGGGCGGCCCAACGCGAGCACCGTCTCGCCACCACCGGCCCATATTCGCGCATCCGTCACCCGCAATACGCCGGCTTCGTGACCATTCTGTTCGGGTTCCTGCTGCAGTGGCCGACCTTGCTGACCCTCGCAATGTTTCCTGTACTGGCTTTCATGTATGGTTGGCTCGCACGGCAGGAGGAGCGGGACATGGAGCGCGAGTTTGGCCCACAGTGGCTCGAATACGCAGCGCGCACGCCACGCTTCATACCGAAACTTGGCGCATCACAGGGGCCGTCCAGCCGCCACTCGACCTGAACCTGCAGCCCAGCCATGGACGAGCGCGAGCAGACCGTCAGACAGTACAACGCTGTGTTCGATCGCCTGAGACGAAAGGTGGTGTTCAACATGCATGAACTGGGAGCCTTGCCATGACAGCCCTGCCAGACGTTGCGCGCCGCCGCTACCTGGCACAGGCAGCCGCCTTGGCGTTGGCGGGCATGTCCCAGGCCGCCCCTGTCGAACCCGATGGGCACGAAATCATCAGCAGGGTCGAGTCCCTCATTTGGGCCAACACCATGCGGGGCGAGTTCGAAATGCGTGTGGTCACGCCAAGGTGGGAGCGCACCCTGGCGCTACGCATCTGGATGGACCGCCCGAAGCGCTCATTCATTCGCATACTGTCGCCGGCCAAGGAGGCCGGGATTGGGTCCTTGCGCATTGGCAACGAGATGTGGAACTACCTGCCCAGTGTCGAGCGCGTCATCAAGATACCGCCCTCCATGATGCTGCAACCCTGGATGGGATCGGACTTTACCAACGATGATCTGGTCAAGCAAAGCAGCGCTGTCGATGATTACACCCATACAGTGACAGGTGAAGAGCGGATCGATGGCCAATTGCTCTGGAAGATCCAGGCAATGCCCAAACCGGAATCTGCCGTCGTCTGGGGACGGATCGATTACTGGGTGCGCAAGGACTTCATTCCGGTTCGTCAGGAATTCTTCAGTGAACGAGGTGAGCTGGTGCGCGTCCTCAAGTTCTCGGAGATACGCAGCATAGGCGGGCGCACCATCCCCTCGCGCTGGGAGATCGTGCCACAAACCAAGCCAGGCCAGTTCACTGTCATTACCGTCAAGCAGGCAGCCTATGACGTGGCGCTGGACGAGGAAGTGTTCACCCAACGCAACCTGCAAAAACGCTGAGGAGCCGCCCACCTGCATCAAACCATGCCGCTGACCTTCCTCAGTAACGCAGGCACCACATCGAACTCAGTGCCCCTCTTGCCCATGACCGCTGAACAAAGCCCTGCCATCGTTCGCGTCGAGAACGTCTCCCGCATCTACCGGCAGGGGGACAGCGAAATCGCGGCCCTCGACAACGTCAACCTCACGATTCAGGCTGGCGAATTCGTGGCGCTGGTCGGTCCTTCGGGTAGCGGCAAGACCACTCTGCTGAACATGATCGGGGGCCTGGACAGCCCGACCTCGGGACACATCTGGATCGGCGGCACCGACATCACACGGCTGTCCCGCTCCGCATTGTCCGAGGTGCGGCTTCAGCACATAGGCTTCGTGTTCCAGGAGTACAACCTGATTCCAGTACTGTCGGCGCTGGAGAATGTCGAGTACGTGATGCTCCTGCGCGGTATCGCCGAGCGTGAGTGCCGCGAACGGGCCATGGCCTTGCTGGCCGAGCTCGGCCTCGCCGGTATGGAGCATCGCCGTCCGGCCGAACTCTCGGGCGGAGAGCAGCAGAGAGTGGCGGTGGCGCGAGCCATTGTTTCGGAACCTTTGATCATCCTGCCGGACGAGCCTACCGCCAACCTAGACTCCGTCTCCGGCGCTGCGCTTCTGGACCTGATGCGCGAAATGAACGAGAAGAAGGGGGTGACCTTCGTGTTCTCTACCCACGATCCCATGGTGATGCGGCGTGCCAAGCGCATCGTGCACATGCGCGACGGACGGATCATAGAAGACGTGGCACAGGGCTGACACGCCGATGCTGTTCGTTCGCCTCGCCTTTCGCAACGTGCTGCGCAACGCGCGCCGCAGCACGATTACCATCCTTGCAATCGCAGTGGGAATCACAGCGCTGCTGTTCATGTGGTCATTCATCGACGGCGTGAACGAGCAGATGATCGACAACTCGACACGGTATCTGTCCGGGCACCTGCAGGTCCACCGCAGCGGCTATCACGATGACCAGACGCTCGACCTGACCCTGGCCGACGGAGATTCGATGGCTGCCCGCGTGCTGCAGGCAACAGGGCCCGCAACCAAAGTGACCCGCCGCCTGGAGGCCTTTGCCTTGGCCAGCGCTGGCGACAAGTCCCGTAGCGTGGGCGTGCTGGGCATCAATCCGGTCAGCGAGCAAACGGTCACCACCCTGGCCTCGACCGTCATCCAGGGCCGTTTCCTCGACCCGCTCGACCGTGACGGCGTGGTCGTCGGCTCGCGCATCGCCGAGGCACTGGGCATAAAAGTGGGGAGTGAGCTGATCTTGGTCAGCCAGGCCGCTGACGGTTCAACCGCCGCCGGACGCTTCCTGGTGCGCGGAGTCTTTCATACGCGCATGGACATGTTCGACGGGAGCTATGTGCTCATGACGTTGCCGGCTGCGCAAGACTTGTACGTCACCGGTGAAGCCGTGACCAGCATTGTGATGCGGCTGGCCGACCGTGCAGCCATCACGCAGGCCGCATCGCAGCTGCGCTCGGATCTGGGGCCTGGATACGAGGTGCTGGACTGGGCGCAATTGATGCCGGCGGTCCAGCAGTCGGTTTCGTTCCATGAGGTGACCGGCTATGTCCTGCTGCTGGTCCTGTTCATTGTCGTTTCCGTGGGCATCACCAACACGGTGCTCATGGGCGTGATGGAGCGCAACCGGGAATTCGGCGTGATGATGGCACTGGGAACGTCGCGGCTCCAGGTGACGCGCCTGGTGTTCTACGAAGCCTGTCTGCTGGGGGCAGGAGGACTTGCCCTGGGCACCGTGGCGGGGCTGTCGCTGGCAGGCTACTACGCGCGTACCGGCATGGACTTCGAGCAATACGTCAGGGCCATGGAAACGATGCAGGGCTTGAGTGCTGTCATCTACCCGGCGCCTCGTTGGGACCGAGGCCTTCTGATTATTGGCGTCGTGTTCCTGCTGGCGGTGCTGGCTGCCCTGTACCCGGCATGGCGCACGGCGCGGCTGGTACCGGTGGCGGCAATCCGCAACCTCCCAGAGGAAAACGGCCGCTCACGGTCCCGCCATGCGCCGCGCGGCTGGCGCTTGCAGTTACCACTGATCCTTTGCATTGCCATTCGCAGCATCGGGCGCAACCCGCACCGGACGGCACTCACCGTCACAGGCAGCGCATTCGGCGTGGCGGCCTTCATCTTCATCGCCAGCCTGGCGCAGGGGTACCTGCGCGAGATGGTGGAAAACTCCACCGGCTACCTCACTGGCCACCTTCAGGTGCAGCACCCGCGCTTTCGAACAGAGATCGATCCAGCCAACAGCCTGGCTGGCATCGATGACCTGCTGGCGGCGCTGGGGGGGCAAACGAAAGGGGTGGGGGAGGTTCCGCAGGTGGAGGCCGTGCAGGGCAGGACCGTCCTTGTCTTCTCGGT
>CBKZAG010000153.1:0-8005 GCA_966692625.1 uncultured Comamonadaceae bacterium
CCCGAGATGGCCTACTTCGAGTGCCTGCACGAGCTCAAGCTGATCGTCGACCTGATCTACGAAGGCGGCATCGCCAACATGAACTACTCGATCTCCAACAACGCGGAGTTCGGCGAGTACGTGACCGGCCCCGAAGTCATCAACGACGAGTCCCGCAAGGCCATGCGCAACGCTCTCAAGCGCATCCAGAACGGTGACTACGCCAAGATGTTCATCCAGGAAGGCCGCCTGAACTACCCGAGCATGACCGCTCGCCGCCGCAACACCGCCGATCACCAGATCGAAGTGGTGGGTGCCCAACTGCGCGCCATGATGCCCTGGATCGCCAAGAACAAGCTGGTCGACCAGACCCGCAACTGATGTTCCGGGGCGGTGCGAGCCGCCCCTTGGATCGTCATGCAAGCCGCCTTTTCAAGGCGGCTTTTTGTTTGCCGCCCTTGCGGCTGCCTTACACTTCCAGCCATGCACGACGGTACCGATCCCCAATTTTCGTCAGAACACCAGCCGCACCGGCCGCACAAGGGCATCTACATGCTGCCCAACATGATCACGCTCGCTGCGCTGTTCGGTGGTTTTTATGCCGTGGTCATGGCCATGAACGGCCGCTTCGACCTGGCCACCGTAGGCATCTTCGTGGCCATGGTCCTGGACAGCCTTGACGGCCGCGTCGCGCGGCTCACCAACACGCAGAGTGCTTTCGGTGAGCAGATGGACTCGCTTTCTGACATGGTTTCCTTTGGCGCCGCGCCCGCGCTCATCGCCTACGAGTGGGCGCTGCGCGACCTGGGGCGCTGGGGCTGGATCGCAGCCTTCGTCTATTGCGCCTGTGCAGCGCTGCGTCTGGCGCGCTTCAACGTCAACACCAGTGTGGTGGACAAGCGCTACTTCCAGGGTTTGCCGTCGCCTGCGGCTGCAGCCTTGGTGTCTGGCTTCATCTGGCTCACAACCGAGTCTGGTTACGTTGGTAGCGACCTGGAGTGGCCCATGTTCGCCATCACGCTGTACGCAGGCCTCACCATGGTCACCAACGTGCCGTTCTACAGCTTCAAAGACCTGAGCCTAAAGAAGAGTGTGCCGTTCGCCGCCATCGTGCTGGTGGCTTTGGGCATTGCCATCATCAACATCCACCCGCCCACCGTCCTGTTCGGGCTGTTCGTGTTGTACGGTCTTTCAGGCTACGCCGTCTATGGCTGGCGCAAGGCCAAGGGCAAGCCCACCAGCGTTATCAGCACCTCCACCGACGAGCCTGATGAGCGTGGCTTGCACGACTGAGTCGCCGCCGGGCCGCCACAAGGCGACGAAAGCCCCCTTGGGGGGGCAGCGAAGCGTGGGGGCGCATGATTCGCTCGATAGTTTTGTTTGATGGGTTGCCATGGTTATTTGTGATCGGCAATCGCTTGCCTTTGTGATACATTGAAGCCTATGAACTTCGCACGCGCTTTCCTGCTACTAGCTCTGACCGATCACGGGCAGATGGTATAGCGCGCGCATTTTCAAAACCAACGGCCCGTATGCACCCGCAGCGGGCCGTTTGTTTTGGACATGGACACTGCGGGGTTTCCTCAGCGCCGCCCACGAGGCGGCCTCCTCGGAGAACTGGAATGACCGACAAACTCATCATTTTCGACACCACCTTGCGTGACGGCGAACAGTCGCCCGGCGCGTCCATGACCAAGGACGAAAAACTGCGCATCGCGCGGCAGCTGGAACGCCTGAAGGTGGATGTGATCGAGGCCGGTTTCGCTGCCAGCTCCAACGGGGACTTCGAATCGGTCAAGGCCATCGCAGACCACATCAAGGAATCGACCGTCTGCTCCCTGGCCCGTGCCAACGACCGTGACATTTCCCGTGCGGCCGAGGCGCTCAAAGGCGCGGAGCGCGCACGCATCCACACCTTCATTGCCACCAGCCCGCTCCACATGGAGAAAAAGCTGCGCATGACGCCCGAGCAGGTGCTGGAGCAAGCCCGCCAGTCCGTGCGATTCGCACGCAATCTCGTGGCCGACATCGAGTTCAGCGCTGAAGACGGCTACCGCAGCGAGATCGACTTCCTGGCTCGTGTGGTTGAGGTGGTCATTGCAGAAGGCGCCACCACCATCAACATCCCCGACACGGTGGGCTACGCCATTCCCGAGCTGTATGGCAACTTCATCAAGACTCTGCGCGAGAAGGTGCCCAACGCCGACAAGGCCATCTGGAGCGTGCACTGCCACAACGACCTGGGCATGGCCGTGGCCAACTCGCTCGCAGGTGTAAAGATCGGTGGCGCCCGCCAGGTGGAGTGCACCATCAACGGTCTGGGCGAGCGTGCTGGCAACTGCTCGCTGGAGGAAATCGTCATGGCGGTCAAAACACGCCGTGACTATTTCGGGCTGGACGTGGATATCGACACTTCGCAGATCGTGCCGGCCAGCCGCATGGTCAGCCAGACCACCGGGTTCGTGGTGCAGCCCAACAAGGCCGTTGTGGGCGCGAACGCATTTGCCCATGCCAGCGGCATCCACCAGGATGGCGTGCTCAAGGCGCGTGACACCTACGAAATCATGCGCGCCGAGGACGTGGGCTGGAGCGCCAACAAGATCGTGCTGGGCAAGCTCAGCGGCCGCAACGCCTTCAAGCAGCGCCTGGAAGAACTGGGCATCGAGATGGAGTCCGAAAGCGAGATCAATGCCGCGTTTGCCAAGTTCAAGGAACTGGCCGACCGCAAGGCAGAAATCTTCGACGAGGACATCCTCGCGCTGGTCAGCGACGAGAGCGTGACGCCCGAGAAAGAGCAATACGCCCTGGTTTCCCTTGCCCAGCACAGCGAAACTGGCGAGCGCCCGCGTGCCAAGGTGGTATTCACCATTGAAGGCAAGGAATACATGGGCGAGGCCGAGGGCAACGGCCCGGTGGATGCCTCTCTCAAGGCCATTGAAGGCCACGTCAAGAGCGGAGCCGAGATGCTGCTGTATTCGGTAAACGCCATCACCAGCGGCTCTACCGAGAGCCAGGGTGAAGTGACCGTGCGCCTGCAGCATGGTGGGCGCATCGTCAACGGTGTTGGTTCCGACCCGGACATCGTCGTGGCATCGGCCAAGGCGTATCTCAGTGCCCTGACCAAGCTGCACAGCAAGTCCGACCGGGTGGCTGCTCAAGGTTGATTTCTTCATACCCATGGGGGTAATTTGGGCGGCTTTGCCGCCCTTTTTCATGGCGTTTTCGGGTTCGCGATTCGCCACTGTTGCGACACTGACTTAAAAAGTTGCTGCAACCATTTGATATTGCTTGTTTTTCTGACCGTTCGTTCTATACTTCCAATTGTCAGTCTTGGGTTTTGGAGGGTGCTGCGATGTTCCGCAACCGTTTTTCTTCGATCGCTCGTGGTATCGCGAAGGCCATTCTTCTCGTTTCGCTTGCAGGCGCCATAGCCGTGCCGGCTTGGTCAGCACAATCGTCGCACAGCAAGAAGCGGGTCGCTGAACAGCGCGCCAAGGCAGTCAAGAAAAAGCCCGTGGTTCAGGCTTCCAAGCGCGCAAAGAAGGTCATGGCCAAGGCGCCAGTCCGTGTCAAGGCCGCAGTCGGCTCCCCTGCCAAGCGCAGCATCAAGGCAGACCGCTCCTCCATCGTTCGCGCTTCGGTCCGTCCGGCTGTGCTGGATGTGGCGCCGGATTCTGTGGCCGACCGTCTGGGCCTGCGTGAGTCTGACGACCCGCTCAACCTGAATTCCAGCGTCGCTTTCGTGATGGACCAGAACACCCACGAGGTGCTGCTCAAGAAGAACGAAACGGCGGTCTTGCCGATCGCTTCCCTGACGAAGCTGATGACTGGGCTGCTCATCGCCGAGGCCAACCTTCCGATGGACGAGGTCATCACCATCACCGACGAAGACGTGGACCGCCTGAAGAACAGCGGTTCTCGCCTCGTCGTCGGTGCCCGCCTGACCCGGGGTGAGGCGTTGCATCTGGCACTGATGTCCAGCGAAAACCGTGCGGCCCACGCGTTGGGTCGTACCTATCCGGGTGGTGTGGACAGGTTTGTGCGTCTCATGAACGAGAAGGCTACCCAACTGGGTATGCGTGATACGCGCTATGTCGATCCCACCGGTCTGTCGAGCGCCAACCAGTCCAGCGCGCGCGATCTGGCCGTGCTGGCGTCTGCCGCCTACGAGCGCCCCATGCTGCGTGACCTCTCCACATCGCCGAGTTACGAGGTTTCTCTGGACGGGCGGCGTGTGCTTCAGTACCGCAACAGCAACCGGCTCGTCAACAACGCCAACTGGGACATTGGGCTGCAAAAGACGGGCTACATCCGCGAAGCGGGTCGCTGCCTGGTCATGCAGGTGAACCTGGCGGGCCGGCAGTTGATCATGGTGCTGCTGGACTCAGCAGGACCTGCGGCCAGGGTGGGCGACGCCGAGCGCCTGCGGCGCTGGGTTGAATCTTCACTGCACGGCTCCACACCCAACGCGCGCGTCAGTGGCGGCGTATGACAGGCCTTTGCCCTGCCTGGTCGACTCTATACAAAGGCCGGCTCAGAGTTGAGTGTGATCGCCTTGGTAACCCAGGGATTGGCTGATCTGGTCTGCGGTGGCACGCAGTTTCGGCAGCCAGTGCTCGTCCAGCCGGTCTGACGGCGCCGAGATTGACAGACCCGCCACCAGTTTGCCTTGGTCGTCATAAATGCCTGCAGCCATGCAGCGCACGCCCATTTCCAGTTCCTCGTTGTCTCGCGCCACGCCAAGCCGGCGGCATTGTGCCAGTTCGCGCTCCAGCAGAGGCAATTGGGTCAGGCTGTTGCGGGTATTGCCCATGAGGCCGGTGCGCGTGGCATAGGCACGTACGCGCTGGGCGTCGTCTGCTGCCAGGAACAGCTTGCCCACCGACGTGAGGTGCAGCGGTGCACGTCCGCCAATGGCTCGCACGACCTGCATGCCCGAGCGTTCACTGTAGGCACGTTCAACGTAGACGATTTCATCGCCTTGACGCACGCTCAGGTTCACCGGTTGCTGGATCTGTTTGTGCAGTTCGCGCATGGGGCCCAGGGCTGCGTCGCGCACGCTCAATCGGGCCTTCACCAGGTTGCCGAGTTCCAGCAAGCGCATACCCAGGCGGTAGGTGCCGGCTTCCGGGCGGTCGACAAAGCGGCCGATGGTCAAGTCGTTGAGGATACGGTGGGCCGTTGAGGGGTGCAGTCCTGTTTTTTCACTGATTTCCTTGAGGGAAACCGGTTCTTCGCGTGAGGCAAGCACCTCCAGCAGATTGAACATGCGTTCAATCACTTGCACGCTGGGTTGGGTGGGCAGGATGTCTTGGCGTCGTGTCATGGCGTTCCCAATGGTGGCAACGCAATTTTACAAGATGAAATTCAGGATTCAACCATACCGGCATCGGGTATCCAGGTGCGCCAATGCCCGTCAACCAGCACTTCACAAGGCTGAAAGTTGCTCTTGTAGTTCATCTTGGGGCTCTCGGCTATCCAGTAGCCCAAGTACACGTAGGGCAGCTGCAGCGCTCGGGCCTGTTCGATCTGCCACAGCACGTTGAAGGTGCCGTAGCTGGCCTTGGGGTGGGGCTCGTAGAAGGTGTAAACCGCCGAAAGGCCGTCACCCAGGATGTCAACCACCGACACCATGACCACGCGCTCCGCCTGATATTCGGTCGCGGGTTGCAGGAATTCCACCAGGCGCGAGTTGGTCCGGCTTTGCAGCAGAAACTGGCTGTACTGGTCAATGTTATCGTGATCCATGCCACCTCCAGGGTGCCTGCTGTGCTGGTAACGGAGATAAAGCTCGTAGTGTTCTTTGACGAATCCCAGGCTCAGAACGCGCACTTGAAGGTCTGCATGCCGGTTCTGGGCACGCCGTTGGCTGCGGTTGGCTCTGAAGGCTTTCGCATCCACTCGCAGCGGCACGCAGGCCTGGCATCCGTCGCAATGGGGTCGGTAGGTGAACATGCCACTGCGGCGAAAGCCGTGGGTCACCAAGTCAGAGTAAGTGTCGTTGTGGATGAGGTGGCTGGGCGTGGCCACTTGCGAGCGAGCCATCCGCCCCGGCAGGTAGCTGCAGGGGTAGGGTGCCGTGGCATAGAACTGCAGGGCGTGTAGCGGTAGTTCCTTGGGGTGGGTCACGGTGCTTTCATGCCGCTGCCCGGCATGGATCGGTCTAGCAACGCGTTCCAGTATAGGGGGTCGAATCGCCAAGCGGGGGCAGGCTGCCGGATGGCCTCGCGCACGGTGTGCAAAAAGTCGCTGCGCGCCTCCTCTTTCGCTCCCAGGCTCGCCAAGTGGGCGGTGTTCTGCTGACAGTCGATGGCCTGGACACCCCAGGCCCTGCAGCATGCGATGAGACCGGCAAGGGCCATTTTGGAGGCGTTGCTGCGATGGCTGAACATCGATTCCCCAAACACCATGCGACCGAGGTTGACGCAGTAGAGGCCCCCCACGAGGCGGCCGTCCCACCAGGTTTCCACACTGTGTGCGTGGCCGGCTCGGTGCAGATCGGTGTAGGCGCGGACCATGTCGGGCACGATCCAGGTGCCGCTTTGCCCGGCGCGTGGCGTGTGGGCGCAGGCCTGGATCACATGCTCGAATGCCGTGTCCACCTTGATTTCCAGCTGCCCGCTGCGCAGTCCGGCGCGGATTTCCTTGCGCAGTGAAGGGTGGAGCCGGAAATTGCCTGTCCTAAGCACCATGCGCGGGTCCGGGCTCCACCAAAGGATGGGTTGGTCGTCGCTGTACCAGGGGAAGATACCTTCTGAGTAGGCTCGCCGCAGCGTGGGCACGTCCAGCGCCCCCCCGGCTGCCAACAGACCGGGAATGGGGTCGCCATTCCCCCATGCCTGCTCAGGTGGCGGGAATGCTTCGCCCGGCGCCAGCCAGGGCAGCATGGGGGTGTAGCGGCTCAAGGTGTCTTGTCGGGGTAGTCGCAATAGGCGCTCACTGCGCAGCGGCCGCACTGGGGTTTGCGTGCCAGGCAGACGTAGCGCCCGTGCAGGATGAGCCAGTGGTGCGCGTCTTCCAGGTATTTGGCGGGCACGCGCTGCAGCAGTTTCTTTTCCACTTCCAGCGGCGTTTTGCCTGGGGCCAGGCCGGTGCGGTTGCCCAGGCGGAAGATGTGGGTGTCCACGGCCATGGTCGGTTCACCAAAGGCCACGTTGAGCACCACGTTCGCTGTCTTGCGGCCCACACCGGGCAGGGCTTCCAGGGACTCACGGTCGCGCGGTACCTGTCCGCCGTGTTTCTCCACCAGAATGCGGCAGGTCTCCAGCAGGTGCTTGGCTTTGTTGCGGTAAAGGCCGATGGTGTTGATGTATGCCTCCAGCCCGGCTTGGCCCAGCGCCAGGATTTTGGCAGGCGTGTTGGCCACGGGAAACAGTTTCCTCGTGGCTTTGTTCACGCCAACGTCCGTGGCCTGGGCACTCAGCAGCACGGCGGCGAGCAGCTCGAACACGCTCGTATACTCCAGCTCGGTGTTGGGCTGTGGGTTGGCCGCTTGCAAAGTGGCGAAAAACAGTTCGATGTTTTCCTTTTTCATGCCGACGATTCTCCCATGAGTGCTCCTTCCGCGATCCGTTTCGCCGACCGCCTGAACAACGTCGAAACCTCCGCCATCCGTGATCTGTTCAAGTTGCTGGGCAAGCCCGGCATCATCAGTTTTGCAGGCGGCTTTCCCGACGTGGCCCTGGTGGACGTGGACGGCATTCGCGAAGCCACGCTGGCGGCGCTGGCCAACGAGCCAGGTGGCGCCTTGCAGTATGGCGCTACCGAAGGCTACCAGCCGCTGCGCGAGCAGTTGGCGGCTTTCATGGCAGCCAAGGGCGTGAGCCAGCTGGCCCCCGAGCAGATGATGGTGACCACCGGCAGCCAGCAGGCGCTGGACCTGCTGGGCAAGACGCTGGTTTCGCCTGGTGACAAGGTGATTGTGGAAGGCCCGACCTTCCTGGCCACGATCCAGTGCTTCCGCCTGTACGGCGCTCAGTTGGTGAGCGCACCCATTGATGGCGAGGGCGTGCAGGTGGACCGGCTG
>CBKZAG010000154.1:0-7990 GCA_966692625.1 uncultured Comamonadaceae bacterium
GGCCGACGTGGCCAACCTGGGCCCGGCCGATGCCGAAGCGGCCATTGCCGCAGCCAACGCCGCCTGGGGCGCCTGGAAGAACAAGACCGCCAAGGAGCGCAGCAACATCCTGCGCAAGTGGTACGACCTGCTCATGGCCAACCAGGACGACCTGGGCCGCCTGATGACCGCCGAACAGGGCAAGCCCCTGCCTGAAGCCAAGGGCGAAGTCGCCTACGGCGCCAGCTTCGTGGAGTGGTTTGCCGAAGAAGCCAAGCGCGTCAACGGCGAGACCCTGCCCCAGTTCGACAACAACCGCCGCCTGCTGGTGCTCAAGCAGCCCATCGGTGTGTGCGCCGCCATCACGCCGTGGAACTTCCCGCTGGCCATGATCACCCGCAAGGTGGCTCCGGCACTCGCTGCAGGCTGCCCTGTCGTCATCAAGCCCGCCGAACTCACACCGCTCACCGCCCTGGCCGCCGCCGAGCTGGCCATCCGCGCAGGCATTCCTGCGGGCGTGCTCAACGTCATCACCGCCGACAGCGCCAACTCCATTGCCGTGGGCAAGGTCATTTGTGCCAGCGACGTGGTTCGCCACCTCAGCTTCACCGGCTCCACCGAAGTGGGCCGCATCCTCATGGCGCAGTGCGCGCCCACCGTCAAGAAGATGTCGCTGGAGCTGGGCGGCAACGCGCCCTTCATCGTCTTCGACGACGCGGACATCGACTCCGCCGTGGAGGGTGCCTTCGCCAGCAAGTACCGCAACGCGGGGCAGACCTGCGTGTGCTCCAACCGCATCTACGTGCAGGAAGGCGTGTACGACGAGTTCGTGACCAAGTTCGCCGCCAAGGTGGCCACCGCCAAGGTGGGCAACGGCTTTGACGAAGGCGTGAACCAGGGCCCGCTGATCGAGGAAGCGGCACTGGAAAAAGTGCAGCGCCACGTGGACGACGCCAAGGCCAAGGGCGGCCGCGTGCTGGTGGGCGGCAAGCGCCTGCAAGGGCAGTTCTTCGAGCCCACCGTGGTGGCCGACGCCACGGCCGACATGCTCTGCGCGCGCGAGGAAACCTTCGGCCCCTTCGCACCGGTCTTCAAGTTCAAGACCGAGCAGGAAGCCATCGACGCCGCCAACAACACCGAGTTCGGCCTGGCCAGCTACTTCTACAGCCGCGACATCGGCCGCATCTACCGCGTGGGCGAGGCGCTGGAATACGGAATGGTCGGCATCAACGTGGGCATCCTGGCCACCGAGCACGTGCCCTTCGGCGGCGTCAAGCAGTCCGGCCTGGGCCGCGAAGGCTCCCACCACGGCATGGACGACTACGTCGAGATCAAGTACCTCTGCGTGGGCGACATCCTGAAATGATGCGCGCCAGCGCCAGAGGAAAATAGTCGAATACAATCTGGCGCATCGCGGGCGTCGTTCAATGGTAGGACTCTTGCTTCCCAAGCAAATAACGTGGGTTCGATTCCCATCGCCCGCTCCACTTTTCAGCCAGCACTCGCCTGTTCCGTAGCCCAGGCGGATCTCCGCCACGGCACGCGGCCACCATGCCATGACGCAGACCACTTCCCAGACCGCTGGCACGTCGCTCCCGCGCGTTGCCGTTCTAGGTATCGGCATGATGGGTTTTCCCATGGCGCGGCGCCTGTGTGAAGCAGGCTACACGGTGCATGCGTGGAACCGTTCACGCGACAAAGCCGAACGACTCTCGCCCTTCGGCGCACACATCCACGACACCCCGGCCCAGGCGGTATCAGGCGCCGACATCGTCATCACCCTGCTGCTCGACGGCGATGCCGTAGCGAACGTGCTGTTCGACCCCGCGTTGCAAACCGCCCTGCGGCCCGGCACACTCGTTGTCGACATGTCGTCCATCCGGCCAGCGCAAGCACAGGACCACGCGTCGCGCCTGGCCGGTATAGGCGTCGCGCATCTTGATGCGCCTGTCTCCGGCGGCACGGTGGGCGCCGAACAGGGCACGCTCGCCATCATGGCTGGTGGTGAAGTTGCTGACTTCGAACGTGCCTTACCGGTTCTGCAGGTGCTGGGGCGCGTCACCCTTGTCGGCCAGCATGGTGCCGGGCAACTCGCAAAACTCGCCAACCAGATGATCGTGGGCATCACCATCGGTGCCGTCGCCGAAGCGCTTCTGCTTTGCCAAAAGGGAGGCGCCGACATCGCCAAGGTCCGCGAAGCCATCAGCGGCGGCTTTGCCGAAAGCCGCATCCTGCAGGTGCATGGGCAGCGCATGGTAGACAACGACTTCGCCAAACGCGCCGCCATGACCGTGCAACTCAAGGACATGCGCAACGCCCTGCTCACCGCCGATGGGTTGGGCTTCGACGCCCCGGTCACCGCGCTTTTCGAGCAACTCTATGCGCAGGCGGTCGCCGACGGTCTGGGGGAACTTGACCACTCGGGACTCTTCGTTGAACTGGCACGCCGCAATGGCATGAGATGACGAACCAGGCGGCACGCGCACCCGCCCACCGCGCCAGGCAACACTGGGCGGTTGCAGCGTTGGTGTTCGCTGCATGCGCACTGATCTTCGCCTACCTCATCTGGCAGTTGGAGGAGCGGCGGGCCACCGCGCAGCGCACCACGGTGCTCAACATCGCCACCGAACAGGCACAGGTCATCGAAAGCCGGATCCAACGGCTCATGTCTGCCACGTACCTGCTGGCCGCCATCGTCCGAAAAGATGGTGGCGAGGTACGCCAGTTTGAAGAAGTCGCCACCCAGATCCTCCCCTTCTATCCGGGTGTGCAGTCGTTGGCGCTGTCGCCTGGCGGCGTCATCCGGCATGCCGTGCCACTCGAGCCCAACCGCGGCTCCATCGGTTTCAACCAGTTGGCCGATCCCGCCCAGAGCCCCGAGGCCTTCCTCGCACGCAACACCGGCAGATTGACCCTGGCGGGCCCGGTCAATCTGGCCCAAGGGGGCGTGGGCGCCGTGGGCCGTCTGCCCATCTTTCTACCCGACGACAAAGGCAATGACCGCTTCTGGGGGTTCGCCAACGTCATCATCCGTTTCCCCCACTCGCTGGCGTCGACCGGCATGGACAACCTCCCTGGCCTGGGCTACGACTATGAGCTGTGGCGGATCAAGCCAGACACCGGAGAACGGCAGGTCATTGCAGCTTCGTTGCATATGCGGGATGGCAGACCGTTGAATGAACCGGTCAGCAAGACCTTGCAGGTACCCAACGGCCAATGGACGCTGAGCGTGGCACCGAGCCGGGGCTGGGGCCAGTCCGCAGAACTCGGGTGGTATGCCACCGCCAGTTTGCTGTTCAGCGCCATGCTCGCCTATCTGGTCAAACTGGTGCTGGACCAGAGACGCCACAGAGTCTCACTGGAGGAGCAGGTCGCTCGCCGCACCCAGGACATCCGTCAAGTACAAGACCAGCTGCAGGCCACGCTCGACGCGATCCCAGACCTCATGTTCGAAGTAGACATGGAGGGTCGGCAGTACCGGGTGCATGCCATTGACGAAGAGCAGCTGGTGGTACCTGCATCCGAACAGCTCGGTGGCCGGACCATCCACGACTTCCTCCCCGCAGACGTCTGCGCCACCATCACCCAGGCCATGCGGGAAGCACAAGTCCATGGGCGTTCCGTCGGCCAGCAATACAGCCTGCCCATGCCGGACGGGCCACGCTGGTACGAGCTGTCTGTCTCCTGCAAGCCTGCGGAACCCGGCCAGAGTCAACGCTACGTGCTGCTGACCCGCGACATCACCGCGCGCAAGCGTGCCGAAGCCGACCTCGTTCTCGCCGCCAAGGTGTTCGAGCAAAGTAGCGAGGCCTTTCTCATCACAGACGGGCACAAGCGCATCATCAAGGTCAACCCGGCCTTCACGGAAATCACGGGCTACACAGCAGACGAGGTAATTGGCAAGACCCCGCGCGTGCTGGCCTCGGGCAGGCACGGTCCGGGCTTCTATCAGCGCATGTGGCGGGAGCTGCAACGCAGCGGGGAATGGCAGGGCGAGGTCTGGAACCGGCGCCGCAATGGCGAGGTTTTCCCGGAATGGCTATCGATCACCCGCGTACAGGACGAACACGGGCAAACCACCCACTACATCGCCATCTTCACAGACACGACGCTTCGCAAGGCGCAGGAAGCCAAGATCCGCAACCTGGCCTATTACGACTCCCTGACGGGGCTGGCCAACCGCAGCCTGCTCAAGGACCGCGTGCAGCATGACATCAGCCAGGCCAAGCGCCACCAGAGCAAGCTGAGCCTGCTGTTCATCGACCTGGACCACTTCAAGAACATCAACGACTCGCTCGGCCACCAGGTGGGCGACGGCGTGCTCATCGAAGTCGCCAGGCGGCTCCAGTCGCTCGTGCGGGAGCAGGACACCATCGCCCGGCTGGGTGGTGACGAATTCGTGGCGGTGTTGCCTGACACCGATGCCGACGGTGCCGCCCACATGGCGCGCAAGCTGCTTGACCTCGTCGCCCGCCCCTACCAGATCAAGCAGCAGGAGCTCACGGTCACACCGTCGATCGGGATCGCGCTTTTCCCCGACGACGGTTCCGACTTCGAGACCCTGTACCGCTGTGCCGACACAGCCATGTACCGGGCCAAGCAAGAGGGCCGCAACGGTTTCAGCTTCTTCACCCACGAAATGCAGGCGAACTCCATTCGCCGCCTGCAGCTGGAGAACGCCTTGCGCCGGGCATTGGAGAGGGACCAGCTCACCCTGCACTATCAGCCACAAGTGTCGCTGCAGGACGGTTCAGTCATCGGTGTCGAGGCCCTGCTGCGCTGGAACCATCCGGAATGGGGGCTGGTGTCTCCTGCCGAATTCATTCCTGTGGCCGAGAGCAGCGGACAGATACTCGCCATTGGCGAATGGGTGTTGCGCAACGCCGCCACCCAGGTGCGCCGGTGGATGGACGAGGGACTGCCGCCCATGATCCTCGCGGTCAACCTGTCAGCTGTTCAGTTCCGCCACCCTCAGCTGCCGGAGCTTGTGGTTCAAATTGTCAAGGACACGGGGCTGCCCGCCCACTGTCTGGAACTGGAACTGACCGAAAGCGCGGCCATGCACGACCCGGAACGTGCCATTGAAACGATGAATGCCCTGCACGGGCAGGGCATTCTCATGTCGGTGGACGACTTCGGCACCGGGTACTCTTCACTCAACTACCTGAAACGCTTCCAGGTTTACAAGCTGAAGATCGACCAGAGCTTCGTGCAGGACGTGACCAACGACCCCGAAGACGCCAGTATCGTCGCCGCCATCGTTCACATGGCCCACAGCCTGGGCCTGAAGGTCATTGCCGAGGGCGTGGAAACCCAGGATCAACTGGATTTCCTGCGCCATCAGGGCTGCGACGAGATGCAGGGGTATTACCTGGCGCGGCCTTTGCCGCCAAACGGCTTGGAAGCCTGGTTGCGCGGGCGGTTGTCGCCGCCGAAGGACTGACGGGCACCCTCGCCACGGCCAAAACCATGGCGCGGGCCGGCACCCGCTTCGCGCTCACCGCCAAAACCACGGCCACCGCCGAATTCACGCGCACCGCCGCCAAATTCACGAGCGCCACCGCCGAAGCCGCCACCCGAACCGTGCCGGCGCGGGCCGCCACGGCCCGGACGGCGCGCGTCGTTGCGCGGCTCATACAGGGGCTTCTTCGGCTCCAGGCCGGGAATGGTCTGGGTCTTGATGGCCTGCTGGCTGTAGGCTTCGATATCACCGATCTTGCGGCGGTCACGGAACTCGGCCATGGTCACAGCCAAACCCTGACGACCCGCGCGCCCCGTGCGGCCAATGCGGTGCACGTAGTCCTCCGCCTTCATCGGCAGCCCGAAGTTGAACACGTGGGTGATCGTGGGCACGTCGATGCCGCGGGCAGCCACGTCGGTGGCCACCAGGATCTGCACACGCCCGTCACGCAGCGCCATCAGGCGGCGGTTGCGCAAGCCCTGGCTCAGCGCGCCGTGCAACGCCACGGCAGAGAAACCCACCTGCTGCAGTTCTTCGGCCAGTGCGTCGCACTCGATCTGTGTGCTGGCAAAAACGATGGCCTGGTCGATGGCGGCGTCACGCAGCCAGTGATCCAGCAGCTTGCGCTTGTGCTCGGGGCTGTCGCACCAGAACAGCATCTGCTCGATGTTGACGTGCTTGTCCTGCGGCGTGTCGATCTGAATCCGCTGCGGCTCGCGCATCACACGGGCGGCCAGTTGCTGGATGCGCGGCGCGAAGGTCGCGCTGAACATCATGGTCTGCTGACGGGCGGCGGTCAGGCGGTTGACTTCGGCCAGGTCGTCAGAGAAGCCCAGGTCCAGCATGCGGTCGGCTTCGTCCACCACCAGGAACTGCACTTTGTCGAGCTGAATCTGCCCGCTGCGCTGCAGGTCGAGCAGGCGGCCAGGCGTGGCCACCACCAGATCGGCGTTCTGCAGCTTGGCGATCTGCACTTGGTAAGGAATGCCACCCACCACGTTGGCAATGCGCAGGCCACGGCAATGCTTGACCAGGTCGATGGCGTCATGCGCCACCTGCTGGGCCAGTTCACGCGTGGGGCACAGCACCAGCGCACCCGGCACCGCCGGTTTGAAGTGGCGGGCCAGCAGCGGGTTCTTGCGCTTGGCGCGCTTGGGGGCGGGCTTGCCTTCGGCCTCGGCCTGCGCCACCAGCTTGTCCCATTCAGCGCGTTCCTTGGCCTCGGCCTCGGCTTGCTGCTGGATCAGGGTGTGCAGCACCGGCAGCAGGAAGGCAGCCGTCTTGCCGCTGCCCGTCTGGCTCGAGACCATCAGATCGATGAAGCCTGCGTCCTGTGCATCCTTAGGCATGGCCTTAGGAATGGCAGCCTGCTGCACCAGCGTCGGCTGGGTGAAACCCAGGTCGGTCACTGCCTGCACCAATTGTGGGTCCAGGCCCAGGGCCTCGAAGGGGTTGTTTTGAATTTCAGTCATGTCATTCGTCCTTGCGCTTGAATGGAATGCGCAAATGAACAGACGAACCCGGCCAGCCATGCTGACTCAAGGGCATCCGCTCTGTTCGTGGTCACAAAAAACATCAACCACAAACAGATCGGCATGCCTGACCGCCCACAGGGGGGCGAATTCGGGGATGCGTGAGGCGAATCGATTGCCGTATAAAACAGCAAGTCCGGCAACAGAGCCGGCGCGAAGCCAAAGCGTGGGGCAGATGTGCGATAACACCGCTTAAAAGCGGCGCAAGTCGAATTATGGCACGATTTCGGGTTTTCCCCTAATCTGCCGATCACACATCAACAATCAGGGGGTCATCACATATTGAACAGCGTGGTACAGCAACGCCGCCAGCAGAGCGGTGGCAGGTACCGTGACGATCCATGCCGCCACGATGCGCATCACCACGGCACGTTTGACAATCTCCTGCTTGTAGGCTTTCTTCAGTGCCTTGCGCTCCTTCTTGTCAAAGGTTCCTACATCCTGCTCAGCCGCCTGCGGCACAACCCCATTGGCCTTGGCGCGCTTCTTCATTTCGGCCAGCATGCGCTTCTTTTCTTCCACCGGAGCAGCCTCGAATTTCAGCAGATAGGCCTCCACCGCTTCGCGGTCCTCACCCTGGTGGCCTGCCCGCACGACGGCCTCCATCTTGGCATAGTTCACCTTGAGCAACTCCCGCAGGAAACCCACGCCGAAAACGGCGCCAATAGCCACATGAGTGGAAGACACTGGCATGCCAAAGTGCGAGGCGACGATCACTGTCAACGTCGCCGACATGGCAATCGAGTACGCCCGCATGCGGTCCAGCTCGGTGATCTCCTTGCCCACGGTCAGGATCAAGCGGCCGCCATACAGCGCCAAGCCCACAGAAAGGCCAAACGCCCCCAGCACCATCACCCACATGGGCGTTGCCGCCTTGGCGGAAACAACCCCATCCACCACTGCCTCGTAAATTGCCGCCAACGGGCCAATCGCGTTGGCCACGTCGTTCGCGCCGTGGGCGAAACTCAACAGAGCAGCAGAAAAGACGAGCGGCCATGTGAACAGCGCGTTCACACCA
>CBKZAG010000155.1:0-7980 GCA_966692625.1 uncultured Comamonadaceae bacterium
GTCATTGACGCGGGCGCCTGCGCCCTGGCGCCCACCACCGTGATTGACCTGACCCCCATGGACAACGGCGGCAACCCCGAGGTGCTGCGCGAAGGCCAGGGCCCGCTGAACGCCCTGGGCCTGTGACACCACTCCCCTGAGACAATAGCGCCCCATGGACTTTGCCCAGATCATTCAGACCATGGCGATCTACGCCATCCCGGTCCTCTTCGCCATCACCGTGCACGAGGCGGCCCATGGCTACGCCGCGCGCCACTATGGCGACAACACCGCCTACATGCAGGGGCGCATCACGCTCAACCCGCTGAAGCACATTGACCCGCTGGGCACCATTGCCATGCCGCTGTTGCTGTACTTTGCCACCAGCGGCGCCTTCCTGTTTGGCTATGCCAAGCCCGTGCCGGTGAACTTCGGGCGGCTGCGCCACCCCAAGCGCGACATGATCTGGGTGGCACTGGCCGGGCCCGGGGCCAACCTGGTGCAGGCCATTTTGTGGGTGGTGCTGGGTTACCTGATGGTGGCATCTGGCGTGGAAGAGCGCTTCTTCCTGGAAATGGCACGCGCCGGGCTGATGGTCAACCTGGTCATGTTCGCCTTCAACCTGTTCCCGCTGCCGCCGCTGGACGGTGGCCGCATTCTGGTGGGCCTGCTGCCCATGCGAGCAGCCATCGGGCTGTCGCGCGTGGAGCCTTACGGCTTCTTCATCGTGCTGGCACTGGTGGTCAGCGGCATTGTGGGCAGCCTGTGGCTGCGCCCGCTGATGAACGTGACCGCCGGGCTCATCGAACTGCTGCTGTCGCCCCTGCGCTGGCTGCTCTTCTGAGCCTACCGCCCCTTTTTTTGAACGATACATCCTGCGTCAACCCATGAGCAAAGTGCGCGTCCTCACCGGCATCACCACCTCCGGCACCCCCCACCTGGGCAACTACGTCGGGGCCATACGCCCCACCGTGCGGGCCAGCCGCCTGGACAATGTCGAGAGCTTCTTCTTCCTGGCCGACTACCATGCCCTCATCAAGATCGACGATCCGGCGCGCATCCAGCGCTCCACGCTCGAGATTGCGGCGACCTGGATTGCCTGTGGCCTGGACCCAGAAAAGGTGACGTTCTACCGCCAGTCCGACATCCCCGAGATTCCCGAACTGACGTGGTTTTTGACCTGCGTTTGCGGCAAGGGCCTGCTCAACCGCGCACATGCCTACAAGGCCATGCTCGACAAGAACGCTGCCGCGGGTGCCGAGCCGGACGATGGCGTGACCGCCGGCCTGTTCATGTACCCGGTGCTGATGGCCGCCGACATTCTGATGTTCAATGCCCACCAGGTGCCCGTGGGACGCGACCAGGTGCAGCACATCGAGATGGCGCGTGACATGGCATCAAGCTTCAACCACCTGTACGGCGAGCACTTCACGCTGCCCGAGGCGGTGATCGAGGAAAGCGTGGCCACCCTGCCCGGCCTGGATGGCCGCAAGATGAGCAAGAGCTACGACAACACGATTCCGCTGTTCGTGCCGCGCGAGCAGTTGAAGAAGCTGATCATGGGCATCTTGACGGACTCCAAGGCGCCGGGCGAGCCCAAGAGCACCGAAGGTTCTGCCCTGTTCCAGATTTACCAGGCCTTTGCCACCCCCGAGGAAACCGCCGCGCTGGCCAAGGCCTACGCCGAAGGCATTGCCTGGGGTGATGCCAAGCAGGTGCTGTTTGAGCGCATTGACCGCGAAATTGCCCCCATGCGCGCCACCTACGACGAGCTGATGGCCCACCCCGAGAAGGTGGAAGCCATGCTGCGCGCGGGCGCCATGAAGGCACGTGCCGTGGCCACGCCGTTTACCGCTAAGGTGCGCCATGCCGTGGGCCTGCGCCCGCTGCAAGCCGCCAGCGAGACCAAGACGGCCAAGGTGGAAAAGGCTGCGCTGCCCACCTTCAAGCAGTACCGCGAGAAGGACGGTCAGTTCTACTTCAAATTCGCCGATGCCAAAGGCCACGTGCTGCTGCAGAGCCTGGGCTTTGCGTCGCCCAAGGACGCGGGCCAGGCCATTGCACGTCTGAAGGGCGAAGGCTTTGCCGCCTGTGCGGATCTGCATGCCCTTGCGCCTGTGGCGTCTGGTGTGGCGGTACATGATGTGGAGGCGGCGCTGCAGGCGCTGCGCGAGGCAGACTGAAGGCAGCGGCTGGCTGGGCTACCAGGTAAAGGCGCCTTCGCAAGCCTGTTAGAATCTCGGCTTCGACACGCGGAAGGGTGGCAGAGTGGTCGAATGCGCCGGACTCGAAATCCGGTATACGGTTTCTACCGTATCGAGGGTTCGAATCCCTCCTCTTCCGCCAGCAAGTCTAGGCCCTCACTTTTCGAGGGCCTTTTCTTTGCCTGAAGCCCAGCGTTCATGCGGGTTTTCGACTGGTTCAGGTTTCTCTACCTGGGCTATGGAGCACGCATTTCTCTCCGCTCTCCTCCCGTTTTCTCTGCCGGCTCTTTTTCTCGATCCACTGTGATGTTTTGGGCCACTTTTGGCTCCAAACAAAACGGGGCGTCCATCACCCGATGGACACCCCGTGGTTGCTTGTGATTTTTTTGTTCTTGCAGCTCAAGACATCCCCAGCATCTCCCGCTGCGCCTGCCAGTCCATCGGGAACGGCACAGAAGTCAACAGCTTGGTTGCGTTGAGCCCGATCGGGTGATCGCCTCGTTCGATCGCCTGAACGATGTCCGGCGCCAGCAAGGCGACGTTGATCACCCGGCTGACGTATTGAGGGTTGGCTTGCTCCTCCTGAGCGATTACCCCGATGCCCTGCCCGCCAAAGGTCAGGCGGTGCAGCCAGACACGGGCTTTGACCATGAGCTCGACCAGGCCAGGATCGGGCTGGCGCAACCGCTGATTGTCGGTATCCTGGTCACCGATCACCAACCGCACCGCCATTCCGCAACGTTTGCGTTGGGCAGGAACGTCGAGCACGACTTCTGAGTGGGGTGAGCTCTCCTCTATCTGGAAGCCCGCACCAATGAGATCGAGCCGGATGTACATCTGGGTAGCCGCGACTTCCACTTGGTTGATAGCGGGCGGGAGGGTTGTCTTGGGATCGTGCCGCAGGGCATAGGTGAGTGCCTTGGCCCGCTTCAGGGCGTCGCTGGCGAGCTGGGCGTTTTGCCAGCCGATCGCGTCGATGACGTTCTTCTCCTGAGACGCCCAGTCGATGATCGACTGGATCACGAGTTGTTCAAGTTCATCCGCTGGCAGCCTGATCGGCTCGCCGGGCTCATCGGCTGGGGTAACGTAGTAGCGGTAACGCTTGTGGCCCTTGCGGGTGTGGGAAGGGATCAACCGTCGGCCAACTTCGTCCACGAGCTTGCCCGCGAGCAAACTGGGGTGGGCGGCATGTGATTGGGTCTTGTCGCCCTGACGGTTGTCAGCCAGGCGCTGCTGCACTTGCTGCCAGAGTTGCTCGTCAACGAGCGCGGGGTGCTGCCCGGGGTGGACTTCTCCCCTATGGGGGATCATGCCCAAATAGATGGGGTTGCTCAGGATACGGTAGAGGTGACCCCGGCTGAAGGGTTTGTTTCCGCCGAAGCCTTCGCGCTTGTTCTGCCTCTCGGGGGTCAGCCACTGGCGATTCTGAAGCTCAACACTGAGCCTCCTGACGCAGCTGAGCTTGAGGTAGAGCTCGTAGATCTGACGGATACGGCTGGCGTGGGGTTCTTCGGGCTGCAAGGTACGGCCTTGGGCTTTGTAACCTACGGGTGGCACGCCACCCATCCACAATCCTTTACGTTTGGAGGCGGCGATCTTGTCGCGGATGCGCTCGCCAGTGACTTCGCGTTCGAACTGGGCGAAGGACAGCAGCACGTTCAGGGTCAGCCGCCCCATGGAGGTGGTGGTGTTGAACTGCTGGGTGACCGAGACAAAGGACACGCCCTTGGCATCGAAGAGTTCAACGAGTTTTGCGAAGTCGGCAAGCGAGCGGGTCAGGCGGTCGACCTTGTAGACGACGATCACCTTGACCTTGCCTGCTTCGATGTCGGCAATCAGGCGTTTCAGGGCCGGGCGCTCGGTGTTGCCACCGGAGAAGCCCCCATCGTCGTAGGCGGTGGGCACTAGGCTCCAGCCCAGGCTCTTCTGGCTCAGGACGTAGGCCTCGCAGGCTTCGCGCTGGGCATGCAGGGAGTTGAAATCTTGCTCGAGCCCTTCTTCGGAGGACTTGCGGGTGTAGATGGCGCAGGCGAGCGTGGGAATTTGGACTTGGGGGGTCTGGAGGCCCCGGGAGAAGGAAGAGGTGACCTTTTTAGGCATCAGGGTTAGGCTCCCGGTTTGACGCCGAAGAAGGCTGGGCCGGACCAGCGGGTGCCGGTGATGGCGCGTGCGATGGCGCTCAGGCTTTGATAGGTCTTGCCTGCATGCTCGAAGCCATCGGCGGTGACCAGCACTTCGTGGGTGCTGCCCTGCCATTCGCGTAGCAAGCGCGTACCGGGACGCAGAGACACAGCGGGGCGGCCGGTGGACAGGCGCTCGCCCGGCTTGAGGCCAGCGCCAGCCATCTGGGCATGCCAGACGAGCACGCGGCGAACGAGACTGGCTTGGAGCTTGGCTGGGGGTTCGTGGTCGAAGAGGGAAACCCAGCGTTGGTCGAGGACATGACGATCGGCAGTGGTGAGTTCCTCAATCAGCATCACGAGCCCTCCACGATGCGGTAGACACGCACGGCATCCTCGACCTGCCATTGCACTGTCAGGCCTAGGCGTTTGCGCAAGGAGCCGCTGAGCACGCCGCGCACGGTGTGGGATTGCCAGCCGGTGAGGGTCATCATCTGGGCCAGGGTGGCGCCAGAGGATGAGCGCAGTAGCGCGATCAGTTGGGATTGTTTGGTGTCGGGCTGGGCCGGGGCCTGGGTCTCTGGGGCCGCGGTTGCTTTGGGGGCCGGGCGAGGTTTGGCGGGTGGGTTGGCCGCCAGAGGGTTACCGCGGGTAATCTTGGACTTGGTGCTGCCGGGCTTGGAGATGGCAGTCTTGGATGGGGTGCGTTTCATGTAGTGCTCCTGTGCCAAAAGCGGCACAAGGGCAGTAACGCTCTATCTAAAAAATTGATCAAGTTTCGCTTGTAGTAGCCGTGCTGATTAATCGTCAATCAGGCTGGGAGCTTGCTTTAGCGGAAGGTTTCGGTCATGGATGTCAATCACGCAAACAGCTGATGGTATGAATCACCGGCCTGTAGCCATTACCCGACCACAGTGGCGGACCGTTTTGCAGCGTAAGGAGACTGCCACGTTGATGGTCGACTTCACGGTACTGGCTGTAAAGCCGACGTTCGAACTGAAGGCCAATGGATATGGATAGCGCTTGCACGAGTCTTGATCGGTATAGTACGAGCAGGACGAATTAGCCTTCCGCACAGAAGGAAGCCATTTCAGCTAGTCGGACCAGAGTCGTCGAAACAAAGGGCTAAGATTAACTAATGCGCCTACTGCATCTATCCGACATTCACTTCCGTGAGCCATCGTGCTTGACTGCGGGCGGGGACCGGGACACCCCATTTCGAACTCGCCTTGAGACAGACCTGCTGGAGCTCTGCCACAAGGACGGAATCCGGGTCGACGCCATATTGGTCGGCGGCGATATTGCTTTCAAAGGCCATCCCGACGAATACAAGGCTGCAAAGGATTGGCTTTTACGCATCGCCGATCGCTGCGGTTGCAACCCCGAGGGCATCATGACTGTCCCCGGTAACCATGACGTCGATCGTGCGATCTGCGCTTCCGTCGATGTGTCAAACGCCCAGGAAGCCATCGCCAAAGAGGTCGGGTCATTCAATCGAGACCGACAGCTGGCCAGGCAACTCGGGTTTGCCCCATCCGGCGAAGCCCTATTTAAGCCACTCAAGGCCTACAACGACTTCGCCGCACAGTTTGGTTGCAGCATCTTCCCATCGTCCCCTTTTTGGGAGCGCGATCTGAAGCTTGCCGATGGTGTGACGCTTCGCGTATTTGGCTTAACCTCGGTCCTGATTTCTGGCCTTGGTGACAGGGACCTCTCGCCCGGCAGGCTGTTTCTGGGCAGTGCACAGGTGGTTTTAAACCCTCAGGATGACGTGCTCAACGTGGTTCTGAGTCATCACCCGCCAACGTGGTTCTCGGATGCCTCCGATGTCGAAAACATCATTAACGCCCGAGCTCCGCTTCAGTTCTTCGGTCACGAGCATGACCAGCGCTGCATTCGCCCACCGGAGTACTTCCGTTTCTTGGCCGGAGCGGTTAACCCTGATCGCGAAGAGCCTCGCTGGAACCCTGGATACAACCTGGTTGACCTCCACGTGGATGGCGAAGGGATGTCGCGTGGCGTTGAGGTCCGTGCTCGTCTGCGCCATTTTCAGCAGGCGCCGAACGAGCTCTTTGTCCCACTACTCACCCAGGAACGCGACGAGGTGTGGAAACTTCGGCTGAGATTACCGAAGTTGCCCTCTTTTTCAGCTGACTTGGGAGACACGAAGGTGGTGATACCTCCCCAAGGCGAAACTGCAATTGCGTCCGCAGTTCATACTGCCGTGGAGGCGGTTGCGGCCGAAGTGCGCTTAACGCCGCCAACGGAGGTTGATGTGACTGAGCCGTCGACTGACAATCTCATCTTTAGGTTCTGGCAGCTAAGTGCCAGCCAAATGCGGGACATTTCACTCCAGCTTGGCCTGATCACCAAGGCTGATTTGCAGATTCCGCCGAACGAGCGCTATCACAGCGCACTAAAGCGCGCGAAGGAAAATGGGCTGCTGGTGGAGTTAGCCAGGCAAATCGAGAAATACGAGAAGAAAGACTAAACCAAGGGGAAAGAAGTGCAAGAACAGTTTTCGAGCTGGTACGCCAGCATGTCGTTGCAACAGGACACCGCATTGACCGAGAAGCGCTGGAGAGCGATTGAGGGTTATCTCGAGGACGTCACCAAGTCCGACTTCGCCTTGCTTGCAAAGCTGGCATTCCGCCTAAAGGTACAGATGGGCTCGCAGGAGGTGGCATCACTTCGCCAAGCGCTTGCTGGCGATGGCGCTCAGCCCGGGGACGAAGAGCTCACCTTGTTGTCGGCCTCAGCTCTAGCGGCAGCAATGGACCCCAGTGCGGGCGACATAGCCGCTCTTGCAGCAACCGTCGTGTCGAGTATGTCGTGCGGTGGACTGCGCAAGATGAAACAACCAATGGACCTCGTCGGGCTGGCTGAGAACGTCCTTCGCCAGTTGTCTGAGACTGCGCGTCGCCGACCATCATTGAAGCAGGGTAAGCTGGTTACTCCTTCGGTAGATAGTAACGACGAGGCCCTAGTCCAGGCTGTGAGCAAAGGGGCGCTCTCTGAAATCACACAGGCCATGGTCGGTGCGACAAACAAGGCTATTTCGGTATTGGCCCGTAGACAACGAGAGTTCGAATCTGCCGTCCAGAAGTACGTCAATATCCAAGACGAAGAGCTTGACATCCTATGGTGGCTTGAGGGTGGTCACAGCTTCGACCTCAGTCTCGATTTTTCGGACGTTCCAGAAAAGCATTTGCCTTTGGCGATTGCACGCGAGTTGGGCAACCTGACCAAGGTGCTACCTGGGCCTCCTGCACTCTCGTCGCTTCTTTCCCGAACAGGCCTGATGGACGCACCGCTGCAGTCGATTCCAGATGCAGTCCAAGACATGCCCCAGGCATGGCTGAACAGGGCTGTCGATGGGCTTCCGAGCGACGGCATATCAGCGCACTTGACGCCGATCCTGTTTGCTGTTCAGCGTCGGCACGAGGTCCACGGTAGGGATGACTGGATTGCAGCTTGGGTCACAACGACCGGGCTTCCATGCGAGCCGGCGCTGTCACCAATTCAGTTCGCTGCCGCCGCATATCGCGAGTTCTCACTGACGCAGCTCTGGTAACGCCATGGCGGACACTGTTCAGTGCGACAACCCTGACTGCAAGGTCGCCCAAGATGGCCGCTGCATTGAAGGTCAAGACCTAGCGGCCTGCACCCACTACGGC
>CBKZAG010000156.1:0-7978 GCA_966692625.1 uncultured Comamonadaceae bacterium
GCGTGTGGTTCTCGTGCTTGATCCAGCAGCGGGTGCCCAGGCGCTGCTCGACCAGTGGCCAGCGGTACTGTGGCGTGGCCTGGAATGCCCGGTACACCACCTGGGCGGCGGTTTCGATGTCGGCCAGGGTTGGCAAAGCGGGTGTCGTCACAAGCGCACCTCGCCCTGGATGCAGGTGACGGCGTCGCCGCCGATCCAGATGGTTCCGGTGCCGTCACGCTCCACATGCACGCGCCCGGCACGCCCCAGCGCCGTTCCCTGGGCCGCGACGTAACTTTCGGGCGCCAGACCGGCGCCGATGAGCCACTGTGCTAGCGCGGCGTTGAGGCTGCCCGTCACCGGGTCTTCCGCCAGGCCGTTGTTGCCGGGGAAGAAGGCGCGCACCTCAAAGGCCGTGTCATGGCCCGGTGTTTGCGGTGCCACCACGCCCACGTCCATGCCTGCCAGCAGTGCCGGGTCGGGGCGCAGCAAGCGCACGCGGTCCGCATCGCGCAACATCACAGACTGCCAGCCGGGGCCGTTGTCGCACCATGCGTGTGCCACGATCTCGTCGCGTTGCAAACC
This sequence comes from uncultured Comamonadaceae bacterium, assembly GCA_966692625.1. Taxonomy (GTDB): domain Bacteria; phylum Pseudomonadota; class Gammaproteobacteria; order Burkholderiales; family Burkholderiaceae_C; genus CAMLOF01. The sequence goes on from CBKZAG010000156.1 coordinate 565, forward strand.
CAGCCCCTGGGCAATCCTCTGAACGCTTGCATCATCCAGCGGGCCGCTGTGGCGCAGGGGTGGCGCGGCAAATGCCAGGCGTGTGCGCGCTTCCACCGCCGTCTGGCGGATGGGCACCAGGCCCACGCCACATTCCTGCACCACGGTTCCAGCAGTACGGGGGCGGCCGCCCGCCAGCAGCCAGGCGTGGCAGGTACCCAGCGTGGGGTGTCCGGCAAAAGGCAGTTCACGCCCCGGGCAGAAGATGCGTACGCGGTAGTCCGCGCCCGCCGCCAGCCCTTCTGCCGAGGGCGGCAGCACAAAGGTGCATTCCGACAGGTTGGTCCAGTCGGTAAAGCGCTGCATCTCCTCCGTGCTCAGGTCCGTGCCGTCAAGCACCACTGCCAGCGGGTTGCCCAGGCAGGCGGTGTCGGTAAACACGTCCACCTGCTGGAAAGGGCGCGCGCGACTCATTTGGCCTTCACCTTTTGCTCGCGCACGGCCTGCGCCAGCGCGGCCACGCCCGTGTGAATCTGGTCGGCTGTGGCGGTCACGAAGGACAGGCGCAGCGTGCGCGGGTCGCCATGCCCGGCGTAGAAAGCGGCACCAGGCACAAAGGACACGCCCTTTTCCACTGCGTGGGGCAGCAGCTCGATGGCGTTCATGCCTTCAGGCAGACGCGCCCACAGGAACATGCCTCCATCAGGCCGGTTCCAGGTCACGCCCAGGCCTTGCATCGCGTGGTCCAGTGCCTGCAGCATCGCATCGCGCTGGGCGCGGTACAGCGCCCGGATGGTCGGCACGTGCCTGTCCAGGAAGCCGTCCTTCAGCACTTCGGCCACCACACGCTGGTTGAAGCTGGGCGTGTGCAGGTCTGCCGCCTGCTTGGCCTGCAGCAGTTTGGGGTAAAGCGCAGGCGGGGCCACCAGAAAGCCCAGGCGCAGCCCAGGGGCCAGCACCTTCGAGAACGACCCCAGGTACAAGCAGCCCTCTGGGTTGCGCGACGTCAGCGGCGCGGGCGGCGGTGCGTCGAACCACAGGTCACCGTAGGGGTTGTCCTCCACGATGGGCAGGCCCAGGCGTTGCGCTTCGGCGCTCAGTGCGGCGCGACGCGCTTCACTCATGGTGCGGCCAGTCGGGTTCTGGAAGTTGGGCAACAAGTACATGAAACGTGGAAAGTCCTTGGCCGGGTCCAGGTCCAACTGCAGCAGGCGGCGGCGTTCCGGGGCTTCGGGCGCGTCTGCGGTATCGCCATCGGCGCCCAGCACGCGCAGCAGGTCCTGCATGTCAGGGCCTTCATCATCGGCGGCCACCCCCACCACTTCAGGCTCCATGGGCGCAAAGGCCTGCAGCGCCCCCAGGTAGGTGGGTGTCTCCACCAGCACACGGCTGCCGGGGTCAATCAGCACCTTGGCCACCAGATCCAGACCCTGTTGCGAGCCAGTCGTGATCAGCACGTTCGCCGGGTTCACGGCCCACGGCAGCATGGCCGCCACTTGTTCGCGCAGCGTCACCAATCCCTCGCTGGCGGCGTACTGCAGGGCAGCCCGGCCATCGTCGTGCAGTACCTTGGCGCAGGCCTCGGCAAACACCTCCACAGGGAAGGTCTTGGGCGAAGGCAACCCGCCCGCAAAACTGATGATGCCGGGGCGCTCCGTCACTTTCAGGATCTCGCGGATCACCGACGGGTTCATCTTGTGCGCGCGTTGTGCCAGGGTCCAGTTCATGGTTCAGTTCTTTCCTTGTGTAGTGGTTTGTATAGAAGTGCGCTTGCCCAGCAGCACGGTAAAGGTCACGGCCAGGCCGAATGTCAGAGTGGCTGCATCCAGTGTCTCGCCCAGCAAGGGCACGGCAAACAGCAGGCTCAGAAAGGGTTGCAGCAGTTGCACCTGGCTCACGCGCACCGCGCCGCCCAGGGCCAGGCCCCGGTACCAGGCAAAAAAGCCCAGCCACATCGAGAACACGGCAACATAGCCAAAAGCCATCCAGCTGGAGATGGCAACCTCTTCCACCGATGCTGGCTGAAACCAGGCGGTCAGTGGCAGCGTCACCGGCAAGGCAATCAGCAGCACCCAGCAAATCACCTGCTCAGCGCCCAAGCGCGGCGTCAGTCTGGCGCCACCCACATAGCCCAGCGAGGCACTTCCCATCGCCACCAGCAGCCATGCGTCAGCGTGGCTCAGATGCAGCCCGCCTGCGCGCCATGCCATGAACATCAACACCAAGCCCGTGCCCAGCAGACTCAGCAGCCAGAAAACGAGGCTGGGTCGCTGGCGCAGCCACAAGGCGGCCACGCAGGCGGTCGCCAACGGCAGCAGCCCGGTCACCACGGCGGCATGGGTGCTGGGCACCTCGCGCAGTGCCATGGCCAACCCCAGGGGAAAGCCCAGCACCACGCCCAACGCCGTGAATGCCAGCAGGGCCCATTCGGCGGGGCGAGGAACGTTGAGCCGCCCCCGGCCACGCAGCCATGCCAGGTAAAACAGGGACAGGCAACCTGCCACCGCTGCCCGTCCGAAGGTGACGAAGCTGGGGTGCAGTTGCGGCGCAGTGCTGTCACCCACGGCCAGCCGGGTCATGGGCAGGGTCATGGCAAAGATCGTCACCCCCAGCAGGCCCAGCCAGAGGCCTTGCACGGTCTGGTCCTTCGGCGCTGCTAACGCCTGTGTATATGTCATGGTCACGCGCCCCCCGTCCTGCCCAGGCCCGTTGCCAGTATCCACAGGGCGGTGAGCACCAGGGCCAAGGCCATGCCCCGGTTGAACCAGCGCAGCCGCTGTCCCGTGGGTTGGCCATTCACCAGCGGCCCCGCCAGCCAGCCGCGCAGCACCGAGCCCACCAGCGCATAGGTCAGGTTGCTTGCAAAGGCATAAGCCATCAGCACCGGTACCACCAGCCAGAAACGTTGCAGCGCGTCCGGTTGGCCGGCAATCCAGCCAGCCACGATGGACAGGGCCAACATCCAGGCCTTGATATTCAGAAACTGCAAGCCCACGCCGCGCGCGAAGGTCACGTTCAGGCTGGCAGGGTTGGCGCTGGAGAGTGTGCTGCTGCCCGCCAGCCGCCAAGCCAGCCAGATCAGGTAGGCCACCCCGCCAGCCAGTATGGCGCCACGCAACAAAGGTACGGCCAGCACCAGTGCCCCCACGCCTGCCGCACAAAGTGTCAGCAGCAGGGTCCACCCCACCGGCACGGCACACACAAAACGCATCGCCCGGCGCAGGCCGAAGTTGGCCGCCAATGCCGTGGACAGCGTCGTGTTCGGCCCGGGCGTGAAGCTTGTGGCCGTGGCCAGTGTGAGCAGGGCGCCGAATTCAGTGGCGTCCATGAAGTGCTCGGGGAGTGTCGGGGGCAGTCATGGCGTCAATATAAAGTTCAAAATCAATACACATGCAGTACAGTTGACCGGTTCACTGCATGAACTGTATGGTTTCTTCTGGCCACACACCTGTCACTTTCGCATCCATGACCGAACCTTCTCCATCCGCCATGCCGTTCACCGACAACGACGCACCCGCAATGGCGGGCGCCCTCACTCGGGGTGGTGGCGTGTCCCTGGTTCAGCAATTGGCAGACCGCTTTGCCATTCGCATCCGCGACCGTCTGTTGGCGCCCGGTACACGCCTGCCCAGCGTCAGGCAGTGCGCCACGCTCCATGGTCTGAGTCCCTCCACCGTCGTGGCCGCCTACGACCAGCTCCTGGCGCGTGGTCTGATCGAGGCCCGGCGCAGCCGCGGCTTTTTCGTTCGTGAGCGCACAGGTTCGGTTCCAGCCCACCAGCCTTCTATGGCGGAGCGAGGCGGTGGTCCCAGACCGCAAGCCCCAGTCAACGCCGCAGCGCTCATCCGGGGCATGTTCCATGGCTCTGACGACCGACCGCAACCCTGCATGGGTGTCTTGCCCCCAGACTGGCTGGCTTCCAGCTTCATGCCTGCGGCCTTGCGCCGCGTCACGGCCTCGCGCGCGCTCACCGATGCCTCTCTGCGCTACGGCGATCCCAAAGGCGATCCCCACCTGAGGAGCGTTCTGGCCAGCCGGCTCCAGTCCCAGGGCTTGCCGGTGGACGGCGAGCAAGTCATCACCACCGTGGGCGCCACGCATGCGCTGGACATCATCAGCCGCACGCTGCTGCGCCCGGGGGACGCGGTCATGGTCGAAGAGCCGGGCTGGGCGGTCGAATTCGCCCGGCTCCAGGCCTTGGGCATGCGCCTGCTGCCTGTGCCGCGCGGGCCTGCCGGCCCCGACCTGGAAACCGTGGCCCGTTATTGCGAGGCTCACGCCCCGAAGTTGTTCGTCAGTGTCAGTGTGCTGCACAACCCCACCGGCTACAGCCTCTCGCCAGCCAGCGCGCACCGGGTGTTGCAGTTGGCGCAGCGGTACGGCTTCTACGTGGTAGAGGACGATACCTACAGCCACATAGCGCCCGAACACGCCACGCGCATGTCGATGCTTGACGGGCTGCAGCACACTTTCTACGTCAGCGGCTTTGCCAAGATCCTCGCGCCCAACTGGCGTGTCGGCTACCTCGCTGCACCCGTCGCCTGGGTGGAGCGCCTGTTGGATACCAAGTTGCTTTCCACTCTCACCACGCCCTGTCTCATGGAGCGGGCGCTCTCCCTTTGCATCGAGCAAGGTCAGTTGCGCCGCCATGCCGAACGCATCCGTGCAAGGCTAGATGTTGCCCGTCAACGCAGCGTCAAGCTGGCACAGGCGTCGGGCTGCCACTTTGTGTCCGAACCGGCTGGTCTTTTCGGTTGGGTGGACACCGGCGTGGACACCGAAGTTCTCGCACAGCGCCTGTTGGACGAAGGCATCCTCATTGCCCCAGGCACGCTGTTTCATGCCCACCGCACGCCCAGCACGCTCATGCGCATCAACTTCGCCACCACGCAGTCGGCAGATTTCTGGCGCACACTCGACAAGGTCCGCTTGACCGTGGATTGACGACTGCGCCGTGCCTGAGCGAGTCAAGCAAGAAGCCTGCTCACTGGTCCCGTCTCAGCTCAGCTGGCTCAGCGCATCCCAGCGCTCCAGCGCTTCCATCAGCGCTTCTTCAATCTCGCCATGCCGCGTGGCAAGCGCTGCGGCCTTGGCGGGGTCCGTGCCGTAGAGCGTGCCGTCGGCCAGTGCCTCGTCAATCGTCTTCTGCTCCGCTTCCAGGGCTTCAATGTGCTGTGGTAACGCCTCCAGTTCGCGTTGCTCCTTGTAGCTGAGCTTGCGTTTGGGGCTTGCTGCCGGGTTGGCAGTGGCGGCTACAGACTTCTGGCTCTCGGTGGGGGTAGCCGGTTTCAGCGCTGGCAGGCTGGGGGCGTTTTGTTCGCGGAACGAGCGCGCACGCGCCGCCTGGGTCTGCCAGTCCAGCACGCCTCCTTCGTATTCACGCCACAGGCCGTTGCCTTCGAACACCAGTGTGCTGGTCACCACATTGTCCAGGAAGCGCCGGTCGTGGCTCACCAGAAACACCGTGCCCTGGTATTCCGCCAACAAGGCTTCCAGCAACTCCAGCGTCTCAATGTCCAGATCGTTCGTCGGCTCGTCCAGCACCAGCACGTTGGCGGGGCGGGCAAACAGGCGGGCCAGCAGCAAACGGTTGCGCTCCCCGCCCGACAGCGACCTGACCGGCGAATGCGCCCGAGCCGGGGAAAACAAAAAGTCTCCCAGGTAGCTCTTCACGTGGGTGCGCCGGCCATTGATCTCGATCCATTCGCTGCCAGGGCTGATGAAGTCCTCCAGCGTTGCATCCAGGTCCAGCTGTTCGCGCAACTGGTCGAAATAGGCCACCTGCAGTTGCGTGCCCCGGCGAACGGTGCCTTCATCTGGCGCCAGCTCACCCAGGATCAGCTTGAGCAGCGTGGTCTTGCCTGCGCCGTTCGGGCCGATCAGACCGATCTTGTCTCCGCGTAACACCGTCGTCGTCAACTGCCGCACCACTTCCTTGCGTTGCGAGCCTTCGCCAAAGGCCTTGCTCACCTGTGTCAACTCCGCCACCAGCTTCCCGCTGGAAAGGCCGCTGTCCACCTCCATGCGCACCTTGCCCACCACGTCCCGCCGGGCAGCCCGCTGTGTGCGCAGTTGCTTCAGCCGTTCAATCCGTGCCTGGGCTCGCGTGCGGCGCGCCTCCACGCCCTTGCGGATCCACACCTCCTCCTGTGCCAGCAGTTTGTCAGCCTTCGCCTGGACCACAGCCTCCTGCGCCAACTGCTCTTCCTTCAATACCTGGTAGCGCGAGAAATTGCCAGGGTAACTGTTCAGTTTGCCCCGGTCCAACTCCACCATCCTCGTCGCCACGGCGTCCAGAAATGCCCGGTCGTGGCTGATCACCACCACGCTGCCCTTGAAAGTGATCAGCAACTCCTCCAGCCAACCTATCGCTTCCAAGTCCAGGTGGTTGGTCGGTTCATCCAGCAGCAGCACATCCGGTTGCCGCACCAGTGCCTGGGCCAACGCGACCCGCTTGGCCGTTCCGCCGGACAAGCTCTCCACCCCCGCATTCGCGTCCAGATGCAGCCGCTCCAGCGTTTCGCTGACGCGTTGCTCCCACGTCCACCCATCCAACGCGTCAATGCGGTTATGCAGCGAATCCAGATCCACATTGCCCTGGGGGTGCTGGTACTGTTCCAGCAGCGAACGCACATCTGCCAGCCCCTCGGCCACAGCCTCAAACACGGTGTGGTTGGCGTCCAGGGTGGCTTCCTGAGCCACGTAGGCCGTTTTTAGCCCGGTCTGCCGTTGCAGCAATCCGTCGTCAGGCCGTTCCAGTTCCGCCAGAATCCGCAGCAGTGACGACTTGCCCGTTCCATTGCGGCCTATCAATCCCACCCGTTCACGGGCCTCCAGCGCAAAGTCGCAGTGGTCGAGCAGAGGAACGTGTCCGTAGGCCAAGCAGGCCTGTTGTAGAGTCAGAAGAGCCATATGGGTCTCGATTATCCCGTTTGCGCACATTGAGATGGCTTTTGCCGTCGTCCCTTCTGCTTTCTATATATATAGATGGAGATGGGGGCTGCAACGAATGGCGAGCGGCACGGCGGCTCTGCCCCCGTTCATGTGGTGCGTTGGTGTGAAGACCCCTTCTCGCCTTCTTAACCTTGCAGTTGCCACGAGGCCTCTATCTTCAAGGAGCGCCAGGCCGAGGGAGCGTGTTCTGGATGGGGCCCCTGTCATGCGAGTGTTTGTAAAGTCACCGGCGCAGCCTCGTCTCTGTCCTATTGCCGGGCCCATGAGCTTTGGCCTTTCTGGCGGCGCAGCCTAGAGGCACCCCTCGCATTTGGCGTGCGACGTCAAAGGGCCAGATCAACAGCTTGCCTGTGACGCACTCTGAGTGCGAAACCGGGCGACGAGCGTTCTGTTGCGTGGCAGCGGCGCCCGGGCAGAAGTGACTCAGCGGCTGTCTGCAAAAATTCTTCGTTCTTTTTGACTTGGTGCGTGGAATCGGTAT
>CBKZAG010000157.1:0-7901 GCA_966692625.1 uncultured Comamonadaceae bacterium
GAAGACCAGTGCGCTTTTGTCGCGCAAACAAACGGGGGAGTCCATCCCATCACTCCAGCGGACAGTCTGCCAGCTTCGCTGCCCGTCGTCCGCTGAGCTCACACGTTAGTCTACGACCCTATATCACCCCACTGAAAATAAAGATGAAAAAGCTAAAGTACCTCTTCGTTTTTGCACTTGCATCCATACTCACCGCCTGTGGAAGCGCGCCCGCGATTCGAGACTCTCAACGTTTAGTTCCCGACGCGAAAAAATCAGACAGCGTTCAGTTCGTTTACCGGAACAGCGATCTTCAGACTGTGTCTTCCTATAGCCGAGGTGGGGTGTCGAGCCGTGACCACGGGTATTCCAAGTTCGGTAGTCTTTTGACAAAGAATGCAGCCCAAGTCTTCGCAAAGCAACGCGTGACAGTAGTCGAATCGCTCGAAGTAGAAGCGAAGGACAAGATACCGACCTCAGGCGAGACGCCCATTCTCATTGTCTATGCCATCAGCGGAACAGTCCGGGCGAACCAACACGCGTCTGTCGAAAATTATGTTTTTGATGCCAAGTTGATAGATGCTGGCAGCAACCGCGTCGTGTGGAAAGCAACGATTGATACAAGCACTTGGAGCGGCAATGATTTTGTCCTCGACGGGGTAAAGAAAACCCTTTACGACGACTCATATGCAGAACAATTGCTTAAGTCCCTGGCAGATAGGATGAAGGAAGATGGCGTTATTTAACCAGCGCTGCCATTGACCTGCTCCCCATCAGCCATACCAACCGTTACGATGACCATGGTTTTCATCTCCCACAAAACGAGTGTGTTGGCATGTTCTCGCATATCTTTGTCGGCGTGAGTGACTTTGATCGGGCACTCAGGTTCTATGAGCCGCTCATGGCGGCTCTGCAAATTGAGCTGCGGTTCTGTGATCGCAGCCGCCCCTGGGCTGGCTGGCAAACCACGGGTGGCCCAAGGCCGCTGTTCCTCATCGGCAAGCCGTATGACGAAAAGCCACCTCACCCTGGCAACGGCCACATGGTGGCCTTTCTGGCAGCCGATCGAGCCTCCGTTCGTCACGTCCATCAGGTGGCGTTGGCAAATGGCGGCACTTCAGACGGTGAGCCCGGCTTGAGGCCCGAATACCACGCCAACTACTATGGCGCGTACTTTCGAGACCCAGATGGCAACAAGCTCTGTGTTGTCTGTCATACGCCTGAGGGGGAAACCAATGCCGCAGGCGGCGCCTAACCTCTCCTGTTCGGCATCCCCCGCAGTCGCAAGCAATTGACCGAACTCAATGCGCCGCGCCATAACGTTCCTCGTCCTTGCGTTGCTCTGCGCGCCGCTGGCCGTGGTCGTGACGCTCCTCACGTGGCAAGCATGGGGCTGGTTCGAGGCCGCAACCGGCATCGAATCGCTCGGCCACTCAGGGCCAGCGTCCTGGTGCTACGTTTTTGTGTACGCTGTACTGCTCGGCTTGCTGTGCGCCTTCTCATTGCTTGCGCACCGGCGCCGCGCTGAGTGATCCGCCCCAATGAACGCCATGTCGATGATTTTGCAGTTGTTGGTTGCCGCGTTTGGGCTGCTGTTCATCTACATGGCTGTACGCGCCATGCTGGATGGCCACTTCAAATCCCCACAAAAGGTTGTTCACGGCAACTACGTTGGGGTTACGCTCATCAAGCGTAGCGATAGGCCCGTGGCCTTCTGGTTCTGCACGGTGGCTTTCCTGTCTTTCGGGTTGGCCATTCTTCTTTGCGCCTGGTTCGTCTTCTAGCCAGGCGACTTGCCCCATGAACATGCCAAAGGCCGTCAGCACCCAACCATTTCACGCTCTGGCCGCGTCCTTAGCCGCAGGCGGCTTCAACGCGCAAAGCCAGCGGCTGGAAGGCGTGCTCAACGGTGTATGGACCACGTCAACCGAGCTGATTGGTGAGCTGGGAGTTGCGATTCTGGCCATCCGCAAGGAATGCAAGCCCTTGAACGCCGAGCAAAAGGCCTTGGTCAAGCAATGCTTGCGCGAGGTGCGCAAGGTCTGGCCGGGTTTTGGCATGTTCAGCTGGCTGTCGTTTCCCATCCATTTCCTGGCTGGCGGCCGCACCGCGAGCCGCTCGAATGATCAACCATGACCCCCAGCTTGACCCCGTTAGGCAGACCGGACCGTAGCCAAAGGCAGGAACAAAGTCAGCGGGGTGTCTGGCAAGGCCACGAAGCCGTGGTGCCGGTAGAAGGTGTCTGCCGCCTCGTCCTTGGCGTCAACCACCAGTGCGAAGGCAGCAATCTCTGAACGGGCGGAGCGGGCAAGTGCATCGGCCAGCAGCGCGCCACCAAGGCCTTGCCCCTTGAATGCCTGATCAACAGCCAGGCGGCCCATGCGAACGGCGGGCACAGTGGGGTAGCGCGGCAACTTTTTGCCCATGTGGCCAGGCAGATCGGCCAGCAGCAGGCTTGCAGATGCCAAGGTGTAGTAGCCCGCAATGCGCTGCCCATCTGCCAGGGCCACGAAGCAGGCGGCCACGCGACGGCGTATGTCCTGGGTGGCCTGCTGTTGGAGGTAGCGGTTCAGCGGCTCCGAATCGCTGCAGAAAGCTGCGCGGTCATGTGCCGCGTCCAGTGGCGCAAGCAGGAACGGCGCGCGGCTCATTCAGTGCGCAAAAGCTTGCTGCGGCGAGCGAAGGCGCGTTTCAAGGCTGGGGCGGGTTTGGGCGGCGACAGCAACGCCTGGGCAAAACATTCCTGATCGGCCAAAGACAGACGGACGACTTCGGCCTGCGCGATGGCTCGCTGTGCGGCATCCTGAACGGCTGCGACCACGAAATCCGTCATGGTGCGGCCTTGCAGCTCGGCTGCGCGCTTGAGCATCGAATGCAGATCGGTGCTGATTCGGGCTTCAAGACGGGCGGTGGAGATGGTTGTAGGCATGGCGCGGAATTCCTTCGAGAGGAATATTACGGCAATTTGCCGTACAAATCAATTGACCTTTGCGCACAGACGGTGACGCGGGCTACGCCCAGACCATCACCGTGTCATACTGGGCCGACACTGAGTTACAGAGTATGCACATGAACACCAGAACCGGCGGCTGCCTGTGCGGCCAAGTACGCTTTCAAATCACGGCTGAACCCGGGCCTTCGCGCATTTGCTGGTGCCGCGACTGTCAGCACCTGGCGGCCAATGGCACGGTGAACGTGGTTTTCCCCACGGCGGCCATTGAGGTGACCGGCAACGTGGCGCAGCACACCAAAACAGCCGACAGTGGCAACCTGGTCACGCGGCGCTTCTGCCCGCAGTGCGGCTCGCAGCTTTTCTCTGACTCTTCGGGCCGCCCGGGGTTGACGGTGGTGCGTGTGGGCACGCTGGACGACCCGTCCTCCATCAAACCCACCGCCAACATCTGGCGGGCCAGCGCCCCCAGTTGGGCCTGTGTGGACCCGGCGCTGGAGACGTTCGAGCACGCGCCACCCCCGCCGCCCAAGCCTGCAGCCTGAGGTTTTTGCGCCAAGCCAGCCCCTGGCCACGGTAAAATGCGAGGCTTTGCGCCGCCCGTTTGGCGGCGTGATGCAAGCCCCCGTTTTTTCCACCTCCACAGGTACACGCCACCATGTCTCTGTTCACCGCCGTCGAAATGGCCCCCCGCGACCCCATCCTGGGTCTGAATGAGCAGTTTGCTGCCGACACCAACCCCAACAAGGTCAACCTGGGTGTGGGCGTCTATTACGACGACAACGGCAAGCTGCCCCTGCTGCAGTGCGTGCAACAGGCCGAAAAGGCCATGATGGACAAGCCCGCCGCACGCGGCTACCTGCCCATCGACGGCATTGCCGCCTACGACAGCGCCGTGAAGGGCCTGGTGTTTGGCGTTGACAGCGAGCCGGTGAAAAGCGGCCGCGTGGCCACGGTGCAGGCACTGGGCGGCACTGGCGGCCTGAAGATTGGCGCTGACTTCCTGAAAAAGCTCACCCCCAACGCCAAGGTGCTGATTTCCGACCCGAGCTGGGAAAACCACCGCGCGCTGTTCACCAACGCGGGTTTCACCGTTGGAACCTACGCCTACTACGACGCCGCCAAGCGTGGCGTGAACTTTGAAGGCATGCTGGCCAGCCTGAACGCCGCAGCGCCCGGCACCATCGTGGTGCTGCACGCCTGCTGCCACAACCCCACGGGTTACGACATCACCCCCGAGCAGTGGGACCAGGTGGTTGCCGCCGTCAAGGCCAAGGGCCTGACCGCCTTCCTGGACATGGCCTACCAGGGCTTTGGCTACGGCATTGCCGAAGACGGCGCCGTGATCCAGAAGTTCGTGGCCGCTGGCCTCACCTTCTTCGTGTCCACCTCTTTCTCCAAGAGCTTCAGCCTGTACGGCGAGCGCGTGGGCGCCCTGAGCGTGCTGTGCGAGAACAAGGAAGAAGCCGACCGCGTGCTGAGCCAGCTGAAGATCGCGATCCGCACCAACTATTCCAACCCGCCCACCCACGGTGGCGCCGTGGTGGCTGCCGTGCTGAACAACCCCGAGCTGCGCGCCCTGTGGGAAAAGGAACTGGGTGAAATGCGCGTGCGCATCAAGGCCATGCGTCAGAAGCTGGTGGACGGCCTGAAGGCCGCTGGCATCCAGCAGGACATGAGCTTCATCACCACGCAGATCGGCATGTTCAGCTACTCTGGCCTGACCAAGGACCAGATGGTGCGCCTGCGCAGCGAGTTTGGTGTGTACGGCACCGACACCGGCCGCATGTGCGTGGCCGCGCTGAACAGCAAGAACATCGATTACGTGTGCAAGGCCATCGCCGCAGTGTTGTAAAACACAGGCTGGGTTTCGCCAAAACGACAGACGGAGCCCGGCATTGCGTCGGGCTTCGTTCATTATGAGGCATATCCTGTTATATTTGTTGCACTGCAACATAACCGTGTAGCGAGGCCTTCATGCTGTACCAGTTCTACGAAACCCAGCGCTCCTTGATGGAGCCCTTTTCCGACCTTGCCCAGCTGACGGCCAAGCTGTACGCCAACCCCCTGTCGCCCCTGGGGCAGACGCCGTTCTCGCAGCGCATTGCCGCGGGCTACGACCTGATCCACCGCCTGGGCAAAGACTACGAAAAACCCGAGTTCGGCATCCACACCGTGGACGTGGGCAACGTGCACGTGGCCATTGCGGAACGGGTTGAAATTGATAAACCTTTCTGTGAGCTACGCCGTTTCAAGCGCTATTCGGACGACGCCGACACCATCCTGCGTTTGAAGCAGCAGCCCGTGGTGCTGATCGTGGCGCCCCTGTCGGGCCACTACGCCACCCTGCTGCGCGACACGGTGCGCACCATGCTGGCAGACCACAAGGTCTACATCACCGACTGGAAGAACGCCCGCCTGGTGCCGATGAGCGAAGGCGACTTCCACCTGGACGACTACGTGAACTACGTGCAGGAGTTCATTCGCTACCTGCAGGGCATTTACGGCAACTGCCACGTGATGAGTGTGTGCCAACCCACCGTGCCTGTACTGGCTGCGGTGTCGCTCATGTCCAGCCGGGGCGAGCTGCCGCCGCTGTCCATGACCATGATGGGCGGCCCCATCGACGCCAGCAAGTCGCCCACGGCGGTGAACAATCTGGCCATCCACCGCAGCCTGGATTGGTTCGAAAACAACGTGATCTATAGGGTGCCCACTGGCTTCCCTGGTGCCGGGCGCCGCGTTTACCCGGGTTTTTTGCAACACGCTGGCTTCATTGCCATGAACCCGGACAGGCACGCCAACAGCCACTACGACTACTTCCAGGACCTGATCAAGGGCGACAACGACAGCATTGAAGCCCACCGGAAGTTCTATGACGAGTACAACGCCGTGCTCGACATGGACGCCAACTACTACCTGGAAACCATCAACACGGTGTTCCAGGAGTTCAAGCTGGTGAACGGCACCTGGGAAGTGCGCAACGAAAATGGCGTGACGGAACTGGTGCGCCCGCAGGACATTCGCGATACCGGCCTGCTGACGGTGGAAGGCGAGCTGGACGATATTTCCGGCTGTGGCCAGACACGTGCGGCGCACGACCTGTGCAAAGGCATTGTGGACAGCGAGCAGCGCCACTACGAGGTGAAGGGCGCGGGCCACTACGGCATCTTCAGCGGCCGCCGTTGGCGCGAAAAGGTGTACCCGGTGGTGAAGGCCTTCATTGAAGAGCACAACGCCGGGCTGAAGGCGGCCCGGTCTGCACCAGTGGCGGTGCCCCAGCCCGCCGCTGAACCTGCAACGGCCCCCGCGACGGCAGCCCGCAAGGCTCCAGTGCGCAAGGCCGCCGCCAAGAAGACCACGGGCAAGGCTTGACGGCGACAGACCCACGCACCGAACTGGCTGCGCGCATAGACGCGGCCTTGCCGCAAACGCAGTGCACGCGTTGCGGCTACCCCGATTGCGCCCGTTACGCGGCAGCCATTGCCGCAGGCGAGGCAGAAATCAACCAATGCCCGCCGGGCGGTGAGGAAGGCGTGCGGCGGCTGGCGGCCATTACCGGGCGCCCCGCCCTGCCCCTGAACCCCGATCACGGCCTGGAAGGGCCGCTGACGGTAGCGGTGATCGACGAGAACTGGTGCATAGGTTGCACGCTGTGCATCAAGGCCTGCCCCACGGATGCCATTGTGGGCGCCAACAAGCGCATGCACACGGTGTTGGAGCCCTATTGCACGGGCTGTGAACTGTGCATTCCCGTGTGCCCGGTGGACTGCATCAGCCTGGAGAACGTGAGCGGCGCGGCCACGGGCTGGGCGGCGTGGTCGCCCCAGCAGGCGGACTTGGCACGTTCACGCTACCAGTGGCACTTGCAGCGCACCCAGCGTGACGCTGCCGAACACCAGGACCGGCAGGACAAAAAGGCCCAGGAAAAACTGGCCAACCTGGAAGAGCATTCCAAGCACACCGACCCAGCCACGCTGGACAAGAAACGCGCGGTGATCGAAGCTGCCTTGGCCCGTGCGCGTGCGGCGCGGCAGGCCAAGAGCTAAGCCATTTGTGGCGCGCCCGAGCCGATTCGGGCGCTTGGGCTGCGTCAGGCCACGCGCAACGGCAGCGCGGCCAGCCCCCGGTAAAGCGGGTTGCGGTTGCGCTGCGGCACACCATCCAGCTCCAGCCCGGGCTTGTGCACGGCCAGCGCGCGCAACACCGCTTGCGTTTCCATTTGCGTGAGCGCAGCCCCTATGCAGATGTGCGCACCGCTGCCGAACGACAGGGCGCCAGGGTTGGCGCGGTCGATTTGCAGGGCGTCAGGGTTGCTGTGGCGGGCAGGGTCGCGGTTGGCGGAGCCGATCAGCGGCAGGATCAGGTCGCCCCGCTGAACGGCTTGGCCGCACAGCGTCATGGCGCGGGTGGCACGGCGGCCGGTCCACTGCACGGGGCTGTCGAAGCGCAGCAGTTCACGCACGGCGTTACCTGCCAGTTCCGGCTGCTGACAAAGCAGGCGCCATTGGCCAGGGTGTGAAAGCAAGGCGTGCAGGCCGTTGCCCAGCAGGTTGCGGGTGGTTTCATACCCGGCGAACAGCAGCATGGCGCACTGGGCCAGCAGTTCCAGGCTGGATTCGATCTGCCCTTGCGCCTCGGCTTGCAGCAGGCGGCTCACCAGGTCGTCGCCCAGGTGCTGGCGGCGCCAGGGCAACAGTTCGCGCTCAAAGTACGCGGTCATCTCCAGCAGGCTGCGCTGGGCGCGCAGCAGCTGGGCATGCTCGGGCTGCGCGGCGCCAATGAACACGGCGATGTCGTCGCACCAGCGCATGAAGGTGGCGTCCAGCGCTGGGTCCACGTCCATCAAACGGCCGATGACGCGCGCGGGCAGCGGCCGCGCTATCTGTGCCATGAAGTCGAACGGGCCATCGAGCGCAAGCACGCGCTCGGCCACCGTGGCGTCCAGCCAGCTTTGCATCTGGGCCAGGGC
>CBKZAG010000158.1:0-7776 GCA_966692625.1 uncultured Comamonadaceae bacterium
TCCGGCCGCATGACCACGGTCGAGGCCAACGACACCGCCTTGCTGCTGCGCGCAGGCTCCCTGGCGGCGCCGATGGACATCATCGAAGAGCGCACCATCGGCCCCAGCCTGGGGGCTGACAACATCAAGATGGGCTTTGACAGCGTCACCTGGGGCTTCCTGGTGGTGGTCGGCTTCATGTGCGTGTACTACATGATGTTCGGCGTGTTCTCCAGCCTGGCGCTGGGCTTCAACCTGATGTTGCTGGTGGCGGTGCTGTCCATGCTGCAAGCCACGCTGACCCTGCCCGGCATGGCCGCCATGGCGCTGGCGCTGGGCATGGCCATCGACGCCAACGTGCTCATCAACGAACGCGTGCGCGAGGAACTGCGCAACGGCAGTGCACCGCAGTCGGCCATCAACGCCGGTTACGACCACGCCTGGGGCACCATCCTCGACTCCAACATCACCTCGCTGTTGGCTGGGGTGGCGCTGCTGGCGTTTGGTTCCGGCCCGGTGCGCGGCTTTGCAGTGGTGCACTGCCTGGGCATCCTCACCAGCATGTTCTCCGCAGTGTTCTTCTCGCGCGGCCTGGTCAACCTCTGGTACGGCCGCCAGAAAAAGCTCAAGAACGTGTCCATTGGCACGGTGTGGACGCAGGGTGAAAAGACCCTGGCCAAGGACTGAACGGGAGCCAGAAAATGGAATTTTTCCGCATCAAGAAAGACATCCCGTTCATGCGCCATGCCCTGGTGCTGAACGCCATTTCGTTCATCACGTTCGTGGCTGCCGTGTTCTTCCTGGTCACGCGCGGGCTCAACCTGTCGGTGGAGTTCACCGGCGGTACCGTGATGGAGGTGTCCTACGAGCAGCCCGCTGACCTGGAGTCGGTGCGCAAGGTGATCGGCGGCCTGGGTTACGTGGACGTGCCGGTGCAGAACTTCGGCACCTCGCGCGACGTGCTGATGCGCCTGCCACTGGTGCAGGGGCAGTCTTCCGGGCAGCAGAGCGAAACCGTGCTGGCCGCGCTCAAGGCGCAGAACCCGGCCGTGCAACTGCGCCGTACCGAGTTCGTCGGCCCTCAGGTGGGGCAGGAGCTGATGGAGGACGGCCTCAAGGCGCTGGCCTTCGTGGTCGGCGGCATCATGGTCTACCTGGCCTTCCGCTTCGAGTGGAAGTACGCTGTCTCGGCCATCATTGCCAACCTGCACGACGTCGTCATCATCCTGGGCTTTTTCGCTTTCTTCCAGTGGGAGTTCTCGCTGGCGGTGCTGGCGGCCGTGCTGGCGGTGCTGGGGTACTCGGTCAACGAATCGGTGGTGATCTTCGACCGCATCCGCGAGACCTTCCGCCGGCAGCGCAAGCTGGGCACGGTGCAGGTGATCGACCGCGCCATCACGTCCACCATGAGCCGCACGATCATCACCCACGGCTCGACCGAGGTGATGGTGCTGTCCATGCTGCTTTTCGGCGGCCCCACGCTGCATCACTTCGCCATGGCGTTGACCATCGGTATCGTGTTTGGCATCTATTCCTCGGTGTTCGTGGCTGCCGCCGTGGCCATGTGGCTGGGCATCCGGCGTGAAGACCTGGTCAAGACATCCAGGAAGACCGAGGATCCCGACGATCCCAACGCTGGCGCGGCCGTTTGATTCACCTTCCCGGGCGGGAGGACTCCTAGCGGGTTGACGCGTGCCTCGGGGACGCGCTTGGCGGCGCCGCGATGGCATACTGCACGGGTGGACACGAGCAAACAGTCTTCCCGAGGCATGGCCCTGCAGGCGCGGCAGACATTTCTGCGCCGGGTCATGGATGGTCTCGACCAGGTGGCCGAGCAGGTTGGGGAGTACCTGGCGGCCCAGCTCGATGTGCCGGGCACCATGGCCGAGGTGCAGGAGCGGCGCGATTTTTACCAGCTGTTCAAAAAACAGCGTGCGTTTTGGCTGACGGGCGCGCGCAACCGCTTGGAGCGCCTGTTGCGGCCGCCCCGGGAGGCGCAAGCGCACCGCGATACACCTCTGTCGGAAGCGGAGCTGGCGCTGGTCGAAGAGGCCGCGGTGGAGACGCAGATACTGTCTGCCCGGGCAGCACTGGCAGCGGTGGACAAAGGCAGCGCCGATTTCAACGACCTGCGCCTGCGCCTGCAGCACCTTGAGCTGACCAGCGAGCTCCAGAAGAACGACGCCGTTCAAGCCTTGCGCGTGGCCGAGGCCGTGGTGGACGCCTGGCTGGACGCGGGCTTCACCCGGGAGCACTGGCAGGCCTGTCAGGCGGTTCTGCACCAGCCCTTTGCCTTGGCCGTGGCAGGTGCCTACCGTGAAGCCAACCAGTACCTGCTGGAGCAGGGTGTGCTCCCCGAGATTGACCTGCGCGGGCTGGTGAGGCGCGCACCCGGTGCGGTGTCGGCGGGCGTGGTTTCTCAGATGGATGGCGTTCCGGACGCAGCGGGAACCCGGCCGATGGCGGCCGCCTCGCCGTTGTCTGCCGGTGGGGGCGGAGGTGCTGGTACAGCAGCCGGAGAGCCGTCCAGCCGGCTCATGAAGCTGCTGAGCGAGCGCATCCCCGCCGCCGCCGAATGGATGCGCGTTGCCGGGCAGGAGGGGCAGCGGGCGCCCGCGGTGGCCAGCACCTGGCCCTCTCTGGAGGCTGCCCTGCGTGCCCTGCCGCCTGTGGATTGGTCGTCCCTGGAGGCAGGGGCCGCCGGGCTGCATGCCCAGACCCGCGCGCTCAAGGACAAGGCGGGGAGCGAACACGAGAAAGCGATCATCGAGGTCGTCGCGCTCATTTTCGACAGCATCCTCACCGAAGAACGGCTCCCGCCCAGCTTGCGGGTCTGGTTCGCCCGGCTGCAGATGCCCGTCCTGAGGCATGCCATGAGCGATTCTGGGTTCCTGGCGTCGGCGGATCACCCGGCTCGCCTGCTGATCGATCGCATGGGCTCGTGCGTGATGGGCTTTGACCCCTCGGTGTCCATGGAGCCTCTGGAACAGGAAATCAAGCGGATTGTCCAGGTGATCGAGCAATACCCAGAGACCGGCAGACGGGTCTTCGAACTCATGTACAAGGAGTTTCTGGCATTTCTGGGCGAACACCTCCAGCAGTCCGAGGGCCTGCGGCGCATTGCCGACGTGGCTCAGCAACTGGAACAGAAGGAGGCGCTCACGGTGCAGTACACCATCGAGTTGCGCAAGCTCCTGGGTCAGGCTCCTGTGCGCGATGCGCTGCGCGACTTCTTCTACCAGGTGTGGGCCGAGGCCATGGCCAAGGGTG
Source organism: uncultured Comamonadaceae bacterium (assembly GCA_966692625.1). GTDB lineage: Bacteria > Pseudomonadota > Gammaproteobacteria > Burkholderiales > Burkholderiaceae_C > CAMLOF01. The sequence continues at coordinate 3,250 of CBKZAG010000158.1, forward strand.
CCGTCACATACGGCACGGGGGATCCGCGTGCGCAGCGGCTGCGGCAGGCAGCAACCGATCTTTTGTGGGCGGCCAGCGCCAAATCCACCAGGCAGGAGCGCGCCCAGGTGATCACACGGGTTCCCGGTTTGCTGGCGGCTTTGCGCGATGGCATGAGCTTGCTCGGCTACGACAAGGCGCGCCAGGATGCTGCACTCAAACCCGTGAACGATACGCTGGCTGACGCTTTCATGTCCCGCACGCCGACGGTCGATGCCCACTGGCTTGGCGCACTGACGCAGACACTGGCGAAGGTTGAAGATGTCTTGCCTTCGGGGGATGCCGATGATCTGCCGTTCAACCGTGAAAGCCTCGAGCTGATCACTGGTGCGGACGCATCCGCCATCACCGTGCTGCCTGACACCGGCTCGCCGGTGCATTCCGCGGCGCGGGAAAAGGCGCGCAAGCTGCCACTGGGGGGCTGGTTCCGTCTGGAGCACAACGGCAGCGCGGTCTCGGCGCAATTGGCCTGGCAGAGCCCCAGAAAGCAGCTGTACCTGTTTGCCACGGCGGCACAGGAGGCGTTCCTGCTGCAGCAGGGCCGTGTCGCGCACTATTTGCAGGCGGACTTGCTGCGGCCCGTTGATGACGAAGGACTGATCGAGCGGGCAACCCGCAGCGCCCTCGAAAAACTCGACGCGAACCCCGAGCGCCTGCTGTCCTGAGCCGGAATCTGGTCAGACCAGGCCGCAGCGCTGGAACAGGCCGCCCGGCAGGCGACGGACCTGCCCTTCGAGTTCCATCTCCAGCAGGCGGGTCTGCAGAGATGGCGTGTCCAGCCCCGTGCGTGCCTGCAGCGCGTCCAGACCGACGGGGTCGAACCCCAGTGCGTTGTACAGGGCATCCTCGGTCATGCACTCGCTCGCCGGGGTTTCTGGGGCCCGGGGGCTTGACAGCGGGGGCATGGACCAGCGCAGGTCTTCCAGGATGTCCTGGGCCGACTCGACCAGCTTGGCGCCCTGGCGGATCAGGGCATGGCAGCCGCGCGACTGTGGCGCGTGGATGGAGCCTGGGATGGCAAACACCTCCCGGCCCTGCTCGATGGCCAGGCGGGCCGTGATCAACGAGCCCGACTGCAGTGCCGCTTCCACCACCAGCGTGCCCATCGACATGCCGGCGATGATGCGGTTGCGTTTCGGGAAGTTGGGGGCCAGCGGCGGGGTGCCCAGCGGGTATTCGCTGACCAGCGCACCGTGTTCGGCGATGCGATGCGCCAGGGCGAGGTGGCGCTTTGGGTATACGCGGTCCAGGCCCGTGCCCACCACCGCTAGGGTGAAACCCCCGCCATCCAAGGCGCCCTGGTGTGCCTCGCCATCGACGCCCAGCGCCAGACCTGACACGACGCAGACACCGGCCTGCGCGAGGGCCTGCGCGAAGTGCCGGGCGTTTTCCGCACCCTGCGCCGTGGGGTTGCGGCTGCCGACCACCGCGACCCGGCGAGGCTGCTCCAGCGCAGCCGGTTGGCCCAGCACGTACAGCAGCAGCGGCGGGTCTTCGGTCTGCAGCAGTTCACCGGGGTAGGCTCCGTCGCCCAGCGTCAGCAGATGGTGTTGCGCGGAGGCGTCGAGCCACCGGCGCGTGGTGTCACACAGGGTGGCCCAACCCTCGGGTTCAATGGTGAGGGTCTGTGCCAGCTTGGGGCCGACCACGGAAGACAGCGCTTCCAGGGGTTGTGAAAAAACCGCCTGCGGCAAACCAAAAGCCGCCAGCAGCAGGCGAGCGTGCCGGTTGCCCACGCCAGGTGTGAGCGTCAGGCGCAGCCATGCGCCCAGTTCAGCGTCGTGCATGCAGGGCGTTGGCGTCAGGGGTTGACGAAACGGTCGCCCACTTTCACACCATCTGCGATTTGCAGCACCAGCGCGTAGGACAGATGGTCGAAGGTGCGGAACACCATCATCAGGCCATTGCGCTCACCGGGCAGATGCAGCTTGGGCCGGGCGTCGTCGGTGGTGTCGGGCACCACGTCGGCGTCGCGCAGAATGGCCAGCACGTGCCCGCGTTCCAGCCCTTCCTTGGCGCCCCGGTTCAGGATGACGACCTGGTTCTGGCCCGCGAAATGCACCGCGTTGCCGTGCACCTTCACGATCTGCCCGCTTTGCCCAGCCCCGGGCTTGTGGGGAATGTAAACAGGGACTTCGCGCTGGGGTTCCGGCAGCATGCGGTCGCCCACGCGCATCTCCTCCTTGGCCAGGATGATGTCGATGGTGGCAGGCACAATTTCCTGCTGTGGCTTGCCGTTGGCGCCTGCGGCGCTGCGAACCTCCTCGGGGCGCGCAAGTTCGGCCTTGCCGACGAACTGGGCTTCGTAACCTAGCAGGGCACCCGTGGCCGGGTCGTTCAGCGGGGCGGCGTTGCGGTAGACGCGGAACTGGCGTGGCTGCCCTTTTTCCATGGTCAGCAGCGGCCCCTGGGCGCTGTCGCCCGTGCCGTACTGGCCGCGGGCATAAGCCCGGTCGCCCCGGCTGAGCAGCACACGGTTTTCCTGGGTGGCTGCGATGCGTGGCGCGCGGTCATGGGTGGGGCCGTCCACCAGGATGGAGTCGGTCAGGAAGGGTTCGATGACGTGCAGCGGAATCGGGGCGATCGCCGCGTCGGCCAGGTTCTCCGAGCGCACGCGCGGCGACATTTTGACCGTGGGCACTCCGCCGGCACCGCCGAGCGACAGGTAGGCGCGGTCCCCCACCTTGGTGAGCACCAATTGCTGACCCGGGAAGATCAGGTGCGGGTTGCGGATCTGCTGCAGGTTCATGCCCCACAGCTCCGGCCAGCGCCAGGGCCGCTTGAGGAAGATGCCGGAGATGTCCCAGAGGGTGTCGCCACGCTTGACGGTGTAGGCGTCTGGGGCGTTGGGTGCCAGTTCGCTCAGGGGCACACCTTTTTCGGCCACCTGCTGCGCAGTGCTGCGCTGCCCGGGGGTGATGGGGTAGTTGGGGGCTGCCTGAGCCAGGGCACTTTCCAGGCACAGCAGCGAGGCCGCGGCCAGCACTCCCAACTGGAAGAACCGGCCCCAGCGCGGGTCCAAAGACTTGAGGGGCTTGGAGCGCGAGCAGGCGCGAGCGTGTGGCTGAACTGCCTGGGGAGCGATGGAAGGTGTGGTCATGGACATCTCGTCTCGTTGGCTCCGGAACCTGTCGCGCCGGGATGGGCGTTGTCGCACGCTCCCCCTCCCTGCCCGGACGTTGCTGGAAATGAACGTCTGGACATTTTGCGTTTAAGCCCCAGCTATGGCAATGATATCGCCTCCCTTACCGTGCTGGAAAGCTCGAAAGTGGCGAAAATAGCGACATGGGCTGCACACCTCTTGCGCTTGCCCGCCTGCCAGATACCTTTCCATGACTTCCAGCGACCTCCTGCCCATCCTCCGTTACCCCGACCCTCGCCTGCACACCGTGGCCCGCCCCATTGCCGCGGTGGACGACCGTGTCCGCGCCATCATCCCGCGCATGCTGGCGACCATGTACGCAGCCAATGGCATCGGTCTGGCTGCCACGCAGGTGGACATCCACGAGCGGCTGATCGTCATCGATGTGAGCGAGGAGCGCGACCAGCCCCTGGTGCTCATCAACCCTCAGCTGGAATGGGCCAGCGAAGAAAAGCGCAAGGGCGAGGAGGGCTGCCTGTCCGTGCCCGGCATCTACGATGGCGTGGAGCGTTCCACGGCCGTGCGTGTGCGCGCCCTGGACGGCGACGGCAAGAGCCGCGTGATCGAGGCCGAGGGTCTGCTGGCCGTGTGCATCCAGCACGAGATGGACCACCTCATGGGCAAGGTGTTCGTGGAATACCTGTCGCCCCTCAAGCGCAACCGCATCAAGACCAAGCTGCTCAAGGCTGAGCGCGATCTGCAGCGCGCCTGAGGAGCCGGTCATGCGAGTGGTTTTTGCCGGCACGCCGGAATTCGCGGCGGTGGCCTTGGACGCGCTGGGGCGCGCCGGGTTCACCATTCCCCTGGTTCTGACCCAGCCCGACCGCCCTGCCGGACGGGGCATGAAGCTGCAGGCCTCACCAGTGAAGCAATGGGCACAAGCCCATGGCGTGCCGGTGGCGCAGCCGCGCAGCCTGCGGCTGGACGGCAAGTTCCCTGACGATGCCGAGGCGGCCCGCCAGGCCCTGCTGGACGCCCGGGCGGACGTGATGGTGGTGGCGGCCTATGGCCTCATCCTGCCGCGTTGGGTGCTGGACCTGCCCCGGCAGGGCTGTCTGAACATCCACGCCTCGCTGCTGCCGCGCTGGCGCGGCGCGGCGCCCATCCACCGCGCCATCGAGGCCGGTGACGCGCAGACCGGCGTGACCATCATGCAGATGGACGAAGGACTGGATACGGGCGACATGCTGCTGGAGGAGCGGGTGCAGATCGGCCCCCAGGAGACCACGGGCCAGTTGCACGACCGCCTGGCGGCGCTGGGCGGGCGGCTCATCGTGGAGGCACTGGAGATCGCGGCGTGCGGCGGCCTGACGCGCCAGCCGCAGCCGGCCGAGGGCATTACCTAC
>CBKZAG010000159.1:0-7730 GCA_966692625.1 uncultured Comamonadaceae bacterium
CCGCCGCAAGTCAGTGACGAAGCGCGCTGCGCGCGCCCGGCCCCAGACAGGCGGCTACAGCCGCCACAGAAATTGCCCCACAGGGCCAGGCCTGCCGCAGCCACCAAGAATGTTGGAGCGCAACCGCCTTGGCCCCACACCACAGGCCGCCAACACCTTGAATACGCCCTAACAAAGTCAAGCACCCGGTTGCCTGGCAACCCGAGGCAGAGGCTCAGTGGATGGAAGACAGGAACTGTTTGAGTTCTGCCGTCTGCGGGTTGGCAAACAGTTCGTCTGGCGCACCCGCCTCATGCACCCGGCCCTGGTGCATGAAGATGACGCGGTCGCTCACCTTGCGCGCGAAGTTCATTTCGTGCGTCACCATCAGCAGCGTCATGCCCTCCTGCGCCAGGCTTTCCACCACAGCCAGCACCTCACCCACCAGTTCCGGGTCCAGCGCCGAGGTGATCTCGTCGCACAGCAGAATGCCCGGCTCCATGGCCAGTGCCCGCGCAATGGCCACGCGTTGTTGCTGTCCACCCGAAAGCTGGTCGGGAAAGGCGTCGAACTTGTCACCCAGGCCCACGCGTTGCAGCAACTGGCGTGCACGCGCTTCCAGCGTCTTGGCATCGGTCTTCTTCACCAAACCCGGCGCCAGCATGACGTTGCGCCCAACGCTCAGGTGCGGGAACAGGTTGAACTGCTGGAAGATCATGCCCACCTGCTGGCGCAGAGCGCGCATGGCGGCGGCATCGTTGTAGACCAGCGGCTGGCCTTGCACGCGCAATTCGCCGTGCTGGAAGGTTTCCAGCCCGTTCACGCAGCGCAGCAACGTGCTCTTGCCCGAGCCGCTCTTGCCGATGATGGCAATGACCTCGCCGGGGCGAACGTCCAGATCGATGCCCTTGAGCACCTCGTTGCTGCCGTAGGACTTGCGCAGGCCGCGGATGCTGACCGCTTCGGGGGATTCAGTGTTTGGCATGGAGCTTGGCCTCCAGAACGCGGGAATAGAAACTGATAGGGAAGCACAGGGCGAAGTAGAGCAACGCTACCAGGCTGTAGACGAGGAAGGGCTGGAAGGTGGCGTTGGTGATCATGGTGCCCGCCTTGGTGAGTTCCACAAAGCCGATGACAGAGGCCAGTGCCGTGCCCTTGATGACCTGCACCAGAAAGCCCACCGTGGGTGCCACGGCAATGCGACCGGCCTGCGGCAGGATGACGTGGCGCATCTGCTCCACGAAGTTCATCGCCAGACTTTGCGCCGCTTCCCATTGGCCGCGCGGAATGGCGCGCACGCAGCCGTGCCAGATTTCGGTGAGGAAGGCGCTGCTGTAGAGCGTGAGCGCCGCGCTGGCGGCAAACCAGGCCGACGTTTCAAAGCCCAGCAGTGCCAGCCCGAAGTAGGCCAGGAACAGCTGCATCAGCAGCGGCGTGCCCTGGAACAGCTGCACGTAGCCCGCCACCAGCCGCTGCAGCATGGGCTTGCCGGAACTGCGCAGCACCAGCAGCAACAGCCCCACCAGGCCTCCGCCCACAAAGGCGATCAGCGACAGCACAACGGTCCAGCGTATGGCCAGCAGCAGGTTGCGCAGGATGTCCCAGGTAGTGAAGTCAACCATGGTTGCGCCCCCCGAAAAGCAGCCGGTTCCCCAGCCGGTTGAGCACGTGCCGCACGGCAATGGCCAGCAGCAGGTACATGCCCGTGGCCACGATGAAAGCCTCGAACGCGCGGAAGTTGCGGCTCTGGATCAGGTTGGCGGTGTAGCTCAGTTCCTCGGTGGCAATCTGGCCGCACACGGCCGAGCCGAGCATCACGATGATGATCTGCGACACCAGCGCAGGCCACACACGCCGCAGCGCAGGCGGCAGCACCACACGCGTGAAGGTCTGCGCAGGCGTCAGCGCCAGGCTGATGGCCGCTTCGATCTGCCCGCGCGGTGTGGCCTGCACACCTGCCCGCACGATTTCCGCGGCGTAAGCTCCCAGGTTCACCACCATGGCGATCACGCTGGACCATTCCGGCGAAATGCGCAGGCCCAGCGCAGGCAGGCCGAAGAAGATGAAGAAGAGCTGGACGATGAAGGGCGTGTTGCGGATGAGCTCTACATAGGCGCCCACCACCCCGCGCAGCGGCGCCGCACCGGCGGTGCGGCCCCAGGCGCAGGCAATGCCCAGCAGCAGGCCCACCACGGCAGACACCGCCGTGAGCCCCAGCGTCCAGGCCGCGCCCTTGAGCAGCATGGGCCACTCGATCAGCACGGCAGAGAAGTCAAGTTCGATGGCCATGGCCTGCTTTCTGGGGTGTCAAGCTCACTCGGGCAGGTTGCCTGCCGGGCGCTTCAGCCACTTCTGGGCCAGCTTGTCCAGGTCGCCGCTGGTCTTGGCCTGGGCGATGATGGCGTTGACCTTCTGGCGCAGTGCGTCCTCGCCCTTGGCCACGCCGATGAAGTTGGGGCTGTCCTTCAGCAGCACCTTGTACTCGGTGCCCAACTGCGGATTGCGCTGCATCATGTCCTCGGCCACCGACACGCCCGTGGCAATCAGCTGTGTCTGCCCGGACACGAACGCCGACACCGTGGCGTTGTTGTCCTCGAAGCGCTTGATGTCGGTGCCAGCCGGGGCCAGCTTGGTCAGCTCCTGGTCTTCAATAGCGCCGCGCGTCACGGCCACGCTCTTGCCAGCCAGGTCAGACAGGCTCTTGATGGCCATGGACTTGGGCGCGAAGATGCCCTGGAAGAAGGGCGAGTAGGCGGCGGTGAAGTCGATCACCTTCTCACGCTCCGGGTTCTTGCCCAGGGTCGAGATGACGAGGTCGGCCTTCTTGCTCTGCAGGTAGGGAATGCGGTTGGCGCTGGTCACGGGCACCAGCTCGATCTTCACGCCCATCTTGGTGGCGATGTACTTGGCCATGTCCACGTCCAGGCCCTGGGGTTGCAGGTCGATGCCCACAAAGCCGTAGGGCGGAAAGTCGGTGGGGATGGCGATCTTGATGAGCTTGGTCTTCTCGATGTCGGCCAGGGCATTCTGGGCGCTGGCCAGGCCAGTGGTGCCAAGCAGGGCCAGGCCGATGCTGGCGGCGAGCAGGTGACGTTTGGTGACTTTCATAGAACGGCTCCGAGGTAGGTTGAGGAGGGAAGGGGATCGGTGGTGTCGGTGCTGCCCGCCTTGCGCCGGGAGCGTTTTGCGGGAGTGGGTGCGCCGCCCACGGGCGAGAGTGCTTCGCGCAACTGGGCCAACGGGTCGGCCACCACGGCGTCCAGCCGCAGGGCCTGCTGCACGTGGCCAATGTGCGCGGCCATCAGGTCTTCGGCGCGAGCTTTGTCGCCACGCTCCAGTGCCTGCACGATTTCCACATGCTCGTTGCAGGACTGCACCGCGTCGTGTGTGGACTGGTAGAGCATGGCGATGAGGGTGGTGCGCGCCGTGAAGTCGCGCAGCGTGTCGGCCAGCAGCTGGTTGCCCAGGCATTCCGCCAGACAGACGTGGAAGTCGCCCAGCAGGTAGCTGCGGCGGCCCACGTCATCACCCTGCAAGGCGGCCTTTTCTTCCTGGATGTGGCGCTTGAGCCGGGTGAGCTTGGTCTTGTCCATCGGGGCGGCGCTGCGGATCAGCCCGGTCTCGATGACGCGGCGGGCCTCGAAGGCCTCGCGGGCTTCCACCTCCGACGGCTGCACCACGTACCAGCCGCGCCGCGCGCTCACCGTGACGATGCCGCGCGCAGTGAGCTGCATCATGGCCTCGCGCACCAGGGTGCGGCTGCAGTCGAACAGTATGGACAGCGCCTGCTCGCCCAGGCGGCTGCCCGGCGCCAGTTTCTGGGCCAGTATGGCTTCGACGATGCGGTCTGCAATGACGCTGGAGTTCATGGTGTGGGCTCGTAGTTGAGCCACACCTTGCTAGAACCGTGCCAGCCGTTATCAGCCTTGTATGCAAGATTTGCGCATCAAAGACGTGCGCAAACGGGGTGCTCTTGGGGATGTGTGCACCGAAATGGCGTGCCCATTGACTTCATGGCGTCGAGCACGCGCTGGTCAGCGGTCGCGCCGCTCCATGCGCCGGTTCAGGCTCAATGCACCCAGCGTGCAGGCCACGCCCGACAGCAGATACACCGTCACGGCCAACAACCCAAACTGGGCAGACAGGTACAGGGCCACCAAAGGCGCAAAGGCCGCGCCAATGATCCACGCCAGATCGGCCGACAGGGCCGCCCCGGTGTAGCGGTACCGGGGCGAGAAATTGGCCGTGACCGTGCCCGATGCCTGGCCGTAAGACAGACCCAGCAGCACAAAGCCCAGCAACAGGAACATGGTGCTGCCAACCTCGCCGGTGCTGAGCAGCACGGGCGCCATGAAGCTGAACACGCCGATCAGCACCGCCATGCCGCCCAGCAGCTTGCGGCGGCCAAGGTGGTCCGACAGCCAGCCCGACACCATGATGGCGCCTGCAGCCAGGAAGGCGCCCACGATCTGCACACCCAGGATCTGGGTGACGGGCTGGTCCGAGTACAGCGTGATCCACGACAGCGGGAACACCGTGACCAGGTGGAACAGCGCGAAGCTGGCCAGCGCGGCAAAGGCGCCCAGCAATACGTTGTTGCCCTCGTCGCGCATGACGCGGTTCACGGGCACGGGCTGCAGTTCGCGCTCCTTGAGCAGTTCCGCGTAGGACTGTCCCACCACCAGGCGCAACCGGGCAAACAGGGCCACCACGTTGACGGCAAAGGCCACGAAGAACGGATACCGCCAGCCCCAGTCCAGGAACTCTTGCACGCTCAGGCTGCTGTAGAGATAAGTGAACAGCCCTGCGGCCAGCACAAAGCCCAAGGGCGCGCCCAACTGGCCGATCATGGCGTACCAGCCCCGGCGCTCCTTGGGGGCTGACATGGCCAGCAACGAGGGCAATCCGTCCCAGGAGCCCCCCAGGGCCAACCCCTGCCCCACACGCAGGATGAGCAGGGTCACGATGGCGGCGAGACCAGCCTCTTTGTAGCCAGGCAGGAACGCCATGCCCACCGTGCACACCCCCAGCACAAACAGTGCGATGGTGAGTTTGGTGCCACGCCCCCAGCGTCGCTGGATGGCCATGGAAATGGCCGTGCCCACTGGCCGGACCACAAAGGCCACGGCCAGGAGCGCGAACGCCATCAGGGTGCCGTCCAGGCGCGACAGGAAGGGGAACAGGAGGGACGGAAAGACAAGGACGCAGGCGATCCCGAACACGAAGAAGTCGAAATATTCGGACGATCGCCCGATGATCACGCCCACGGCGATCTCGCTGGGGGTGACGTCTTCATGCGTATCAGCCCGGGAGAGGGAGGCGGCACTTTCTTCAAAGCCAGCAGCAGGGAAGGTGGCAGTGGCGGGGCTGCTCATGAACAAAACTCCTAGACGTGAAAGTAATCTGAACATCCGTTCTACACGTAACAGGCACCAGCCACAAGTGCGCTTTCACTAGTCCTAACGCAAAAAGTGGCCAGAAAACCCCGATTTGCACCAATTTGGGGCACAAAAGTTTGACCTTGGACAAAATGTCCAATCGACAAAAAGGCTAGGGCAGGTAAATTCGCGGGGGTCTCGCTATCCGTGTTTACCCTGATCAAACGCCCTGACCGCGTTCTTCACATGCTCAAACTCCCCCCACTTCGCGGGCCGGCCTGGCTGGCTGGCTTGGTGGCCCTGGGCAGCCTTGCCGGCTGCAGCAAGGCCGTCGTGCTCAACCCTGCCGGTGACGTTGCCGCACAGCAAGGGCAACTGGTCATCACCGCCACGCTGCTGATGCTGATCATCATCGTGCCGGTGATCGCCCTGACCCTGCTGTTTGCCTGGAAATACCGCCAGGGCAACACCGAAGCGGAGTACGACCCCGAATGGCACCACTCCACCAAGCTGGAGCTGGTGATCTGGACGGTTCCGCTGCTCATCATCATCGCCTTGGGTGCCATCACCTGGATCGGCACCCACAAGCTCGACCCCTACCGCCCGCTGGACCGCATCGACGCGCAGCGCCCTGTGCCTGCCGATGTGCAGCCCCTGGAAGTGCAGGTCGTTGCCATGGACTGGAAGTGGCTGTTCTTCTACCCGGAGCAGGGCATCGCCACGGTCAATGAGCTGGCCGCGCCGGTGGACCGCCCCATCCGGTTCAAGCTCACGGCGACTTCGACCATGAACGCCTTCTATGTGCCCGACCTGGCCGGCATGATCTACGCCATGCCCGGCATGCAGACCGAGCTCAACGCCGTGATCAACAAGCCCGGTGTCTACAAGGGCATGTCGTCTCACTACAGCGGCGCGGGCTTCTCGGGCATGACGTTCAAGTTCCATGGCCTGAGCGACAGCGACTTTGCCGAATGGGTGCAAAAAGCCAAGACCGAGGGCCGCCCCCTCGACAAGGCCACTTACCTGAACCTTGCCAAGCCGAGCGAGCGCGATCCCGTGCAACGCTTTGCCTCGGTGGAAGAGGGCCTGTACGACCAAGTGCTCAACCGCTGCGTGGAGGACGGAACGCTGTGCATGCACCACATGATGGCCATCGACGCCCAGGGCGGCGAAGCCTTTGTTCGCGCAGCAGGCCTCAACTTGCCCCAGGACGCGTGCACCCTGCAGAACGCTGACCCGTTGATGGCAGCACTTGAACTTCGCAATGTGTCAGCCGCCAAGGCTGGTGCCAGCATCCGCCAATGAGCCTCGCTATGACCTCTGAAAACGCAACTCCCGCCCACTGGGCGCTGGGCCGCCTGAGCTGGGACGCCGTACCCATGGCACACGAGCCCATCGTGCTGTGGACCTTCATCGCCGTGCTGCTGGGCGGCATCGCCGTGATGGCGATGATCACCCGGTTCCGCCTGTGGGGCACGCTCTGGCACGACTGGATCTGCAGCATCGACCACAAGCGCATCGGCATCATGTACATGATCCTGGGCCTGGTGATGCTGCTGCGTGGTTTTGCCGACGCGGTGATGATGCGCCTGCAGCAGGCCATGGCCTTTGGCGACAACATGGGCTATCTGCCACCGCACCACTACGACCAGATCTTCACCGCTCACGGCGTGATCATGATCTTCTTCGTGGCCATGCCGCTGGTGACGGGCCTGATGAACTACCTCGTGCCGCTGCAGATCGGCGCGCGCGACGTGTCGTTCCCCTTCCTCAACAACTTCAGCTTCTGGATGACCACCGCCGGTGCCGTGCTGGTGATGGTCTCGCTATTCCTGGGCGAGTTCTCCACCTCCGGCTGGCTGGCGCTGTCCAACCTGGGCGCGCAGAGCGCCAGCACCGGGCTGGACTACTACATCTGGGCGCTGCAGATCGCGGGGGTGGGCACCACGTTGTCAGGTATCAACCTGATCGTCACCATCATCAAGATGCGCGCGCCTGGCATGAGCCTGATGAAGATGCCCGTCTTCACCTGGACGGCCCTGTGCACCAACGCGCTGATCGTGGCGTCCTTCCCGGTGCTGACGGCTGCGCTGGTGCTGATGTCGCTGGACCGCTACGTGGGCACCAACTTCTTCACCAACGAGCTGGGCGGCAATCCCATGCTCTACGTGAACCTGATCTGGGTCTGGGGTCACCCCGAGGTGTACATCCTGGTGCTGCCCGCGTTCGGCGTGTTTTCCGAAGTGGTGGCTACCTTCAGCAAGAAACGCCTGTTCGGCTACACATCCATGGTGTACGCCACGGTGTGTATCACCATCCTGTCCTACCTGGTGTGGCTGCACCACTTCTTCACCATGGGCTCGGGCGCCAGCG
>CBKZAG010000160.1:0-7719 GCA_966692625.1 uncultured Comamonadaceae bacterium
TTTCGCTCCCTGAAGGTGAGGACGGGCTGAACCAGCTTTACCTGCGCGAGGGCACGCTGCCGCGCCAGCCGTCTGAAGTGGTGGTGGGCGAGGCTTTCGCGGAAGTCCATCGGCTGAACCCGGGTAGCCGCATCACGGCCATCATCAACGGCCGCCGCCAGGAGCTGCTTGTCAGCGGCGTAGGGCTGTCGCCAGAGTTCATCTACCAGATCCGTCCGGGCGACGTGTTCCCGGACTTCTCCCGTTTCACCATCCTGTGGATGCCACGCGAAGCACTGGCCACCGCCTTCGACCTGTCGGGTGCCTTCAACGACGTGGTGATGACGCTGCACCCCGGGACGGCCACGGCCGAGGTGATTGGCGAGGTGGACCGTGTTCTGAAGCCTTTCGGGGGCACGGGCGCCTACGGCCGGGACTTGCAGATGTCGCACCGTTTCCTGAGCGAGGAGCTCAAGCAGCTGCAGACCATGACCCGGTTGTTCAGCACCATTTTCCTGGGGGTGTCAGCCTTTTTGCTGAACGTGGTGATTGGCCGCCTGATCGGCACACAGCGCGAGCAGATTGCCGTGTTGAAGGCTTTTGGCTACACCAGTTGGGAAGTGGGCCTGCATTACGCCCAACTGGTGCTGCTGATGGTGAGCGTAGGTGTGCTGCCAGGCGTGGCCCTGGGGGCGTGGATGGGGCACGGCATGGCCAGGATGTACATGACGTTCTACCGTTTCCCCTATCTGGAATGGTCGGTTGGCCCTGCGATATGGGTACTGGCGGCAGCCTTTGCGCTGGCTGCTGCAGCACTGGGCACGATGGGGGGCCTGCGCAGAGTGTTCAACCTGGCGCCTGCCGAGGCCATGCGGCCCGAAGCGCCGCCTGTGTTCCACCGCACGCTGAGCGAACGCCTGGGCCTGGGACACTGGTTTGACCCGGCCGCGATGATGGTGGTGCGCAACCTGGAGCGGCGGCCGGTACGGTCCCTGCTGTCCATCGTGGGCATTGGGCTGGCCGGGGGCATTCTGGTGATGTCTCGGCTGCAATCGAGTGCGATAGATGAGATGGTGTCGGTGCAGTTTGGATTGGCGCAACGCGATGACCTGAGCGTGGGCTTTGCACACCCTACCCATTGGAGGGCGGTTGACGAGCTGGCCGCCCTGCCAGGGGTGCTGGCCGTGGAAGGTTACCGAGAAAGCCCGGTGAAGCTGCGCAACGGCCACCGTGAATACACCACGGGATTGCAGGGGCTGGGGACACCGGCAGAACTGAAACGCGTGCTCGACGCCGACCTGCATGCCAACCCACCCCCACCCGAGGGCCTGATGCTGACCGACTACCTGGCCACGATGCTGCACGTGAAGCCCGGCGACAGGCTGGAAGTGGAGTTTCTGGACGGCAGGCGGGAAAGGCTGGACCTGCCGGTCGCGTCAACGGTGAAGGAGTTCCTGGGCGTGGGGGCTTACGCACGGCGGGAATGGCTGAACCGCCTGCGCCAGGAAGACGATGTGGTGTCGGGCGCATGGCTGAAGGTGGACCCGGCGAAGAAGGCCGACGTGCTGCTGGCGTTGCGCGAGCGGCCTCGCGTGTCGGGCGTGACAGACCGCGCCGCAGCCATACGCAGCTTTTACGACACCATGGCCGAGAGCATTCTGACCTTTACGCTGATCATCACCTTCATGGCGGGCAGCATCGCCGTGGGCGTGGTCTACAACGCCGCGCGCATTACCCTGGCCGAGCGCGCGCGCGATCTCGCCAGCTTGCGCATACTGGGTTACACGCGCGACGAGGTGCGCAACCTGCTGCTGGGCGAGCTGGCCACGCTGAGCCTGCTCGCATTGCTGCCTGGCTTTGCCCTGGGCTACGGCATGAGCGCGCTGCTGGTGGCCTCGTTCCAATCTGACCTGTACCGGATTCCGCTGGTAGTGCACCCCGTGGCATTTGCGTTTGCCGGAGCGGTGATGCTGGTGGCGTCCGGCCTGTCGGCCTGGCTGGTGGCCAGGCGGCTGCGGCGGCTGGACCTGGTGGCCGTGCTAAAAACCCGGGAGTGAACATGAACGACAGCACCCAACGCACACGCAACTGGCGCGCCCGCGCGCTGCGCACCGGCTTGGTGGCCGGTGTGGGCGCCCTGCTGGTAGCGCTGGCCCTGTGGCCCACCACGGTGCGGGTGGACAGCACCGTGGCCAAGACCGGCACCGTGCGCGAGACCTTCGAGGCCGAAGGCCGCACGCGCGTGCGCGACCGCTACGTGATCACTGCGCCGCTGGCGGGCACCATCCGGCGCATCGATTTGTCTGCTGGTGACGCAGTGAAAGCTGGCCAGGCACTGGTGACACTGGACCCCGTAGCCACCCCTACCCTGGACGCCCGCACCCGCACCCAGGCGCAAGCCCAGCTGGCTGCGGCCGAAGCACAACTGGCCACGGCAGAGGCAGAGGAAGGCTCCACCCGAGAGGCAGTCAGCCTGGCGCGCAGCGAACTGCAGCGCCAGGAGGCGCTGGCGGCCCAGGGCATGGTTTCGCAGCAGGCCTTGCAACAGGCCCGCACCCTGCAGGAGCGTGCCGAGTGGCAGGCACGCAGCGCGCGGTTCCAGGTGGCTACGGCCAAGCACCAGGTGAGCGCCGCCAAGGCCGCCCTGCAACCGGGCGGGCCACAAGGCGCTGCGCCCGGCACCACGACTATCCGGTCCCCCGTGGATGGCGTGGTGCTGCGGCGGCACGCCCAGAGCGCGCGGCCCGTGCAAGCAGGCGAACCGTTGCTGGACATTGGTGACCCGGCTGCACTGGAGGTAGAGGTGGACGTGCTGTCCAGCGATGCCGTGCGGCTGAGCAAGGGAGCTGTCGTGGAGTTGCTGCGCTGGGGTGGTGGCCCCGTGCTGCAGGGTGCCGTTGCGCGCGTGGAACCCGGTGCGTTCACCAAGACATCTGCCCTGGGCGTGGAAGAGCAACGCGTGTGGGTGACGGTGGAGCTGCTGAGCCCGCGCGAACAATGGAGCGCTTTGGGCGAGGCTTACCGTGTGCACGCACGCTTCGTGCTACGCAGCGCGGATGGCGCCGTCACCATTCCCAGCGGTGCGCTGTTTCGCCCCACGGGCGACGGCGAAGACCGTTGGGCGGTGTTCCGTGTTGAGGGCGGCAAGGCGCGCCTGCGCGAGGTCTGCATCGGCTTGCAGGGCGAAGGGCGCGTGCAGATCACCGAGGGGCTCAACGCAGATGACGAGGTGGTGCTGCACCCGCCCCGCGATCTGAGCGACGGCCAGCGCGTCAAGGCTCCCTGAACGGGCGACTGCCGCGCAGCATCAGGCGCGGTAGCGGTTGGTGTTGGGGTAGCGCCAATCCTTGCCAAAGCTGCGATGCGTCACGCGGATACCCACGGGCGACTGCCGCCGCTTGTATTCGTTGAAGCGGATGAGCCGCACCACCTGCTCCACTGCTGCCTGGGGGTAGCCCGCTTCGATGATCTGCGCGGGCGACTGGTCGTTTTCCATGTAGCGCTCGACGATGGCGTCCAGGATCTCGTAGGGCGGCAGGCTGTCCTGGTCCTTCTGGTCCGGGCGCAGTTCCGCGCTGGGCGGGCGGGTGATGATGCGGTCGGGAATGGGATCGGCGCCTGTGCCGTAAGGATCGTTCGCGTTGCGCCACCGCGCCAGGCGGAACACCATGGTCTTGACCACGTCCTTGATGACGGCAAAGCCCCCGGCCATGTCGCCGTAGAGCGTGCAGTAGCCTGTGGCCATTTCGCTCTTGTTGCCGGTGGTGAGCACGATGCTGCCGAACTTGTTGGACAAGGCCATGAGCAGCGTGCCACGGATGCGCGCCTGGATGTTCTCCTCGGTCGTGTCCACGGCGCGCCCTTCGAAGAACGGGCCGAGCGACGCCAGGAAAGCCTCGAACTCGGGGCGGATGGAGACTTCGTCGTAGCGCACGCCCAGGCGGCTGGCCATGTCGCGCGCATCGATCCAGGAGATGTCGGCCGTGTAGGGCGAAGGCATCATCACCGCACGCACGCGGTCCTTGCCCAAGGCGTCCACGGCAATGGCGAGCACCAGGGCCGAGTCGATACCGCCGGACAGGCCGATGATGGCGCCCGGGAAACCGTTCTTGCCGATGTAGTCGCGTACGCCCAGCACCAGGGCGTGCCAGAGGTCGGCTTCCAGACTTTGTTCCGGCGCCACTGGCCCGCTCAGCAGCGGCACGGCAGGCGCGGTGGCCACGGGGACGGGCGCAGCTGCGAAGATGGCCGAGTCGCCAGCGGGAACGTCCAGCACCACGGTGAACAGGGTGGATTCGAAACTGGGTGCACGCGCCGCGAGCGAACCGTCCGCGCCCAGCGCGAAGCTGCGCCCTTCAAACACGATTTCGTCCTGCCCGCCCACCAGGTGGGCATAGACCAGGGGCAGGCCCGTGGCCGCCACGCGCTGCTGCATGGCACGCTCGCGCTCGTCGCCCTTGCCCGCGTGGAACGGTGAGGCGTTGATGACCGCCAGCAACTGGGCGCCTGCGTTGCGCGCGTCCTCAGCGGGCTGCTCAAACCAGGCGTCTTCGCAGATGAGAAGGCCGACACGCAGGGTGCCGCCGCTTGGCACGGGCACGTCGAACACGCAGGTCTGGTCGCCGGGTACGAAGTAGCGGCGCTCGTCGAACACCTGGTAGTTGGGCAACTCGCGCTTGGCGTAGGTGTGCAGCACCTGCCCTTCGCAAATGACCGAAGCGGCGTTGTGGCAAGGTGCGCGCCCGACGCTGCGGGAATGCGAGCGGCCATCGGGCACGGCAGCGGGGTGCCCCACGATGATGTGCAGGCCGTTCAACCCCGCCGTCTCGCGGGCCACCGTTTTCACGGCATCATCGCAGGCATCGACAAAGGCGGGCCGCAGGAACAGGTCTTCTGCGGCGTAACCGCAGATGGCCAGTTCGGGCGTGAGCAGGATGCTGGCACCCTGTGCATGGGCCTGGCGGGCCGCATCGATGATGAGACGGGCGTTGCCGGCCAGATCGCCGACCACGAAATTGAGCTGCGCTACGCAGAGCTTGAGCGACATGGACATGGATAACGGTTGCAGTGTGGGGAATTATGTCACCCGGGTTGTCACGGACCCTGCTCTTCTGAAAGCTGAGGCGTGGGACGGGTTGCTGGCGCGGCAACCTGGGGGCGCGGCCAGCGGCCCCTTCATGCGGCACGCCTACCTGGCGGCCCTGCACACCAGCGGCAGCGCCGTGCCCGCCACCGGTTGGGCACCGCAATGGATCACCCTGTGGCAAGGCGGGGAACTGCACGCCGCAGCACCGCTTTACGCGAAAAACCACTCTTACGGCGAATACGTGTTCGACTGGGCCTGGGCCAACGCCTACGCGCAGCACGGGCTGGACTACTACCCCAAGGCCGTGGTGGCCGTGCCTTTCACACCCGTGCCCGGCCCCAGGCTGCTGGCTGTAGACAGTGCAGCACGTGAAGCGCTGGTGCAGGCGGTGCTGACCCACTGCCGGGAGCACGGTCTGTCGTCGCTGCACGTGCTGTTTGCGGAACCGGCCGACCAGCATGCCTGTGCAAGCGCAGGCCTGATGGACCGCCAGACCGTGCAATTCCACTGGACGCAGCGGGCTGACAAACCTTATGAGGATTTCGATGGCTTTCTGGCCTCGCTGACGCAGGAGAAGCGCAAAAAGATTCGCCAGGAGCGTCGGCGGGTGGCCGAAGCGGGCGTGACTTTTGAGCACCGGCGCGGGCGCGACATCTCAGCCGCCGACTGGGACTTTTTCTACCGCTGTTACTCGCGCACCTACCTGGAGCACGGCAACCCGCCCTATCTGCAGCCCGCGTTCTTCCAGGCCATGGCCAAGCAGTTGCCGGAACACTGGTTGCTCTTCCTGGCCCGCCGCGCCGACGGAACACCCATTGCCTGCAGCCTGGTGGCGCTGAGCGACGAATCCGCCCACCCCGAAGCCGCCTATGGCCGCTACTGGGGGGCGCTGGAACGGGTGGACTGCCTGCACTTTGAAGCCTGCTACTACCAGCCGCTGCAGTGGTGCATCAACCACGGCGTGCAGCGCTTTGAGGGTGGCGCGCAAGGTGAGCACAAGATGGCGCGCGCACTGCTGCCGGTGGTCACGCACAGCGCACACTGGCTGGCCCACCCTGCTTTCGCCGATGCCGTGGAGCGCTTCCTGCAGCGTGAGGGCGACGGCGTGGCGAGCTACCTGGAACACCTGGAAAGCCGAAGCCCCTTGCGACCCCCGGTGTGAACCGGGCCCGGCAAGGGGCTCCAAAAGCTACCCGCCACCGGCTCTGAGCCTGCGCAGCGGGCAGACCGAGGAAGGTCAGGCCTTCTGATCGGCTTCGTAGGCGGCGATGCCGTCCAGAATTTCCTTGTGGGCTGCGTCCTTGTTGTCCCAGCCCAGCACCTTGACCCACTTGCCGGGGTCCAGGTCCTTGTAGTGCTCGAAGAAATGCTCGATGGCCTTGAGGCGCACCGGGTTCAGGTCTTCCAGGGACTTCCACTGGGAGTACAGGGGCAGGATCTTCTCGGTGGGCACGGCCAGCACCTTGCCGTCCACGCCGCCTTCGTCTTCCATCTTCAAAATGCCCAGAGCGCGGCAGGGCACCACCACGCCGGGGGGCAGCGGCACAGGGGTGATTACCAACACGTCCACCGGGTCGCCATCGCCAGCAATGGTCTTGGGCACATAACCGTAGTTGGTCGGGTAGTGCATGGCGGTGTTCATGAAGCGGTCGACGAAGATGCAGCCAGAGGCCTTGTCCACTTCGTACTTGATGGGGTCGCCGTTCATCGAGATTTCGATGATGACGTTGAACGCTTCAGGCACCTTGCTGCCGGGGGTGACGTGGTCGAGAGACATGTTGACTCGTTGAAAGGAGTTGAAGAAACAGTGGAATTGGGCCCGATTTTACTGATTCGACGCTGACGTCCTTCCCCACCTGGGATGGCTGCTGCGCCGCAACAGTGCCAAAACCGGCAATTTGCGATAAATTGCGAACGTTGGCCAATCGCCCTGCCCGTTCTGACACACAACGTGGGTAATGTGCGAGGAAGCAACGCAGCGGAAGCCAGTGGCTCGCGTGCGTTGGCTTCCTCCAAGTCGAAACGAGCAGGAGAAATCTATGGTTGGACAATCTGCGCTGATCTTTGCGCTGGTGTGCGGACTGGTGGCCGTCGTTTACGGGTTCTGGTCGCGCACGTGGATTCTTTCCCAGGACGCGGGCAACGCCCGCATGCAGGAAATCGCCGGGGCCATCCAGGCTGGCGCGGCCGCCTATCTGGCCAAGCAGTACCGCACCATTGCCATTGTGGGCGTGGTGTTGGCGGTGCTGATCGGGGTGTTCCTTGACGGGGCCACGGCCATCGGCTTCGTGCTGGGCGCGGTGCTGTCAGGCGCCTGTGGCTTCATTGGCATGAACATTTCGGTGCGCGCGAACGTGCGTACCGCCCAGGCCGCCACCCGCGGCATCGGCCCGGCGCTGGACGTGGCGTTTCGTGGCGGCGCCATCACCGGCATGCTGGTGGTGGGGTTGGGGCTGCTGGGTGTGGCGGGCTTTTTCTGGTTCCTGGTGGGCAACGGCAACCTGAACCCCGCTGCCAACCTCGCCAAACTGCTCAACCCGCTGATCGGCTTTGCCTTCGGCTCGTCGCTGATCTCGATCTTCGCGCGGCTGGGCGGCGGCATCTTCACCAAGGGCGCCGACGTGGGCGCGGACCTGGTGGGCAAGGTGGAAGCT
>CBKZAG010000161.1:0-7708 GCA_966692625.1 uncultured Comamonadaceae bacterium
TCATCCCCGCATGCGCGGGGAACACACTTAACGCAAGCATTTGATTCCAAAAGGAAAAAATGCCTCGTCAAATTCTACCGAATTGAGTTGTTAAAGATCACCTGTCCCAACAGGCTGAAATGCAACCAACCTCAGCCCATCAAACTCCACCGGAATCCGGCGGTTTTCCCCGAGGGTTTGGAACTCGTACCCCGACTCATGGCTGCTCGCCCAGGCCATGACCACATTGCCGTTTTCACATCCGGCCTGAAGTTGTTCCCAGATCATCTCCCGGGTGCGTTTGGACACATCTCCGATGTAAACGCCCGCGCGCACTTCCAGCAACCAGATGGCCAAACGCCCACGCAAGCGCGGGGGCACGTTTTCCGTAACCACCACTAAAAAAGTCATCCTTGCACCCTGTGTCCAGCTTCGCCTATGCCCTGCGGGTTTGGTATGGCTGGCGCAACAGCTTCCACAGGCGCTTCAGGCGGCAGCACGCCCCCAGCCGCCAACACATCCTCAATGGCCGGAATGATCCGCGCCAGCAAATTGCTTGAACGAAAGATGTCCCTGCAAGCCAGACGCACATCCCGCTCTGGCTGGTGTGGCTTGCGCGCGGCCACCCTGAACGCCACAGGAACCACCGTCTCGAACTTGAAAAGGTCGGCAATGTCATACACAAACGAAAGCGGCTTGCCGGTGTGGATGAACCCCACGGCGGGCGCGTACCCCGCAGCCAACACCGCCGCCTCGGTAATGCCGTACAGGCAACTTGTGGCAGCGGACAAGCACCGGTTGGGCACGTCTGCCGCGTCCCACTGCTGGCGGTCGTAGTTTCGCGCCCGCCAATCCACGCCGTGTTCGCGCGCCAGCAGCTTGTACGTCTCGCGCACCCGCACGCCCTCAATGCCACGGAGTTGCTCCACGCTGCGCCGTGCGGGCGCGGGCTCGCCAAACCGCACTTCGTACATCTTGCACACAACCTTCAGGCGCAATTCGTCGTCCAGCGCCAACTTGGCCTGATACAACAGCCTGTCTGCCCGCGCGCCGCCGGGCTGACCGCTGGCGTACAGGCGCACGCCAGCCTCCCCCACCCAAACCAGCAAGGTGCCTACCATTGACGCCAGGTGCGCCGCAGCGTGGGACACACGTGTACCGGGCTCCAGCATGATGCAAGCCACCGACCCCACGGGTATGTGCGTGCGCACACCGTTCTGGTCGATCACCACGAACGCACCATCCAGCACATCAATTTGCCCGTACTGGATAAAGACCATGGAAACACGGTCCTTCATGGGCAAGGGCTTGAGGGGCGGAAGCGTCATGCCCGGGCCAGGCTGAGAAGACCGCAACCGAAGGCTTTGGCTGGGCCTATGCCGTCCAGCAGGGCATTTCGAACACTGGGCGGTTCCTGCACCTCTAGCACCCCATCGAAGCACACCTGTTGCACAGTGATGTTGCCCCCCGGTTTGCGCTTGCTCTCCAGCAAGTCAGATGCACTCACCACACCGGCCTTGACGGCAAAGCCGTGGCGCGCACCCTGGCGTTTCAGCCATTCCAGTTGAGCCTCTTCGTCCATCAAACCATAGCGCTTGCCCAGTCGCGTCACTGTGGGGTTGGCCATCAAACGGAAGCGATAGGCACCAGCCTGCACGTGCCTATCGAGTTCAACCGTTTTGCTCTCTGCCGGTTTCTGCAAATAGCCCGGCAGGGACTGCAACGAATCCCACTCTCCGGCATGACGAGACTGGACCAATACCGTGGGATGCGTCCAAGGATTGGTATCACGCTCCAGCCGCCACAAGAAGCGATTGGGCTGTTCGGCATCGCCCGTCACAAAGGCACGCGACAGCGTGCGGTGCATGTCGTAGGCGTCTGCCAAGTCCCGGCGTGCTTGCGCACACCGGGGGTCAAGAATCAATCGTGTCAGGTACATGCAGCATTTCCTGTTTGACAAAACGCGGCCCAAAGCGCCGGTCGCTGTAAGTTCCCACGGGCTGATCCAGCCGCACGGCACCTTCTGTTGCGTGCTCCAGCAGCAAGCGCAGCGGTTGCTGCTCATCACCAGGCACCAGCCTTGGCCAGAAGCGCAGCGCGGCTGACAGCTCCTGCGGCAACAGTGCCCCGGATATGGCCACAGGCATGCTGGGCACAAAGCTCTTGCGTCCCAAGGCCAAGGGCCAGTAAGGTGCCTGTAACGCCAAGTGAATGCATTCCAGCAACGTCTGATCGTTCCCCTCCAACCCCACCAGGAACACGGCATCGGCCAGGTAGTAACGCGGGCTGATGACCGTTCGGTCCAGCTTGGCCTTGCCCTCCGCGTTGATCACGCCAGTGGCAGTCTGGTAGTCGCGCATGGGCACGCCTCCGCGGTCCACACGAACACCCATGCGCAAGCGTGCCAGATCGTCCACGGGCTCGGCACGGTCGCGGCCCAGTGCCGCGCACACCAGCCCGATCACACCCGATTTGGAGGGCTCCAACTGCGTGTCGCGCTCGTCAAAGCGGCTGGTGGTGCCCCACGACTGCATGGGCCCTTGCAAACGCAGCAGCAAGGTGGCCATGCTCAGCGCCCCTGTTCCGCTGCAACCTGTTCTTTCACCCAACTGGCCAAGGCTGCAAGGTTGGCCTGCTGCTCGCCCCGCCCCTCTGGCCAGGCACCGCTCAGGTCCAGATAAGCCCAACGGTCACGCGGATCGGCATACACACCAGCCAACAATGCTTCGTGCTTGGCAAGCTCCTCCACCGACTGGCTGCTGAGTGCCTGATCGCGCCCAGGCGCGACGGGTTTTTCAAAGGCATTGGCCAAGTTCAAGGGCGCGGCATGCCGCAGGCACACACCAACAAACGCGGGCATATTGTGCGCCGCAAAGGTGTTTTGCTTGCCCGTGGGCACGGCACGCACCTTGGCTTGCGTGAACGCCTCCAGCGCGGCCAAGGTCAAGTCCTGGTCGCCTTGCAAGTTCTTCAGCAATTTGGTGGCATCCACGACTGCATAGCGGTAGAACGTGGCGGAGTTGAACTCGACTTGGCCAATCATGCCGGCGCCAGTTTCCTCCGGCCCGCCCACGTCATCTACGGCAGTGAAGTAGTCAAACTCCCGCTCCACCCTGTGGGTGCTGATGGCATGCGCCACTTGGCAGGCTGCATCCTGGTTCACCTCGGGCATGTCAGCCAGCATGCGCCCGAACAGTGCCACGTCCACGGCCTTGCCGCCGTTGAGCAGTGCCTTGGCTTTCTTCTTCACCTCATCTGGCGCACTGGCTTTGGCCTCTTTCTTGCCCTTCTTCTCGCCACCTGCTGGGCTGGCCACTAACTCATCCCAATGCTGTTCGATCAGCTCCGCCAAACCGGCAATTTCCCCTTCGCCCAGGAACAACAGGTATTCGGTCTGCCCGTCGTCTTTGAGCTTGAGGCCTGCCGCCGCCAATGCGGCTTCAATCTTCCCTTGGGCTTCTTGTGCATCCCGCCCGGGCAGCTTGGCTTGCAGCAGCGCAAGCAACTTCTTTGTTCGCACACCACGGTACTGTGGCGCCAGCAGTTCGTGTTCTTGGGACGCCAAACGTATGGCGCGCTTGAAACACTGGCTGCTCACCCGTGCACGGCGGTGCCCACCAAACAAGGCGTCCTTGGGCGCACCTGTGTCGTCGCGGTTGAGGTTGGACGGTGCAAAGTTCTGGATCAGGTGGTATTCAACAAACAGGGTCATGACAGGCCTCTCAATCTTGGTTGACGGTGGATGATTCTTCGGTGGCGGGTGCCAGTGCACGGTAAAAGTCTCTGGCCCAGCGTTGACGGATACGGTCGCGCTTTTCCGGGTCAAGGCCCGTGTTCAGCCAGAAACTCAGGTCGTTGAGCAGCGTGGCGTAGTTCAGGCCCACACCATCGGCAGACAGCAGGCTGACGATCTGGCGCAGGTGGTTGGGCAAGTCCTCTGCATCGGCGCCCAGCAAAGCCACGAAACGCTTCTCGATGCTGCTGCCCTGGTCTTTGCCGCGCTGGCGCATCAGTTGGGCCAGACTGCTGGCCAAGCTGGCGGACGCTTGGTGCGGGTGCATGGCATACAACCCCGCCACCAGATACAGTGCCAAGCGTTGTGGGTGGTTGGCATGGCTTTCTGCCGCCACAAAACGCTCCACATACGGATACGCTGGCGGATAGGCTCCCGGGGCAAACCCCAGGCTTCGGCGCAGCGCCGCCAGGGCACCCGGCTGGCGTTCAGACAACGCCGCCAAGTGCTTCAAAAAGTCGTTGGCAAAGTCACTCATGCTTGCGCCTCCTCTGGTGGTTGAGTGATGGGGCTGGCGGGTCTGAACTCGCGCAGCACGCCTTGAAAACGTGGCCACCCCCGGGCCTCTGCCCGAATGGCTTGGGGTGTGCGCCCAAGCTGCTGTGCCAGCACCGTCCAACTGACTTGCGCTGCCTCCAGCAAGCGGGCCGACCAATGGTTCTCTGCCGCTTCCGCATCTGTGTGGGCAATGTGCTGCAGCAACTGCGGCAACGCCCTTTCGGCGTGCGAGAAGAACACGGACGTGGCCGCGCCCCCATCCAGCAGGGCACGGGCGCGGGCACGGGTGTCTTTGCTGTCCGGGTCGGGCATGGTTTCGGCAAACATGGTGGTTCCCAGGGACCTGATGCGATCGTGCAGTCCCTCGGCTTGACGGACTTTGTCTCGAAGGAACCCCGCCAGCCGGGTATCGCTGAGCAAAGCCGGGGGCAACGCCATCTGCTCACAGCGCCAACGCAGAAGCTTGGCTTGGTCGCTGGCCAACCCGGCGACAAGCAAGGGCTGGTCACCGTCGTCTCCTATCGCCATTCGCAAGCTGGCCGCAAGCCCCAACACAGTCGCGGGCTTGCTCAACTTTCCTTCAGCATCTGGAACCAGGGCTGGCAGATCTCGCCAGAACGCCTTGCCCTCGGTGAAGGTGACACGCACCAATTTGTCTTTACCTGCGCGAAAGCTCGCCATCGGGTCTGGCGCGTTCTGGTCGTCGGCCATGGCCATGCCTACGGCGAAGTGCAACCACTGCACGCGGCCTGTAGGCGTTTTATGAAAAAGCACCGCTCTGCTCAGGCGGGTGTAGCGGTCGTTGGCTCCGGTTGGCAAGGCCGGTTCGGCCACAAGTTCATGGCGCTGCGGTGCGTCTCGCTCCCATGCGGGCAAGTCACTGTTGGCACCGCAAGGGTGCAAGGCCAGTAGAAGGGTTTGCTGCAAGCTGGCGCCTACTGGCACCACCGCTGCGGTATTGCTCAACGGCCCGGCATTGTCAGAAACCCGCAATGTCTGCACCAAGCCGCCGGGCGTGAACTGCAAGAAGCCCAACAGCTCCCGCAGGGCCACGCCTGGCTGGATGGCACGGGGCGCGTCGTCGCTGGAGTGGTCAAACACCACAGGCGTGTTGCCATTCGCACTGGCCAAGGAAACTTGGGTCCAGGGCTTGAGCTTGTCCTTGGTTTCAGGCAACGCGGCCAGAGCTGCCACCTGCATGAACGGATGTTCTGGGTGAAACAACCAGAACCGCTCGCGCCATTTGTTCAGATACGCCTGAACCACGCCCCGTGGCAACCCTTCACGGAACCACTTGGCGCGGTGCGCTTCGGTCCATGGCCCGTGCTCCGTCGTGAACGCACGGTGGGCAATGGCCAGCAAAAGGCGGTACTGCGCCACCAGACTGGGCGGAGAGGTTTCGGCCAATGCGCTGACGTGCTCGATCTGGTCAAACAACTCCAGCAGCCCCACGTCCTTGACCTGCCCGTCCGCCATGCGAACGGGGAGCCAAGGCTCGTCCAACAAACTAAAACTTGCCAGCATCTTTATCCTTTCGAGTCATCGGCACTCCACTCGATCAACATCTTGAATCGCTTGGCCTTCCAAAGAATCACGCACACGACGCATACCAACAAAACCAGCCAAGAAGACGGCGAAGCCCCTCTCTCGACCAACCAGTCCAACAGCGCAAAAAACCATCCGACAGACGACCCCATGGCCCTTCTCCAATTTGGAACATGGGGGCAAGCTTAGTTGAAATTACATAAACCATCAAGGCTAGATGTCTGACAATAAATTCAAAGTCGTGGTTTTCGCGGATAATCCACATCCGTCCTCCCTGCTGATGCAGGGATGAACCGGCTAGCTGTCTGACACTGTCTGTATGGCTATTCAACTTCCCTACTTCGTAGGGACGCCCGGGGGAGGCATTGCCTCCCCCGACTTTCGTATCTCCAACCCCAAATCTCCCAGCCGCAACTCGACACCGCCCACGACACAAGCGCCAACCTCAAACACCATCGGCTTCAAATGACGCAGCAACGGGTGTTCAACGAAAGCTGGGGGTGCAGTCACGCCTGCAAAGTACGCCACCAACCCCTTGCGATTGATCTTCAGTTGGCGGCCATACAGGTGACGGGCCAGCGCATCGGTAACGAGTTGCTGTGGATCAAACGCCTCACCCTCTGGGGTAACGCTCCACCCACCTTCGACGGCATACACCGGCACCACGGTGATGGCGTCGTCGCCCAAACGGGTTTTATTGACCAGCCCCAGCCCTTCGCCTTCTTCGTTGCCGCGCGGCTTCTCCAAGTACGCCAGTTGCGGTTCAGCCTTGGCGTCCACAGCAATGTTGACGGCCTTTTGCCGTTCGTCTTTTTCGTGCGCCAGTCGCTTGCCATAGGCCTCTTGCGTGATGTAGGCAAGCGCCTCCTCATCCAGATCTTCAGGCAGCGGGTCGTCGCCATAAACAGCCTGCACCAGACGGTCGATGTCTCCGGGCAGGGTCAAGACACTCTCGCGCGACAGCAAGGCCCAGGTGCGGCCCAGGATGTAAGGGTCGTACACAAACTCCCAGGCTGTGCTTTTCAGTTCGGGCAGATGCTCGGGCGCCAGCCCCGCAACGTACAGCCGTGCTTGGGCGTGCGCCGCGGGCCGTGTGCGTTGGTGCCGGTGCAAGCGCCCCGCACGCTGCAGGATCAAGTCAACAGGCGCCAAGTCTGTGATCAGAAAGTCAAAGTCAATGTCCAGGCTTTGCTCCACCACCTGGGTAGCAATCAGCAGCACCCGGCCCTCCCGTTGAACAGATGGATTTGACTGGCCAAACGCCGCCATCACGTCACGCTCGCGCTGGCCCCGCTCGTCTGCGGGATAGCGGGCATGAAACAACATCAAACGAACGTCCGCACCCAGCAATGGTTGCAACTCGCGATACAGCTTTTGAGCCCGGTCAACGGTGTTGACAATCACCGCGCCGTACCCGCCGTTTTCAAGCTGTTGCAGTGCACATTGCGCCAGGGATTCGATGCCCTCACCCACCGCATGCAAGCTGATGGAAGGCAAGGAGCGTGCAGCGAAGGTGGCACCCTGCACGCCTTGAGCGTCGGCCATGACCAAACGGGGATACGGCAATTCGGGCACTTGATCCGCATTGACGCCCCAAGCGGCCATGAGCGAACGCCTCTTGTTCTCGGGCAAGGTGGCACTCATCAGCACTACCGAGGAACCGAGAGCCTTGAGCCAGCGCAGTAGCGCCTCAATCAAACCGCTTGTGTAAGTGTCGTAGGCATGAACTTCATCCAACACCACCACACGGTTGGCCAAGCCCCACAGCCTGACGAAGTGGTGCTTGACGTTCAGCGTGGCAAACAAGGCTTGGTCAATGGTTCCCACACCGTAGGGCGACAGCAGAGGTCTGCGCCGCTGTGAGAACCACGCGGAAGAAGACACGTCATCCTT
>CBKZAG010000162.1:0-7697 GCA_966692625.1 uncultured Comamonadaceae bacterium
CCGTCGAAGGCCGCCTCGTCGAAACCGAAGCCAGCATCGCCCGCCGCGAAGGGCGCACTTACGAAACTGGCGAACAACTTTTGCAGCGGATTCTTGAAGAGAGGCGGACGAAGTGGGCAGGCAAGCGAAAGTATCGCGAGCCAGTGACTCCTGAAACCGAGGTACTGCCCGAACTGCCTACAGGCTGGGTGTGGGCATCGCCCGAGGAGTTGTCTGCTGGTGAACCCTATTCTTTAGCGATAGGCCCCTTCGGTAGCAGTTTGAAGGTGAGCGACTACAAGACCGAAGGTGTGCCTTTGGTTTTCGTGCGCAATATCCGTTCTGGGGCGTTCGGCGGTGAAAACACTGTTTACGTCACTGCTGACAAGGCTGCAGAGCTGGCAGCGCATTCGGTAGAGGCTGGCGACATTCTTGTGACAAAAATGGGTGATCCACCTGGGGATGTGTGTCGCTATCCGGAAAATCGCCCACCCGCTGTTATTACTGCCGATTGCATCAAGTTGCGGGTGACCAAAACCGACGTTGATCCTGCATTCGTTGAGTATGCCATTGCGTCACGGAGAGTTCAAGACCAAATCTTAGGCATCACCAAAGGCGTTGCGCAGTTGAAAGTCAATCTGGCGAACTTCAGCTCTATTGCATTGCCCGTGCCACCTTTCGCGGAACAGGCCCGAATCGTCGCCGAAGTCGACCGCTACCTATCCATCATCCGCGAAGTCGAAGCCGAGGTCGATACCAACCTCCAGCGCGCACAAGCGTTGCGGCAAGCAACGCTTGCAAAGGCGTTTGCACAATCTGGTCAATAAAGGGAGAGAAGATGAATCTGCAACCTCTGTTTTCGGATCTTGATTCAGCCAATGTGGCGTGGGAGAAACTGCATGCCATTTTTAAGCAAGGCGGGTATGACTTCGAGCGTGATCGACCAGGATTTCAAGGACAATCTCTGGAGATTTTCTCAAGACGCTTGATATACGTTCTCGGAGTTCTTTTGTCTCTTACGCCCAAGAGTGACGATGACCTCAATGTTGTGGTGTTGGGGGCTAGAGTTTCGCAAATACGGGAGCAGCTTCAATTATTTCAAAGGCATGCCGAGGCCGTTCTGAGTCAGGTTAGTAGCGGATGGGCCGAAGGGCGAAAAATTCGCGATGGAAATGATGCGTTCTTGATTCAAATTGTTGAGTCTGAAAATGTCATGCAACAGCACGATTGCAACGGCTCATTTGCTGAAATGTTTGGTGCACTGAATCAGTTGACGGTGATAGTCGGTGCGCTGTTGCCTTTGTGTCGCGCATCTTCGGCTGGCGATTTTGAAGACAGCTTGCGAGCACTCGCTGATGCGCAGAGACAAGCCGCAATAATTATGTCCAAGTTGACCTCGGATCGGAACGCTGTCGGTTCCGTCGTTGATTCTGTGGCTCACATGGAGAAGGAGATTCGTGAGGCGCACGTACAAGCACAAACCCTCGTCACAACTTTGCGCGAATTGCAAATGGGTGCGTCCAGCGATGTATCTAATGTCGTCGGTCTTGTTGAGCGGATACGAACGACAGGGGAAGAAGCGGAAAAGCTCGGTGCGCTTGTGGTTGGATATCAAGGAAAGTTTGAAGCATTTCAGGCTGAGCTTGAATCCCGCAATCAGGCCTTTCAGGAACATGAGCGTACGGCGACGACCGTCAACAAAAGTAACCAATCAAATGCGCTGGAAATTGAGCGTCTAACGAAACTCGCGGACTCAATGATCGCAGGTGCCAATACCGTGGGCATTGCAGTGAGTATGGAAGAAGCACGGAAACGCTATGCGACGCGCATGCTGTTCACATCAATTGGATTTGTTTTTTCAATTGCGTTACTTGCTGTTTCAGCGTTGCCATTGGCTGCGCATTTGGTGCCGGGGTTATTCGGAGCGTTGATCGCGGTATACCCAGACAATGGAAGTGCGCCGTGGTATTCCGTGATTGGGAAGTTGCTATTGCTTGCTCCGGCAACTTGGTTGACCGGATTTTTTACGAAAGCATTTGCAGACAACTTTCATTTGGAGCGAGAATATTCGCATAAGGCGGCAATTGCGAAGGCGGTTGAGGGTTTTCGCCGGCAAGCGCCTAAATATGAGCAAGAAATCACGGCTGAGGTGTTCTTGGAAGTGCGCACCAACCCCGCGCAGGGTAAGGGGGTCGAACCGGTTGCACATCCCGTTTATGACTTTCTTTCAAAGGCGCTGGGAAAATTTCTTGATAAAAAGGCTGAGAGCCAGGCGTGACTATGTCCAATAGTCAAACCCCCTTCTCCCTCCGCATCTTCGTCGCCGACGGTGACCCAGACGGCCTGCGCATCGTCGAGAAGTCCAACTGGATCGGCAAGGCGCTGGTGTTTCCGCGGGCGCTGCTGCCGCAGGTGAAGGCGCGGCCGGAGCTGGCGCAGACCGGCGTCTATCTGCTGCTGGTGCCGCGGCCGGATAGTGAGGGCGAGATGCTCTACGTGGGCGAGGGCGACCCCATCCGCCCCCGGCTGGAAAACCACTACGCGCAGAAGGATTTTTGGACCCGCACCATCGGCTTCACCACGGCCACGGCCGGGCAGCTGAACAAGGCGCATGTGCAGTTTCTGGAGGCGCGGCTGATCGCGCTGGCCCGCGCAGCCAAGCGGGTGCCGCTGGACAACGCCAACCAGCCCGCCGAACCCAGCCTGAGCGAGGCCGACCGCGCCGACATGGAAGTCTTTCTGGCCCACATGCTGGGCATGCTGCCGGTGCTAGGGGTGCATGCGTTCGAGCAGGCGCCGGCCCCCACGGCCAAGGCCAGCCCGGTGCTCACCTGCAAGGGCAAGGGCGTGCAGGCCACAGGTTACGAGGCGAGCCAGGGTTTTGTGGTCAAGGCCTGTACCGCTTCACGCAGGACTACAGCTTCAGCTCACCCAGCACCGCCGCAGCCGTGGTGCTGGGCCGCAGCGCCAACGGGCGCATCGAGTGGAAGGACGCGAAGGGTCGGACGCTGAAGGAGTTGCAGGAGGCACAACTCGGTTGAGCCTGTAAAACACGGTTTTTCCGAGCGTATACCTCTTAAATTACCATAATGGTAAACTCCATCATCGTTTCAGAGTACAGTGGTGGTCCGGTGCCGGGCGACCGGGTCAAGATCGGCGGTGGGCCGTTGTATTCGTTAGAGCGGGTGCAGGGGCTGGTGAGCAAGTCCGGTGGTTTGCTCCTTTGGACCAGGAAGTGCTCGCGGGACGTGGCGAACTTGACCTGGGACGCGGACGACGTGGCGGAGTTGATTCAAAGT
The DNA here is from genome assembly GCA_966692625.1 of uncultured Comamonadaceae bacterium. Classification (GTDB taxonomy): domain Bacteria; phylum Pseudomonadota; class Gammaproteobacteria; order Burkholderiales; family Burkholderiaceae_C; genus CAMLOF01. The sequence continues at coordinate 3,279 of CBKZAG010000162.1, forward strand.
TTGACGCCGAGTGACTACAAGGATTCCGAGTGGTGTGGCAACGGCAAGGCGTGGGCCGCGTGCGATGCCTACACCGTCCGGCGCCGCGAGTGGGTGGAAGCAGCCCACAAAGAAATGACGATGGAATATTTCCTGAAGTTCGCGATTGGCAAGACAGGAGCATTGGTGCTGATGGTGTCTTGCCATACCTGAGCGAACCGCATGACCAGGAGGTCTGTATGAATGACAAAACACTGTGCCCCATTTGCGGGGCTGGCCACGTGACCGAACACGTGGAGCTGGTGGAAGAGGAATACAAAGGGCACAAGGGCCAGGTGCCATCGCATTATCAGCTGTGCGATGCGTGCGGGTCCGACTTTGCCGGCGCGGCCGAGATGCGCGCCAACAAGCGGGCCATGATGGCGTTTCGCAAGCAGGTGGATGGCTTGCTCAGCGGGGCCGAGGTTGTGGCTTTGCGCGAACGTTACAAGATCAACCAGAAGCAGGCGGCCCGGCTGTTCGGTGGTGGCCCTGTGGCTTTCAGCAAGTACGAAAACGATGACGTGGCGCATTCCGAGGCCATGGACAAGCTGCTGCGCCTGGTGTTGCGCAGCGAAGAGGCCTTCTGGATGTTGGTGGAGCAGGAGGGCATGACCGCTGAGCTGCGCCCGGCCAAGCCCGTGGCGCAAATCGTGTACGCAAGGAAGAATTCCAGCAACGTGATCGCTGCCAATTTCGGCAATGGCGGCTTCAGGCCTTTGCCGTCTGTGGGCATGCACGCCTACCCCGTCGCGGGTCATGACTTCGAGCAGCAGGAGCGCCAATGGAAGTAGTTGAGCAGCGTCCGCGCCTTGTGTCTTTGCGGGTGACGCAGTTTCGAGGCGATAACAGTGCGCCCGCGCCTGCGCAGCAGAAGCTGAGTCTGGAACTCAGACAGGACATCGAGGTCGGCTTGGGTACCTCGGCCAACGCAGATGGCCCACTGCTGGCATTGGTCAGTGTCGTGCTGCATGCCACCGCCAAAACCCCTGACGGGGCAGACACCGGCGCGGTGTTCGAAGGTCGTTACGAAGGCAAGTTTGAATACCCGGCCGACGTGACTGAAGAACTGATCGGCCAGCGTTTCGCCACGGAACCCTATCAGTATGTGCTGGTGGCACAGGTGGTTCCCCTGGCCATGACCCATTTCCGCCGGGAGCTGCAGGCCATGGGCCTGGATGCACGCGAGTTGCCGTTGGGTATTTGAAGTCGGTGTGCGTTGAGGCTTGTGTTCTGGTGCTCGTTCCCTTATATTCCGTATTCGCAAATCGCGAATACGGAATAAATGCAGCTCAAACCCCAGGACTTTCTCGTTGCTCTCAAGCTCGTGGCTTGGGGCGATCGGCGCTGGACGTATGCCCGGCTGGCGCAGGAGTTGGGGCTAAGCGCTTCAGAAGCTCACGCTGCGGTGAAGCGGGGTTTGCTGTCAGGTTTGCTGTTGCAGAACCGTGAGGCTGCGGCCTTGCCTGCGGGCGCCGTGGGTGGAGCAGCACAGTCATTTCAGGAGCAGCAAGGCATTTACCGGGTCACGCGCAAAAGGGTGCGCCGCCATGCGGCTCCCTCAGACGCCGCCGCGGCGCAAGACAACCCGGTGCGCGTGCATGCACAGGCCTTGGCCGAGTTCACCCTGCACGGCGCCAGGTACGCCTTCCCGGGTGTGCGCCTGCCGCTGGCGGTGGGCGTGCCCACAAGCCACAGCGCGCCTGCGTTCGCAGGCGTGTTTGCGCCGGGCAGCACAGACTTTGTGTGGCCGCACCCGAACGGTACGGTGCGCGGCATCGGGGTGGAGCCGCTGCACCCTTCGGTGCCGTTTGCGGCCATGCAGGACGAACGGCTGTACGAACTGCTGGCGCTGTTCGACGCCTTGCGGGTGGGCAAAGCGCGCGAGCGGAACATGGCCTTGCAGCGGCTGCAGGCCCTGATCGACCCGAGCGCGCCGATGCCCGCCAAGGGGGCGCCCCGTGGCTGACCCGAATCTGGCCTTGCTGGCGGGAATGGCTCAGGCGCTGGGGCCTTTGTGCGAGCAAGTGGTGTTTGTGGGCGGTTGCGCGACGGGGCTGCTGATCGACAACCCGAAACTGATGGACGTGCGGCCGACCGAAGATGTGGACGCAATCGTCGAAGTGGCGTCGCTGGCCAGCTACCACCAGCTGGCGGACCAGTTGGTTCAAAACGTGGCTTTCGGCAGACGATGGAAGACAATACGCCGCCGTTCCGCTGGTTCTGGAACCGCATGCAGCTGGACCTGGTGCCCCTGGATGAAAAGGTGCTGGGTTTTGCCAACCCTTGGTACCGGCCTGCCTTTGAGGCGGCGCTACGTGCCACATTGGCCGAAGGGTTGGTCTTGAGACACCTGACGGCCCCTTACTTCCTCGCCACCAAGTTCGAGGCCTTCCGGGACAGGGGGCAGAACGATGTGTTCCTGAGCCATGATCTTGAAGACATCCTGACCGTGGTGGAAGGGCGGTCAACACTTGCTGCCGAGGTCGGTGCGGCGCCCGACGACGTGAGGCGGCATGTTGCCCGTTCTGTGGCTGGTTTGCTGGCGCTGCCGCCGTTTGCCAATGCCCTGCCCGGGCTGCTGAGCGACCCCGAGCAGGAAAACAATGTTCTGGCCCGCCTGGGCCGGATCTCCCAATTAACCTGAACCCAATGAACACCAACACCCTCGTCCAGAAACTCTGGAACTACTGCAACGTGCTGCGCGACGACGGCATGAGCTATGGCGACTACGTGGAGCAGCTCACTTACCTGCTGTTCCTGAAGATGGCCGACGAGCGCAGCAAGCCGCCCTACAACCAGCCCAGCATCGTGCCGCCGGCCTACGGTTGGCCCGAACTGCTCAAACGCGACGGCGACAGCCTGTTCGACCACTACCGCCACACGCTGGAACGCCTGGGCATGGAGCGCGGCACGCTGGGGCTGATCTTTGCCAAGGCGCAGAACAAGTTTCAGGACCCGGCCAAACTGCGCCGTGTGATCGCAGATCTGATCGACACCGAGACCTGGACCATTCTGGGTGCAGACGTGAAGGGCGACGCCTACGAAGGCCTGCTGGAGCGCAACGCGCAAGACACGAAAAGCGGGGCGGGCCAGTACTTCACGCCGCGTGCACTCATTCAGGCCATGGTGGACTGCATTGCGCCGCAGCCGGGCGAGACCATTTGCGACCCGGCCTGTGGCACCGGGGGCTTCCTGTTCACGGCCCATAACCACATCACCACGCACTACAAAAACCTCACGCGCGACCAGCTCAGGCACCTGAAGGAAAAGGCCTTCACCGGTTACGAGCTGGTGCAGGCCACGGCGCGGGTCTGCGCCATGAACCTGATGCTGCACGGTATCGGCTCGGAAAAGTCGGTGCCGGTGGTGGTGGGCGATGCGCTGGGCACCGACCCCGGGGAACGCTACGACGTGGTGCTGGCCAACCCGCCGTTCGGCAAGAAGAGCAGCACCGTCATCGTGGGTGAGGACGGTCGCACCACGACCGAGAAGGACATCATCGAGCGCGACGATTTCTGGGCCACCACCAGCAACAAGCAACTGAACTTTGTGCAGCACATCAAAACGCTGCTGGCCACCCATGGCCGCGCGGCGGTGGTGCTGCCCGACAACGTGCTGTTCGAAGGCGGCGCGGGCGAAACCATCCGCCGCAAGCTGCTGCACGAATGCGACCTGCACACCCTGCTGCGCCTGCCCACGGGGCTGTTCTACGCGCAGGGGGTCAAGGCCAACGTGCTGTTCTTCGACAAGAAACCGGCCAGCGAAACGCCGTGGACGAAGCAGCTGTGGATCTACGATCTGCGCACCAACCAGCATTTCACACTGAAAACCAACCCGCTCAAGCGTGAGCACCTGAACGAGTTTGTCGAACTGTTCTGCGTGGGCAACCGCCATCTGCGGCAGCCGACGTGGTCAGCCGACAACCCGGATGGCCGCTGGCGTGTTTATGGTTACGACGAGCTGGTGGCGCGCGACAAGGCCAGCCTGGACATTTTCTGGCTCAAGGACGAATCGCTGGCCGACAGCGATAACCTGCCGCCGCCGGACGTGATTGCGCAGGAAATTGTGGAAGACCTGCAGGCCGCCATTGAGCAGTTCAAGCTGATTGCCGGTGATCTTTCTGGCGCCACGACAATGAGCGATTGACCACGAAAAAACGGGAGCCCAAGGCTCCCGTCTTTGTTTTGCACCGGTCAGCCCGTCACAGCGAGTCGATGAAGCTGCGCAGCTTGTCCGAGCGGCTCGGGTGCTTGAGCTTGCGCACCGCCTTGCTTTCGATCTGGCGGATGCGCTCGCGCGTCACGTCGAACTGCTTGCCCACTTCTTCCAGCGTGTGGTCGGTGGACATCTCGATGCCGAAGCGCATGCGCAGCACCTTGGCTTCGCGCGGCGTCAGCG
>CBKZAG010000163.1:0-7690 GCA_966692625.1 uncultured Comamonadaceae bacterium
TTTAGGCAAAAAGCCCACAGGGGTTTTCCCTGGGCGCTGCAAAAGTGCGATTGATGGGTATCGTTTGTGATATTTGCGTCAGGGTTTTCATCTACGGGTAAACACTTAGAAACTGTCTCTTTTATGAAACAGTACAGGCGCATTTCATGGTGCCGAAGTGAAGACGGGCTTGAAAGTCTGGTGCAATAGCAAAGCACCTTCTCCTTCTTGGGGATTTGCCTGGCGCAGAGTGTCTGTGCTGGTCCTTGAAACTTATAGGGAAAATTTCAGATGAAAAAGTCTCTCATTGCTCTGGCCGTTCTGGCTGCTTCCGGTGCTGCCATGGCTCAGTCCAGCGTGACCGTGTACGGTATCGCCGACGTTTGGTTTGGCTCTTCCAAGTCCGGGCTGACTGGTTCCCGCACCACTGTTCTGGACAGCGGTGGCGTGAGTGGCAGCCGTTTCGGCTTCAAGGGTACCGAGGACCTGGGTGGGGGTCTGAAGGCCAACTTCCTGTTGGAGCAAGGCTTCAATCTGGATACCGGTACGGCCGCTGACACGACGAAAGCATTCAACCGTCAAGCCTATGTGGGCCTCTCTGGTGGCTTTGGTGAAGTCAAGCTGGGCAACGTTTACACCGCTTACGACGACATCAGCGGTTCAACCAACGGTGCTTTCGACTCGATTCTGTCTGCCAATAACAATGTGTTCCTGAGCACCGGTTACACCGCGCGTCCGGGCAACAACATTTACTACGCTACGCCCTCTTTTGGCGGTTTCAGCGGCGCGGTTAGCTACTCCTTGGACGAAAACGTTACCACCAACGTTGGTGCTACCGCCTTTCATGTCAAGTATGAAGGTGGTCCGATCTATGCGGGCGCCGCTTATCAGCAAGACAAGTCTGTGACCACTGGTCTTTCCAACAAGTTTGTTCGCGTGAACGGTTCTTATGACTTTGGCGTGGCCAAGCTCCTGGCCAGCTACGGTAACCGTCGCGACGAGTCTACCAATGACAAAACCAACGAATACTTGGTGGGCGTGGACGTTCCTCTGGGTGGCGCTCTGACCCTGTCGGCTGACTACGCCACGTCGAAGACCAAAAATGCCGGCGTGACTGCCAGCAAGCGTTCGGGCTACGGCTTGGCTCTGGCCTATGGCCTGTCCAAGCGCACCACGGTGTACACCGGTATCCATAGCGACACCACCAAAGATGGCGCTGGTACGAAAACCGACAAGCACTCCATCTACGCTGTCGGCCTGAAGCACACTTTCTGATTTTGAGCGGGCTTGCCCCGCTTGACAGAAACTTCGAGAAGCCAGTTGGTTCGCCAGCTGGCTTTTTTGTTGTTTGATACGGGTACTTTCTCTTGACGCTGAAACTTTTTATGTGCTAGCAAAACAAAAGTGTTGTTGCAAAAACGCAACCAAATCTAGTTTGCCGGGTGGAAATGGCGGGCTTTGTAAAGATGCTCTGGTTTAATTCCCTCAGCTTCCCAGATGGAAGTCAGGTCGCCGGTTCGGTGACCGTAGTCGTTTCAAACCTAGGAGAAACCTCAATGAAAAAGAGCCTGATCGCTCTGGCCGTCCTGGCTGCTTCCGGTGCCGCCATGGCCCAGTCCACCGTTACCCTGTACGGTCGTGTTGACGCTTCCATCGGTAGCATCAAAGACACGACTGCAGGTGGCACCTCCACCACCAAAATGTTCAACGGCGACCTTGGTGGTTTGACCACCAGCCGTTGGGGCCTGATGGGCACCGAGGACCTGGGTGGTGGTTTGAAGGCATTCTTCAAACTGGAAAACCGTTTCAACGTCGATGACGGCACTCAAAACAGTTCGACTCGCCAGTTCCATGGCGATGCGCACCTTGGATTGGCTGGCAATTTCGGTACGGTTTATCTGGGCCGCACCTACACCGCCTACGATGGCATTGCTCCTATCGCCATCAGCTCCAGCGTCTTTGACTCCGCCTTCACCCCGACCGGTGGTGTGTACGGCAAAACTGGCTTGGCCAACTACGCTGGCCGTGGTGACAACCAAGTCAAGTACGTGTCCCCCTCCTTCAGCGGTTTTGGCTTTGCAGCCAGCCACGCTTTGGACGAAAGCAATGCTGTGAAGACGGACATTTCTTCCGTGGCCCTGTCTTACAGCGCAGGCGCTCTGAAGGTTGGTCTGGGCTTCCAGGACGAAGGCACTAGGGATTACACAGCTCTGACCGGTTCCTACAACTTTGGCGTGGCTTCCGTGTCCGCCGGTTACCAGATGGCTGACGAAGGCACCACGGAAGACGACGAGTTCAGCCTTGGTGTGAACGTGCCCATGGGCGCATTCAACTTCTCCGCTGGCTATGCTCGCAGCAAGTCGGAGATCGCTGGCGCCGCCAACGGCAAGGGTTCTGGCTTCGGTCTGGGCGTGACCTACTCCCTGTCCAAGCGCACCACCCTGTACGCTGGTTTCAAGGATAACAAGGTCAAGAACGCTGCCGGTACGAAGGTTGCTGGTAGCGAGCGTCTGTACGCCGCTGGTATCCGCCACGACTTCTGATCCCACGCTGGTGTAAGCCAGCTTGTGTCAGAAACCAAAACCGCCTGGCTTGCCAGGCGGTTTTTTTATACCCTTGGCAACATGATGCGTTTTGACCATTGGGGCACAGGCGTGCAGGTCTTGCAGACCCACATCTCGACGGTGGTGCTGGCGGGGGAATTTGCCTACAAGTTCAAGAAGCCGGTGAAGCTGCCCTTCCTGGACTTCTCCACGACAGAACTGCGACGCGTTTACTGTGAAGAAGAGCTGCGCCTGAACCGCCGCACGGCGCCTGGCTTGTACCTGGATGTGGTGCCGGTCTTCGGCCCACTTGATGCGCCTGTGCTTGAGGGCTCGGCCAACGAGTTGCCTACGGACTGGGCCTTGCGCATGCGGCGTTTTCCGCAAGAAGGCCTGTGGAGCAACCTGGCCCGGCAAGGTGCGCTTGACGCAAGCCGGGTGGATGCTTTGGCTGCACACGTGGCCTCGTTTCACCAAGCCTTGCCGCCCATGCCCAAGGGTTGGGTACCGCGCAAGGACATGGACGTGTGGACCCGCGAGAGCCTGGATGAAATTGCCGCATCCCCCTTACCTGGCTGGTTGACGCAAGACCGGCTGCAGAGCTTGCGGGGCAAGGAGTTGATCCGCCTGGAAAATTTGGCCGAATGGCGTGCCAGGCGCCTTGACGAAGGCTTTGTGCGCGAGGGGCATGGCGACATGCACTTGGCCAACATTGTGGAGTGGCAGGGACAGCAAATGGCGTATGACGCCATTGAGTTCGAGCCCGACCTGCGCTGCATAGACGTGATGCACGACGCCGCTTTCCTCTTCATGGACTTGCTGGCGCATGGTTTGCCGGAGTTGGCCCTGCGTTTTGTGAATACCTATGTGGAGCAGACTGGCGATTTTGACGGTTTGCGGGGTTTGCATGTCTACGCCACCAGCGGTGCGTTGGTGCGGGCCAAGGTGGCGTTGTTGAGCTCTACCGGTCCAGAGGTGTTTAAGCGTTACTGGTGTCTGGCTGAAAAACTGGTCACCTTGCCAGCGCGGCCAGCGCTGCTGTTGACCACGGGTTTGAGTGGTTCTGGCAAGTCCACCCTGGCGCAGGTGCTGGTGGACGTGCTAGCTGCCAAAGGCGTGCATGCCGTGCGCGTGCGGTCAGACGTGGAGCGCAAGCGGCTTTATGGCTTGCCTGCCACTGCCCGTCCGGGGCCTACGCTCTATACCCAGGCCGCGACTGAGCGCACATACAACAGGCTGAGCGAGGTGGCGCAAGGATTGGTGCAAGCAGGTTTTGTGGTTGTGGTGGACGCGGCATTTCTGCGCCAGGATGAGCGGGAGCACATGCGCCAACTGGCCAGCCGCGCGGGTGCCGCGTTCGCGCTGCTGGAATGCGTGGCCTCGCCCGAACGCATGAGTGAGCGCTTGGTCAGGCGTCAAGCCAATGGGCAGGATGCTTCCGATGCGACCCCCGAGGTGCTGTTGCGCCAAATGGAGTTTGCCGAGCCCGTGCCACAAGAGTGGCGTGACTGGCATGTGCGCGTGACCAATGACGCGATGCTGGACCAGCTTCAAGCCCAGGTGCAACGCTGGGCTGATGCATTCGCCGTCAACTCAACCCGCTGACCGGTACCGCCGCGCCGTGGATGGCGCGAGCCGCGTCGGACGCCAAGAATCCGATGACGGCGGCCAGATCGGCCGGGGCTACCCAACGGCTCGGGTCGGCACTGGGCATGGCAGCGCGGTTGGTTGGGGTGTCGATGATGGTGGGCAGCACGCAATTGACGTTGATGCCTTGCTCGCGCAGTTCTGCTGCCATGGATTCGGTCAGACGGATGACGGCGCTCTTGCTGGCGCAGTAGGCGCCCATCTCGCCCAACCCTTTTTGCGCGGAAGCCGCCCCTACATTGACGATCTTGCCGCTGCGCTGGGCCAGCATGTGCGGCACGGTGGCGCGCACAGCATTGAGCAGCGTACGGGTGTTGAGGTTGAACATGGCGTCCCAGGTGTCGTCGCTCAGGGTGTGCACGGGGTCGCCCATGGCAAAGCCGCCCGCAATGTTGGCCAGCACGTCGATGCGGCCAAAGCGTTGCAGGGTGGCGGCCACGGCCTGTTCTGTGTGCTCGCGGTTCAGCAGGTTGGTGGGCAGGGTCAGCACACGGTCGGCGCCCAGCCCTGGTGGAATGGCGTCTTGCAGCGTGGGCTGGCTCACGTCAATCAGGGCCAGGTGGGCGCCTTGGCTGGCAAAGTGCTGCGCCACGGCGCGACCCAGGTGGCCTGCGGCGCCGGTGATGAGGACGGTGCGGTTTTGAAGCGTCATGGTTTGTCGTGTGAGTGGCTCAGCCGCGCTTCTGGCGGTGGTAGCTGCCAGTGCCATGCGTGAGCACAGTGTCGCCGGGCAGCAGCTGACCTGGGGGCAGGGGGGCTTGGCGGGCTACTTCCTCGTACAGCGGGCCAAAGTCCACTTGTGCCAGGGCCAGCAGGTCTTCCAGTTTGTCGAGCACGAAGTAGGTTTCCTGGAAGTCGTCGATCCGGTAGAGCGTGCGCATGACACGGGGCAGATCGAAGCGCACCCGGTTGGGGGAGGGCGAGTCCAGGCTGAAGATGCTTTCGCTGTACGACGAGGCTATGCCGCCGCCGTAGATGCGCAGGCCGCCCGCGTTGCCCTTCTGGCGCACCAGGCCGAATTCCACGGTGTACCAATACACCCGGGCCAGCATGTCCAGATGGCCCAGTTGCTGAGCGCGCAGGCCGCCCTCGCCGTAGGCCTGGATGAAGTCGGCCATGATGGGGTTCATCAGCATGGGCACGTGGCCGAACACGTCGTGGAACACGTCGGGTTCTTCCAGGTAGTCGAGCTGGTCGGCCCGGCGGATGAACTGGCCTGCCGGAAAACGCCGGTGTGCCAAGTGGTTGAAGAAGACGTCGTCGGGCACCAGGCCGGGCACGGCCACCACTTGCCAGCCGGTGTGCTTCATCAGCACTTCGCTCATGCGGCGGAAGTCAGGGATGCAGTCTGCCGCGATGGGCAGGGCCTTCATGCCTGCCACGAATTCGTCGCAGGCGCGGCCCTCCAGCAGGCGCATCTGGCGCTCGTAGAGCGTCTTCCACGTGGCGTGCTCGCCGGGGGTGTAGTTGGCCCAGCCCTGGTCGATGGTCCAGTCGGCGGTGGGTGGGCGCCCGGCTTCGCCTGCGGCCAGGCCATGTTTGACGGGGGGCGGTACGGTGTCGGCAAGCATGGCTGGCCTCCTTCAGGAAGGGTGTGTGGTCAGCCGCCTTGGCTGGCGGCGGCTTCGTCCACCCACTGCGCAAATTCGATGTCGCGGGTTGTCAGGCCCCCGGCGTCGTGGGTGGTGAATGTGATGTCCACGCGGTTGTAGACGTTGAACCACTCGGGGTGGTGGTTGCGCTGCTCGGCGGCCAGGGCCACGCGGGTCATGAAGCCGAAGGCTGCATTGAAGTCCTTGAAAACGAACCGCCGCTCGATGGCATGGCTTTCTTCATCAAAACGCCATTGCGGCACCAGGGCCAGTTGGGCTTGCAGGGCCTGACCATCGAGCTTGTTCATGTGTGGGACTCCTTGTGGTTGGGGGGTGTCAGGCTGGGGTTTTCTCGACCTGGATGGCGCCACGGCGGATCTGGTCGCGCTCCAGACTCTCGAACAGGGCCTTGAAGTTGCCTTCGCCGAAGCCTTCGTCGGCCTTGCGCTGGATGAACTCGAAGAACACCGGGCCCAGCAGCGTCTGGCTGAATATCTGCAGCAGCAGACGCTTTTCGCCGTTGGCGGTGGAGCCGTCCAGCAGGATGCCGCGCGCTTGCAGTTCGGCGGTGGGTTCGCCGTGGCCGGGCAGGCGTTCGTTGAGCATTTCGTAGTAGATGTCGTTGGGGGCGGTCATCAGCGGGATGCCCGCCATCTGCAGGGCATCCACACTGGCCAGGATGTCGTCCGTCAGCAGGGCGATGTGCTGGATGCCTTCACCGTTGAATTGCATCAGGAACTCCTCGATCTGGCCGCCGTTCTTGCCGGACTCTTCGTTCAGCGGGATGCGGATCAGGCCGTCGGGTGCCGTCATGGCGCGGCTGGTCAGGCCTGTGTATTCGCCCTTGATGTCGAAGTAGCGGATCTCGCGGAAGTTGAAGATGCGTTCGTAGAACCCGCCCCAGAAAGCCATACGTCCACGGTACACATTGTGGGTGAGGTGGTCAATAAGCTTGAAACCATGGCCCACCGGATAGCGGCTGGACGGGTCTTCAAACTGGGGCAGGAACTTGAAATCGATGTCGTAGATGCTTTTTCCATCTTCGTAACGGTCGATGAGGTACAGCGGTGCACCGCCAATGCCCTTGATGGCGGGCAGGCGCAGCTCCATGGGACCCGTGGGGATTTCGATGGGCTGGGCGCCCATTTCCAGGGCGCGGGCGTAGGCCTTGTGGGAGTCTTTCACGCGGAAGGCCAGGCCGCAGGCACTGGGGCCGTGTTCGGCGGCAAAGTAACCCGCCAGGCTCTTCGGCTCGCGGTTGACGATGAAGTTGATGCCGCCTTGGCGGTAGAGCACCACGTCCTTGGAGCGGTGCTTGGCCACCAGGGTGAAGCCCATTTTCTCGAACAGGGGTTCGAGCACGTTGGGGGTAGGGGAGGCGAATTCGACGAACTCGAACCCGCACAGGCCCATGGGGTTCTCAAACAGGTCGGCCATGGTGGTGCTCCTTGAAACGATTGAAGCCGAAACTTTATGCCACCATTGACGCAATGGGTTTGCATAAACACACCAGGGAAACCACTATTTGTGCAATCATCCTTGTTAATTTGGTTGCAAGGAGAAGATAAATTGCATGACATCGAACTGGACCAGACAGACCGGCGCATTCTGGCCCATTTGCAGGCGCATGGCAGGGTGTCGAACCTGGAACTGGCCGAGGCAGTGCACCTTTCGCCTGCGCAATGCAACCGGCGCCACCGGCGGCTGGAGGAGCGCGGCTACGTGCGCCGTTACGAGGCCCGGCTGGATGCCGCGAAGGTGGGCCTGGGGGTGCTGGCCTTTGTGCATGTGACCATGGAGCGCGGGCACATCCGCGAGGTGGTGAAGTTCCGCGACGTGGTCAGCGGCTTGGCGCAGGTGCAGGAGTGCTACGCCGTGACCGGCGACTTCGACTACGTGCTGAAGGTGGTGGCGCGCGACTTGAAGGCG
>CBKZAG010000164.1:0-7580 GCA_966692625.1 uncultured Comamonadaceae bacterium
CCAGGGACCTACGGATTAACAGTCCGGCGCTCTACCGACTGAGCTATCGGGGAATAGCCTTCTATTATAGCTACGTTTTTGCTGGCGAAGCCAGGGTGTCAGATTTTTTGCGCCTTGCGCTGTTCTTCCCACAGCGCCTGAAGTTCACCGGCGGCAGCCTCGGGGTCGGCAGCGGCCGTGATGGCGCGCACCACGGCGAACGAACCCACGCCCGTGGCAGCAACTGCACCCAGGTGTTCGGCGCCAATGCCGCCAATGGCCACCAGCGGGCGGTGGCCCAACAGCCGGGCGTAGGCGCCCAGGCGGCCCAGCCCTTGCGGCGGAGTGGGCATGGCCTTGAGCGTGGTGGGGAACACGGCGCCCAGCGCCACGTAGCTGGGGCCCACCGCCTCGGCGCGCAGCATTTCGGCGTAGCCGTGGGTGCTCAGCCCCAGCCGCAGGCCAGCGGCACGTATCTGTGCCAATTCCTCTGGCTTCAGCGTGTCCAGGTCTTCCTGGCCCAGGTGCACACCGTAAGCACCGGCAGCAATCGCTTCTTGCCAGTGGTCGTTGATGTAGAGGTTGGCGCCTGTGCCTGCCACGGCGTCGATGGCAGCCCGTATCTCGTTTCGCACAGCCTGGGCGTCTGCCGACTTCAACCGCAGTTGCACTGTGGTCAGTCCCGCACGTGCCATGCGGCCCACCCATTCGGCGCTGGGCAGCACGGCGTACACACCCAATGCCAGCGGTGCGGGCGGGAAGTCCTGCGGCAAAGCATTGGTGCGCACGCCAAAGTCAACGGCCTCGCTGGGCCACGCGTCCACGTCAAAGCGTCCCGTGCGTTCGGTCTGGCGCTGCCAGGCTTGAGCCACGCATTCGGCGTCAGCAGGGATGAAGCCCAGCCTGCGCGCGGCGGCGTAGGCAATTGCGTGGGGCGTGTCATCGGCAGGCGTGGCCTGGGCGTCGGTGTTGCTGGGCAAGCCCAACGCCTGATGGCGTTCGACGATGGTCAGCATGGTTTGCTGCGCGTTGGGCATGTTCGTGGGTGTCGTTGTCTTTCCGGCTTCAGGCATGGTGCCAGAAGGGGGTGCCCAGCACGGGCGTGCTGGGTTGGGCGCTGTCTTGTGGCGTCATGGCGCCAGCCAGAAAGGCGCTGCGGCCTGCCCGCACGGCATCGGCAAACGCGCCGGCCATGGCCACCGGGTCTTGCGACAGGGCCACCGCCGTGTTCAGCAGCACGGCGTCAAACCCCCATTCCATCACCTGGCAGGCGTGCGAAGGCAGCCCCAGGCCCGCGTCCACAATCAGCGGCACGTTCAGGCGTTCGCGCAGCGTGCGCAGGGCGTAGGGGTTGATGGGGCCCTTGCCGGTGCCAATGGGCGCAGCCCAGGGCATGACGGCCTGGCAGCCCACGTCCACCAGGCGCTGGCACAGCACCAGGTCGTCGGTGGTATAGGGCAGCACCTTGAAGCCGCTCTTGATGAGCTGTTCGGCGGCACTCACCAGGTTCAGCGTATCGGGCTGCAGCGTGTAGTCGTCGCCAATCAGCTCCAGCTTGATCCACGGCGTGTTGAAGACCTCACGCGCCATCTCGGCGGTGGTAATGGCTTCTTGCAGGCTGTGGCACCCAGCGGTGTTGGGCAGCACGGGCACCTGCATTTTTTGCAGCAGGGGCCAGATGCCTTGTGAAGGGTCCAGCCCGCCCGCGCCCTGGCGCCGCAGCGACGCTGTGAGCATGCAAGGCTGTGCGCGTGTCACGGCGTTTTCCAGCACCTGGGGCGATGGGTAGCGTGCGGTGCCCAGCAGCAAGCGGCTGGCAAATGGTTCGCCGTAGAGGACGAGAGCGTCGTGGGAAGTTGCAGCGGTGGCGTTCATGGCAAGCTGTGGTGTCGCTGGGCGCGTTTCGGCAAACAGGGGCTTAACCCCCGGTCACGGGCGCGATGATCTCGATCTGGTCGCCTTCGGCCAGCGTGGTCTGGGTGTATTGGGTGCGCGGCACGAAGCGCAGGTTCACGGCGGCGGCAAAGGGGCCGCTGGCCTGTATGGCCTGCACCGCGTCGGCAAGGGTGGCGCCGTCGGGCAGGTCGTGCGGTTGCTGGTTGATGAGGACTCGCATGGCTGGTTCAGGGGCTCACACCGTCAGCGCGTTGGGGGCTGGTTCATGGGCGCGCTCGAAGCGCAGCGACAGGCGCTCTGCCAACGCAGTGCTGCCTTGGTGCATGTGCTCCAGCACGGCGTCGGCCACGGCGGGCGAGATCATGAACCCGTGGCGGTACAGGCCGTTGATCTGCAGCACCTGGGGCGCCAGTTCACGCACGGCAGGCAGGTTGTCTGGCAGTGTGGGGCGGCACTGGGTGCACAGCTCCAGGATGCGCGCCTCGCCAAAACCGGGGTGCACGGCGTAGGCGGCGCTCAGCAGTTCCAGCACCGAACGCACGCTGGCAGGCGACATGTCGTTGGATTCGATTTCTGTGGCGCCGATGACGAAGATGTGGTCTTCCTTGGGCGCGATGTAGATGGGGTAGCGCGGGTGCAGAAGCCGGGTGGGGCGTTGCAGCGTCACGTCGGGCGCGTGCAGGCGGGCCACTTCGCCGCGCACGCCGCGCAGCGCCTTCCAGTCGGGTTGCGCGCCCAGGCCGCGGCAGTCCAGCACCCAGCCACCATGCTGGCGCTGGTGAGCCAAGGCTTGTTCGCCCGTCCAGGCGCTGTGCCATTCAATGTTCACGCCCAGGCTGGTCAGGGTGGCCGTCAGCGCCTCCAGCAGTTGGCGGTTGTCCAACTGGCCTTCATCGGGCAGGTACAAGCCTTGGTGGAAGCGTTGCGCCAAGGCAGGCTCCAGTTCGGCCACACGGGTGGCGTCCAGCGCCTCGGGCACGGGCAGGCTGGGCAGGGCACGGCCGGTGGCGGCCAGCAGGGCGCTGAAGCGCTGCGCTTCATGCGCGTCTTGCCGGTGCCACAAAATGAGCGTGCCATTCTGCTGGAAGTACACAGGCTGGCTCAAGGTGGCCAGCAGTTCGGGCCAGCGCCCCAGGGCGTACTGGCCCATGGCCACCACACTGGGTTCGGTGATGGCAGATTCGGCCAACGGGGCCAGCATGGCTGCCGCCACGCGGGCGGCGGAGCCCTGGCCGTCCGGGCCCGAGGCGTCCACCAGATGCACAGAGTGGCCCGCCTGTGCCAGTTGCACGGCGAGCAAGCGGCCCATCAGGCCTGCGCCCAGCACCAGCACCGGCGCGGCACTGCGAAGGGGGGAGGAAGAAACAGAGGTTGGCGGCATGATGGTCAACTCGAAATTACATCACACGCCAAGGTTACGCCCACGGTATGGGGGGATGCGGGATAATTTTTCACATGAACGCGTCCCCCGTCACAAACCCTGCGCCTTCCCACTACCCTCGCGTGCTCACGATCGCTGGCAGCGACTCGGGCGGCGGTGCGGGCATCCAGGCCGATCTCAAGACCTTTGCGGCGTTGGGCTGCTACGGCATGTCGGCCATCACGGCGCTGACGGCCCAGAACACCCAGGGGGTGCGTGCCATCCACGGTGTGCCTGCAGATTTTTTGAAGGAGCAGATTGCCGCCGTGGTGGAGGACATCGGGGTGGACGCGGTGAAGATCGGCATGCTCCACGCGCCCGAGATCGTGCACGCCGTGGCCTGGGCCATAGACACCTACCGCCTGGAGCGCGTGGTGCTGGACCCGGTGATGGTGGCCACGAGCGGTGACGCACTGATCGAGAATTCCACGGTGGCGGTGCTGGTGGAAGAACTGTTCCCGCGCGCCACCGTTGTGACCCCCAACCTGGACGAAGCGGCCTTGCTGCTAGGTCGCCCGGTGCGCGAGGTGGACGAACTGGAAGGCGCTTGTGCCGACCTGCTGGCCAAGGGCGCAAAGGCTGTGCTGCTGAAGGGCGGACACCTGGGGGGTGACATGTTGACCGACGTGCTGGCCATTGCCGGCGAGCCTGCCGCCTACTGGCAGCGCCTGAGCGGCCCGCGCATAGCCAGCCGCAACGTCCACGGCACGGGGTGCACCTTGTCGTCGGCCATTGCCGCGCACTTGGCGCTGGGCTACACGCTAGAAGAGGCGGTGCAGGCCGGGCACGGCTACATCAGGGGCGCCATTGAAGCCGGGGCTGCTGTGGTCACGGGGCAAGGCCACGGCCCGCTCAACCATGGTTACGCGCCGCTGCCCATGCGGGTGCTGGCGGGTTAATCGGTCTGGTTTGCCACGCCCAGCAGCTCGTGCAGGCGCGGGCTGGTGGTGGTGTACTGCAACAGCAGGCGTTTGCCTGGGTGCACGATGGGCACTGCGGCGAAGGCCGCCAGCGTGGCTTCATGGAAGCCGCAGAGGATGAGTTTGCGCTTGCCGGGGTAGGTGTTGACGTCGCCCACGGCGAAGATGCCGGGTTCGCTCGTCGCGTAGCCCTCGGTGTCCACCTCGATCTGCTTGCGCTCCATGGCCAGCCCCCAGTCGGCGATGGGGCCTAGCTTGGGGCTGAGCCCCAGACGAGGTAGAAAGCTGTCCAGCGGCAGGGCCACCGTTTCGCCGTCCGCGCATTCGGGCGTGGCCAGGCACAAGGCGCGCAGCCGCTGCCCTTCGCAGGTGTTGGCGCTTTCCAGGGCCACAGGCTGGCCAACCACCAGCCTGATTGTTCCCTGGGCCACGGCGTCGCGCACCGCTTGTTCCAAGCCGGGGTCGGCCTTGAACTTGTCCACCCGGTGCAGCAGGGTGATGCTGGCGCACTGGCCAGCTTGAGCCAGTTGCCATGCGGTTTCCAGCGCGGCGTCCTCGCCGCCCATTACCACCACGTCTTGGCCATGCAACTGGCTGGGCTCCACGCCGTGGTAGCGCACCTGGGGCTGCTCGCCCTGCTCGAACACTTCCAGGCCTTCCACGGCCACCTTGCGTGGCACAAAGGCACCCACGCCAGCGGCAATGAACACCGTGCGCACCAGCAACTGCAACCCTGCGGAGGTTTCCACCAGCAGGCGGCCGTCGGGCTGGCGCTGCAAAGTTTGCACCTGCTGGCCCAGGTGCATGGGGGTGTTGAAGGGGGATATCTGCTGCAGCAGGCGCGCCGTGAGTTCACGGCCGCTGCAAACGGGAATGCCCGGAATGTCGTAGATGGGCTTGTCGGGATACAACTCGGCGCACTGGCCGCCGGGGTGGGGCAGTGCGTCAATCAGGTGCGCGCGGATTTCCTGCAGCCCGAGCTGGAAGACCTGGAAGAGGCCTACCGGCCCGGCGCCGATGACGACGGCATCGGTCTCGATCATCCGCGCGGCCTTGTTCAGCGCTGCAGCAGCGGCAGCTTGCCGGTCTGGTCCTTGTACTGCTCGTGGTCGGGCAGCGGCGACTTGCGCTTGGTGATGCTCTTCCAGCCGGGCAACGCGGCCAGTTCGGCGTTGATCTTGATCATGTGCTGCTGGTCCTTGGGCACGTCTTCCTCGGCGTAGATCGCGCTCACCGGGCACTCAGGGATGCAGACGGCGCAGTCGATGCACTCGTCGGGGTCGATCGTGAGGAAGTTGGGGCCTTCGCGGAAGCAGTCCACGGGGCAAACATCGACACAGTCGGTGTATTTGCAGGCGATGCAGGCTTCGGTAACAACGTGGGTCATGGCGGGGGCGCGGCAGTGTGCAGCAGGTTTGTCAATGAGAAAGCCGGCCGGCGCGACAGAGGTGTCTGGCGGGGCGGCCGGTCGGGCTCAAAGGTTCGATTTTATGGGCAAGGCGGTGCGCGGCTTTGATTTTGCTCAGTTCACCAACACCGCGCCCGAGGTTTTGTGGCTGGCGGTGTCCACCAGGATGAGGGCGCCCAGCGCGCGCGACCGCTCGAAGGGCACCGCAGGCACGGGCTCTTGCAGCAACAGTTCCACGTGGCCGATGGCGTTGGGGTCGAGGTGGTCGGAGTCCTGTTCGGCCAGGGTGTTGATGTCGAGCTTGTGCACAACGCGCCGTACCTTGGCCTTGACCCAGCGGTGGCCATGCAGCGCCCAGTAGACGCGGCCAGCTACCAGGGGTTCGTCGTCCATCCAGGCGATGGTGGTGGACAGCTCCTTGGTGCCCGGGTAGGGACTGACGGCGGCGGGGGTGTCGAAATCGTCGTCGGCCACCACGGCGGCCACCGGTGCGGCCAGGATCCAGTCGCCGCGTGACACGTCCACCTCGCGGTCCAGCACGATGCCCGCGCTGCGGCCGGCTTCGATGGTCTTGGGGGCGCGTGCATGGTCCAGCACCTGAGCCACCACGGCTTTCTGACCGCTGGGGAACACCTGCACCTCGGTGCCGGGCTGTACCGTGCCAGCAGACACGCGGCCCCAGAAAATGCGGCGGCCCTGGTGGGTCACGTTGCTGTCGTGCAGCTTTTCCACCCACTGCACCGGGAAGGCCACGGGGGCGGCGGTGTCTTGCGGGGTGGTGGGCAGTTTTTCCAGGATTTCCAGCAGCGTGGGGCCCTGGTAGTTGCACCAGCCCGGGTTCTCGTGGCCAAAGTCCACCACGTTCCAGCCCTTGAGGGCCGAAATGGGCACGATGGCCTGCACCGGGATGCCTGCTTCCGTGGCGTAGGTGCGCAGCGCGTCGCCAATGTGCTTGAAGGCCACGGCAGCGTCGGCCACCGCGTCGAGCTTGTTGACGGCGAAGACGATGCTGGGCACGCGCAGCAGCTTGCACAGCAGGGAATGGCGGCGCGTCTGCGGCAGCAGCTGCAGGGAGGCGTTGGCCCAGTCCAGCTTGGTGGCATCCACCAGCACCACGGCGGCGTCGGCGCTGGAGGCGGCCGTCACCATGTTGCGGGTGTATTGCTCGTGGCCGGGTGCGTCACCGATGATGAACTTGCGGTCTTCGGTGCTGAAGTAGCGGTAGGCCACGTCAATGGTGATGCCTTGCTCGCGCTCGGCGCTCAGGCCATCGGTCAGCAGGGCCAGGTCGGTCTCGCCGCCGCGTTGCACGCCAGCCAGGTGGTCTTGCAGCACGGCCTTGCTGTCCACCAGCAGGCGGCCAATCAGCGTGCTCTTGCCGTCGTCGACCGAGCCGCAGGTGATGAATTTGAGGGCGTCCATCAGAAATATCCTTCGCGCTTGCGTTTTTCCATCGAGGCGTCGCTGGTCTTGTCGTCCATGCGGGTGGCGCCGCGCTCGCTCAGGTCGGCGGCCAGGGTCTCGATCACGATGTCACCAGGGGTGGCGGCGGTGCTGGGCACGGGGCATGTGCAGGTGATGTCGCCCACGGTGCGGAAGCGCACGTCGCGCACCACCACTTCTTCGCCGTCCTTCGGCGGGGTCAGTTCGGTCACGGGCACCAGCAGGCCCTTGCGCTCCACCACCTCACGCTTGTGGGTGTAGTACAGGCTGGGCAGGGCGATGTTCTCGCGCTCGATGTACTGCCACACGTCCATCTCGGTCCAGTTGGAGATGGGGAACACGCGGAAGTGCTCGCCCGGTTGCAGGCGGGTGTTGAAGAGGGTCCACAGCTCGGGGCGCTGGGCCTTGGGCTGCCACTGGCCGAAGCTGTCGCGGTGCGAGAAGATGCGCTCCTTGGCTCGGGCCTTTTCCTCGTCGCGGCGGGCGCCGCCCATCAGGGCGTCGAAGCGGAATT
>CBKZAG010000165.1:0-7510 GCA_966692625.1 uncultured Comamonadaceae bacterium
GTACGGGCGTCACCACCTACGCCGAAAACATCGGCGTCATGGCCGCTACCAAGATCTACTCCACCGCCATCTTCGTGGTGGCGGGCGCCATGGCCATCGTGCTGGGTTTCAGCCCCAAGTTCGGTGCCGTCATCCAGGCCATTCCGCTGGCCGTCATGGGCGGCGTGTCCATCGTGGTGTTCGGGCTCATCGCCATCGCGGGCGCCAAGATCTGGGTGGACAACCGCGTGGACTTCTCCAACAACAAGAACCTGCTGGTGGCCGCCATCACCCTGGTGCTGGGCACGGGCGACTACACCCTCAGGTTCGGTGAATTCGCGTTGGGCGGCATCGGGACGGCCACTTTCGGCGCCATCCTCCTGCACGCCCTGCTCAACCGCAAGGGTTGATCAGTCGATCTTCACGTACTCGTAGTCCACCGGCTGCTGGTTGATGCCCATGCGGGGCGGGGCGATCCAGCTGGCGTATTCGCCGGGCTGGTGGCAGGGCTGCATCAGCGAGTTGATGAAGGCCATGTCGGCGTCGTTGGGCAGCCATTCGCCCTGGCCAGCTTGCCACTCGGCTTCGGTGAGCAGGCGGCCGTCGGGGCTGATGCGGTGGCCCGCGAACTCGCCGATGCGGCGGTTGAAGCCCTTGTGCGGCTGGGTGATGCGGAAGTCGATGCCCGCCTTCTCGATCACCTTGTTCCAGCGGTCGATGCCGCCCTGGCAGTCGGCGATGTAGTCGTCCAGCAGGCGGCTGTTGATGGCGCGCAGCGCGGGCACATCTTCCTTCACCAGCTTGCCGTTTACCACGCGCTCCACGGCGTAGGTGTCGTTCTGCAGTTCGTGGTCGTCCTTCAGGTTGGCTTCGTTGAAGCGGCCCTTCAACCCGGCGCTGAAGGCGTCGGCCGCGTTGGACGAAATCTCGGAGCCGAACAGGTCGCGCGTCACGCTCATGTGGAAGTTGGCCTTGCGCTGCAGCAGCGGCAGGTCCACCACGCCCAGCTTGCGGATGGCTTCCACGTCATACGGGTCTTTGATGCCCGCCTTGACCATGGCGTTGCAGGTGGCCTCGATGGTGCGGCCCACGCCGGTTTCGCCCACGAACAGGTGGTGCGCCTCTTCCGTCAGCATGAAGCGGCAGCTGCGGCTCAGCGGGTCGAAGCCACTTTCGGCCAGCGCGGCGAGTTGCATCTTGCCGTCGCGGTCGGTGAAGTAGGTGAACATGAAGAAGCTCAGCCAGTCGGGCGTCTTCTCGTTGAAGGCCTGCAGGATGCGCGGGTTGTCGGCGTTGCCGCTGTTGCGCTCGAGCAGGGCTTCGGCTTCTTCACGGCCGTCCTTGCCGAAGTACTTGTGCAGCAGGTACACCATGGCCCACAGGTGGCGGCCTTCTTCCACGTTCACCTGGAACAGGTTGCGCATGTCGTACAGGCTGGGTGCGGTCTTGCCCAGGTAGCGCTGCTGTTCAACGGAGGCGGGTTCCGTGTCTGCCTGGATGACGATGAGGCGGCGAAGCAGCGAACGGTATTCCCCGGGCACCTCTTGCCAGGCAGGCTCGCCCTTGTGGCGGCCGCAGGGAATGGTGCGGCCTTCGACCTTGGGCGCCAGCAGAATGCCCCAGCGGTACTCGGGCATCTTCACGTAACCAAACTTGGCCCAGCCCGCCGGGTCCACGCCCACGGCGGTGCGCAGGTACACGTCGGCTTCCTGAAAGCCGTCGGGCCCCATGTCCTTCCACCAGTCCAGGTAGCCGGGGTGCCAGCTTTCCAGCGCGCGCAGCAGCGTGCGGTCCGACGACAAATCCACGTTGTTGGGAATGGTGTCGTCGTAGCTCACTTCAACAAAACGGTCGCTGTTGACCGACTCGGGGGCTTCGATCAGGGTGTCTTCCTGGCTCATGCGGGTCTCCTGGGTGGGTGAATGTGCACTTTAATGCTTCTGTTCTTGAAGCGATGTGCAGTATCGTGCCTGGATTGGGCGTGAGATTTGAGCCAAATCAAACCGCGTGCAGATGACGGGCGGGCTTTGCACGGCCAGGGCAGCGGCGTAAACTGGAGCGCATTCAGGAGCTTTTCCCGGTGAACATCCTTTCCATCGCCCAGTCGGGCATGCAGTCTGCGCAGCTTCGGCTGGACAGTTCGGCCCACAACGTGGCCAACCTGCCTACCCAGGGTTTTCGCCGCCAGGAGGCGGTGGCCGAGGCCCAGCCCGAGGGCGGTGTGAGCACACGCTTGCAAAAAGCGCAGCAGCCCGGCGTGAACCTGGAAGAGGAAGTGGTGGAGCAGATGTCGGCCAGCTTTGCCTACAAGGCCAACTTACAGGTGTTGCGCGTGGCCGACCGCACCCTGGGTGCCTTGTTGAACGAAAAAGCCTGAACCCGAAAAAGAAACGCCGGCATGTAGCCGGCGCTGAAGAATTCTGCATCTCTGGGGACGCTGGATTTCTGTTGTTCGAGTTTGGGTTGTCTCCTCGGTCCTCTCGCGTGCAGTTATGGGGCATCCCTCACAACTTGCGAGTGGTTACATTGTAGGTACATGCACCAAGGCTGCGCATAGGGACTAACCCGGTGTTTTCTTGGTGCGTCTTGTCGGACATCAGACGCCCGACAAGATCCAGCGCGCCGCCTTCTCGGCCATCATCAACGTTGGGCTGTTGGTGTTGCCGCTGGTGATGGTGGGCATGGCGCCCGCGTCCACCACGCGCAGCCCGGCAATGCGCCCGCCGCGCCCGTCGCGCACGCGCAGGTGGCTGTCCAGCACGGCGTTCGGGTCAGTGTCGGCTCCCATGGCGGTGGTGCCCACGGGGTGGAAGATGGTGGAGGCGATGTCGCCCGCCAGCCGGGCCAGCTCCTCGTCGCTCTGGTATTGCAGCCCGGGCTTGTATTCCTCAGGCTGGTACTTGGCCAGGGCCGGTTGCGCCACGATGCGCCGCGTCAACCGCAGGCTGTCGGCCGCCACCTTTCGGTCTTCAGGGGTGCTCAGGTAGTTGGGTGCAATCGCGGGGGCATCTTGAAAGTTGGCGCTGCGTATGCGCACGGTGCCCCGGCTGGTGGGGTTGAGGTTGCAAACGCTGGCCGTGAAGGCCGGGAAGCTGTGCAGCGGTTCGCCAAAGGCGTCCAGGCTCAGGGGTTGCACGTGGTATTCCACGTTGGGGTCGCGCATTTCAGGCGAACTGCGGGTAAATGCCCCTAACTGGCTGGGCGCCATGCTCATGGGGCCGCTGCGGCGCAGGGCGTATTCCAGCCCGATCTTGGCCTTGCCCCAAAGGCTGTTGGCCAGGGTGTTGAGCGTTTTCACGCCGCGCACCTTGAACACCGCTCGAATCTGCAGGTGGTCTTGCAGGTTGCCGCCCACGCCGCGTACGTCTGCCTGCACGGCAATGCCATGCTGTTGCAGCAGGTTTGCCGGGCCAATGCCCGACAGCTGCAGTATCTGTGGTGAGCCAACGGCGCCTGCGCTCAAGGTCACCTCGCGCGTGGCGCGCACGGTGTGCAGTTGGCCGTCGCGCACCACTTCGGCGCCGGTGCAGCGCAGGCTGCCGTCGGCGGTGGTTTCCAGCAGCAGGCGCTTCACCTGCGCGCCGGTCCACACGGTCAGGTTGGTGCGGTGGCGCACGGGGCGCAAGAAGGCCTTGGACGCGTTCCAGCGCCAACCCGCCTTCTGGTTCACTTCAAAATAACCCACGCCTTCGTTGTTGCCGCTGTTGAAGTCGCTGGTGGCGGGAATGCCTGCTTGTTCTGCGGCTGCGGCAAAGGCGTCCAGAACGTCCCAGCGCAGGCGCTGCTTTTCCACGCGCCATTCGCCAGTGCTTCCCAGGTGCCCATTGCCGTGCAGCAGGGCAAACGCCGGGTCGCTCTGCCCTTGGTGCTCGGCGTCCAGCCGGTAGTGGTTTTCGTGGGCCTTGAAGTCGCGCAGGCAGCGCTCCCAGTTCCAGTCGGCGTCGCCTGTCAGGCGGGCCCAATGCTCGTAGTCGCGGGCCTGGCCGCGCATGTAGATCATGCCGTTGATGCTGCTGCACCCGCCCAGCGTCTTGCCTCGCGGGTAGCGCAGGCGGCGGCCATTCAGGCCTGGGTCGGGTTCGGTCTGGTAGAGCCAGTCGGTGCGCGGGTTGCCTATGCAGTACAGGTAACCCACGGGAATGTGGATCCAGTGGTAGTTGTCTGGCGGGCCCGCTTCCAGCAGCAGCACACGCCGGGCCGGGTCGGCGCTCAGGCGGTTGGCCAGCAGGCAGCCAGCGGTGCCAGCACCCACCACGATGTGGTCAAAGGTCAGGGCGGTGTCCATGTGGTTTCCTCGGCTGGCAGGTTCTTGTCTAAGAATGTTCTATGTCAATTGAGGACTTTATCCACTGTCATTGCCTATGACTACTCAGAAATTCTTGCATATGCAATAAGTAAAGTTAATATCAAAACATGGACATCACCGCCCTGCGCGTTTTCGCCACCGTGGCCCGAGAGGGCAGCCTTTCGCGCGCGGCCGAGCGCCTGCACTTGACGCAACCGGCCGTCAGCCTGCAGGTGAAAGCCCTGCAGGAGCGGCTGAACCTGCGCCTGTTCGAGCGCACGTCGCGCGGCATGCGGCTCACGCCAGACGGCGCCGCTCTGTTGCCGCTGGCCGACCGCGTGCTGGAAGCGCAACGCGAGTTCGTGGGTGCGGCCAAGCGCCTGCACACCCAGGTGCGCGGCACCTTGTCGATTGGCACCATCCTTGACCCCGAATTCACCCGCCTGGGCGCCTTCTTGCGGCAACTGGTGGAATCCGCCCCGCAGGTCGAAACGGTGCTGCGCCAGGGCATGAGCGGCGAGGTGCTGGCGCGCTTGGAAGCGGGCGAGCTGGACGTGGGCTACTACCTCGGCGACCCGAACGAGGGCCGCGCTGTTGACACGTTTCGCGTGCGTTTGCTCACACCCTTTACCTACCGCGTACTGGCGCCAGCGGGCTGGGGCCCGCAGGTGCACGGGCAAGATTGGCGAGCGCTAGCCAGCCTGCCGTGGATAGAAACGCCCGCCGCATCGGCCCACCACCGCCTGCTGCACAAGGTGCTGGCGCCGCAAGGGCTGCGCGTGCGCCGCGTGGCGCAGGTGGATCAAGAGGCCTCCATGCTGGACCTGGTGCGCTCGGGCGTGGGGCTGAGCCTGGTACGCGACTCGGTGGCCATCCGCGAGGCGCAGGCGCGCGGTCTCGTCATCGCCGACCGGGTGCAACTGGACTGCGTGCTCAGCTTCATCTGCCTGGCAGGGCGGGAACAGGAGCCCGCCATTCAGGCGGCCTGGGCGGCGTTGGAGGGGGTGTGGGGCAATGCCTAGGCCAGGTTTCCTGGTGCATCAGGCAGCACCTCTCCTGCCAGCTCTACTGGTATAGGAGATTGCTTTTGATGTTCCAAACCACTGCTGGGTAGCATGACCTGTTTTGTCCGTTCGCCAAAATATTGGTCAAACAGTTGCCAGTCGCCGTACTGTTGGGGTGCGGTCTCGAACGCCATTAGTCGACCAACCAAGCCACAAATCCAATCGGCACATTGAAGTGTCTGGTACAGGTGGCTTTCGCCTTGGACGGGCGGCTCCACCAGTGAGCGGCATTTTTCGTCGGAGTCCTCGAACATCGACAGCGTGCATGCTTCCACGTTCCGCTCCCGCCACTCGTCACCCGCATCCTGTTCGTCGAGCAGCAGCATGAAGGTCGCCCCGCTCTTGTTGCAGAAGCGATCGATCTTGCGAATGGCTTGCAACAGTTGCCGTTTGTAGGTTTCTGCCGAGTCGTGGGCTTCTGGCGAGGTGGTTTTGTGTTCGCCTGTGTAGAACAGGTAGCCGCCGTCCTTGGCAATGCGATTGAGCATGCGGTTGGTGGCCGCTCTTAACTCCCTGTACTTCTCGACATTGGTGGCGGTATAGACGGCGGAGCCTTTTTTCTCCCACTGGTATGGCGGCAGATGCCCAGGGTTCTTGTGCTGAAGATCCCAGGCCAGCAAACGGCACTTGAGCTGGTAGAAGTAAATGGCAAATTCCCGGACGGCTTCGACCGGGAGCAGAAACCCCGCCAAGCCAAAGACTGGGCTGTCATTGAATTTGGGATGGTTGCGTGAAACGAAGGGCCCGATGTGCCCAAATTCATCCAGGTAAGCGAGGTAATGCACGAAGTATTTTTCTTCTACGGTTTGTGCAGAAACACGAAAGCCCGCAACGATTGCTCGCTGCGGGCCTCGGAAGCTGGGCACATGGCTAGCCACATGCGTTGGCCGCAATATTACTACGAAGAGAAATCTCTTGGCAACAGTTCATGGAGTTCGTCCGTATCGTTTTTTGATACGCAAGGCCTGCAGCATAGGGGCAAACCAAACACGGAATGCCTATGCTGTCACACCAACTCCTTGCTGCCACGCTGCTTGCCGGTGAGGTTGAGTCGCCACAAATGCTACTTTGCAGTAGCATGGGCCGAACAACAGCGGGGAGGGTACGAGGATGAGGTTCTCGGAACTGCCAGAGGCCGTCAGGGCGCTCTGGGCCAAGAGCGGGGAGCAGCAGGGGCATGGCTTGCTGGCCCACATGCTGGATGTGGCTGCCGCGGCTGAAGTCCTCCTTGAGCACGAGCCGCGCAGCACAGTCAAAGCCATGGCCCAACAGTTCGGCATCGGCGAGGATGTGTTCATCCGTTTTGCGGCGGCGTTGGTGGGCTTGCATGACTTTGGCAAGTCCATAGCCGGTTTCCAGGCCAAGTGGCCGCAAGGGCAATTGTGTGTCGAGTCCACCGGGCTCAAGTTTTCCAAGACCGATGCAAACTACGCCGACCATGCTGCGGCCAGTGCGGCGTTGTTGCCGCCATACCTGTGTGCAACCGGGGCGGCGAGGGGTTGGGTTCTAAGTGCGTTGCAGGGCATCAGTGCCCACCATGGCTACAACCTCAACGTCACCGAAATCAAGGCAGCAACGTCCCCATTTGAAGAAAAGACTTGGGCGGCTGCGCGGCAGGCGTTGTTCGCGGCCTATTGGCAGACGTTGTTGCCCCAAGGTGTGCCCGTGGGGGAGAGTCTGTCGATTTCCGCCGTGGAGTGGCTGGCTGGCCTGACCAGCGTGGCCGATTGGATTGGCTCCAACGTTGACTGGTTCCCACTGGGTGAGCGTGCAGATTCGCTGGCCGACCATTTTGCCGAAGCCCGTTCCCGTGCCGAAGAGGCGCTGCAGCAGATTGGCTGGGCGCGAGCCCAACCGTTGTTGACAGAAGATCAGGGCGTGGATGCTCTGATAGGCCGCATCGTTGGGCGGGAGGGTTTGGATGCACGGCCTTTGCAGGCAGAGGGAGACCGCCTGCTGTCCAGTGCCCAAGGGCCCACGCTGCTGCTGGTCGAAGCTCCCATGGGGGAGGGCAAAACCGAACTGGCCTTCCTTGCCCACTTGCGTTTGCAGGCTGGCAATGCCCATCGGGGGTTGTACGTGGCATTGCCTACCCAGGCAACCGGCAACGCCATGTTTGACCGGGCCCTCGCATTCCTGCGCGCTTTGGGCGAACAGCAGCGTCTGGACATACAGCTTGTGC
>CBKZAG010000166.1:0-7448 GCA_966692625.1 uncultured Comamonadaceae bacterium
GAGTCGGCGCCAAGGGCGCCGACCGTCACAGTATGAGCCCCCGCAGGGCCAGGCCTGCCGCAGCCTCAGGGGCAGCTATGCAAGCAAAGTCAACCGGCAGAACGTCGCATCCACACAATGCACCGCTCCGCATCCAGCCCCGGCACGGTCAACGGTTCCACGTGAAACACTTCCACCCCGGCAGGCAACGCGGCCATTTCGTCGTGCGGCACCTTGCCCTTCATGGCCATCCAAACACCCTGCCCTGCCAGCGCCCCAGCAGACCACTGCGTGAAGTCCACCAGCGAAGCAAAAGCCCGCGACGTCACCACGTCAAAAGGCTGCGTCAAGGTTTCCACCCGGGCATGCACACCGTGCAGGTTGGGCAAGCGCAAGGCCGCGGCCACCTGCTGAATGAACAGCGCCTTCTTTGCCACCGTGTCCACACAGCTCACGTCCAGTTCAGGGCAAGTGATGGCCAGCACCACGCCGGGCAAACCGGCACCAGAGCCCACGTCCAGGAGGCGCGGCTGGGCCCCCTGCCCTCGTTGCGCAAGATGCCGCCGCAAGGGCTGCACCACCGCCAAGCTGTCCAGCAGGTGGTGGGTCAGCATCTCCTGTGGGTCACGCAGGGCCGTGAGGTTATAGACGCGGTTCCACTTGGCCACCCAGTCCTGGTAGGCCAGCAGCGTCTGGACTTGCGCTTCCGTGAGTTCCAGCCCCAGGCTGGCCACACCGGCGCGCAACCCGGCTTCCAACGGGTGCGTCATGCGGCCACCGCCTCGTCGGCATCCGCCGGGCCGGTGAAGCCCTTGAACTTGCCACGCTTCAGGTGAATCAGCAACAGAGAGATGCTCGCGGGCGTGATGCCCGAGATGCGGGACGCCTGACCCAGCGTCTCAGGCCGGTGCTTGTTCAACTTCTGCCGAGCCTCAATGCTCAGCGCCGCCACCTGCATGTAATCCAGGTCGGCAGGCAGCTTCAGGTTCTCGTAATAGGCGGCACGCTCCACCTCGTCGCGCTGGCGGTCAATGTAGCCCGCGTACTTGGCGGCAATCTCCACCTGCTCCAACACAGGCTCGTACAGGTCGCCCAACGTTTCACGTGAAACAGGCACGACGACATTCTTGGCACCCTCTTTCACCACGGGCTGGAAGCGTCCGCCTTCCATGGACATCAAATCCGCATAGGCCACACCGGGGCGGCGCAACAAGTCGAACAGGTTGTATTCCCGCTCGATGGCCTTGCCCAGCACGCGCTCCGCCTCGGCGGCAGAAAGAATGCGCGGGTTCACCCAGGTGGACTTCAGGCGCTCTGTTTCACGTGAAACAGCATCGCGCTTGCGGTTGAAGGCATCCCAACGCTCGTCGTCGATCAGGCCCATGCGGCGGCCGGCTTCGGTCAAGCGCATGTCGGCGTTGTCTTCGCGCAGTTGGAGGCGGAACTCTGCCCGGCTGGTGAACATGCGGTACGGCTCGGTCACGCCCTTGGTGATCAGGTCGTCCACCAGCACGCCCAGGTAGGCTTCGTCGCGCTGCGGGCACCACGGCCCATCACCGCGCACCTGCAGGGCGGCGTTGATGCCCGCGAACAGACCCTGTGCCGCCGCCTCTTCGTAGCCAGTGGTGCCGTTGATCTGCCCGGCAAAAAACAGGCCATGGATGGCCTTGGTCTCGAAGCTGCTCTTCAGCTCGCGCGGGTCGAAGTAGTCGTACTCGATGGCGTAGCCCGGGCGCAGGATGTGCGCGTTCTCCAGCCCGGGAATGCTGCGCACCAGGGCGTACTGGATGTCGAACGGCAGGCTGGTGGAGATACCGTTGGGGTAGAACTCGTTGGTCGTCAGACCCTCGGGTTCCAGGAAGATCTGGTGGCTGTCCTTGTCGGCGAAGCGGTTGATCTTGTCTTCCACGCTGGGGCAGTAGCGCGGCCCCACCCCTTCAATCTTGCCCGTGAACATGGGGCTGCGGTCAAAGCCGGAGCGGATGATCTCGTGCGTGCGCTCGTTGGTGTGGGTGATCCAGCAGGGCAACTGGCGCGGGTGCATGTCGGCGCGGCCCATGAAGCTGAACACCGGCACCGGTCGATCGGCCGTGTCGGAGCCAGGCATGCCGTCACCCGGCTGTTCGGTGCACTTGGAAAAGTCGATGGTGCGGCCATCCAGGCGCGGCGGGGTGCCCGTCTTCAGGCGGCCCTGCGGCAGCTTCAACTCTTTCAGTCGGCCCGACAGGCTCACGGCAGGCGGGTCGCCCGCGCGGCCACCGGAATAGTTGTTCAGCCCGACATGGATCTTGCCATCGAGGAAGGTCCCTGCCGTCAACACCACGGCGCGGCCCCGGAAGCGAATGCCCACCTGCGTGACGGCACCCACCACCTTGTCGCCTTCCACCATCAGGTCATCCACGGCCTGCTGGAACAGGGTCAGGTTGGGCTGGTTTTCCAGGCGGCGGCGGATGGCGGCCTTGTACAGGATGCGGTCGGCCTGGGCGCGGGTGGCGCGCACGGCCGGCCCCTTGGAGCTGTTGAGGATACGGAACTGGATGCCGCCCTCGTCCGTGGCAATGCCCATGGCACCGCCCAGCGCATCCACCTCTTTGACCAGGTGGCCCTTGCCAATGCCACCGATGGACGGGTTGCAGCTCATCTGCCCCAACGTCTCGATGTTGTGGCTGAGCAGCAGGGTCTGGCAACCCATGCGGGCAGCGGCCAGGGCGGCCTCCGTCCCGGCGTGGCCGCCGCCAACGACGATCACATCAAATTCCTGGGGGTACAACATGGCAGGGGGCTCCGTGGGAGCAGGCGCAGGTAAACCCTTGATTTTACTTGATGTCCCCGTTTTGCGTGACAATCCCGGCCATGCCCGCCCCCTCCCCCAACCCAGGTATTGAACCGCTGGGCTGCCGCCCCGGTTGTGCCGCCTGCTGCATCGAACCCTCCATCAGCAGCCCGATGCCAGGCCTGCCGAATGGCAAACCTGCTGGGGTGCCCTGCCCGCATCTGGACGCCGATCTGCGCTGCCTGCTTTTCGGGCTGGCTGAGCGCCCTGCTGTGTGCTCAGGGTTGCAGCCATCATTTGAGATGTGCGGAACGACGCGGGAACACGCGCTGCTCTTCTTGCAGCGGCTGGAGTTGGAGACCTCCCCGGTGGCTTATTCAAGGGCTTGACGGTTTCGCTCGCAGACCTCGCGCCAGGCCGACGGCGACGTCCGCGTTCTCCGGCCCGCCTCGCACGCCTGCCAAACTGTCCGCACAAACCACCTCGTCAACACCACTGCTGGCACGCCCGCTCTGTGGCAAGCGCGAATGGGGCCTGCGCCCGCGGACACCGCCATCAGCCTGTGAGTAACGCCCCTTCGGGCCTGCAGAAAACTGCAGAGAACATTTGATGCCGTTGACGACCAGCTTGCTCGTTTGGGCTGGTGGTTCGGGCATGCGGGCGCAGGCCTGATTCGCGGCTGCCTGCACGGTGGCCACCTGCATGCGGTGTTTGCGAAAAGGTCGTGGCGCGCCTGTGCGCGTGCTCGCGAGCGTGGGCCGGAGAACGCATGCCCGGGCCGCCAGCCCCACCCACCTCTATCGAGAGAAACCAGCACCCAAAGACCAAGCACCGGCAAAGAAACGACTCACCCGGCCCCAAACCGCCGCTCAAAAGCCTCGGCAAAGTCGGCGTTACCAGAGAGTGTGAGGGTCAACAGCACGCGCCCGTCGTCGTCCTGTTCGCTGCGGTCAAAGTCCCAGACCGCGCCTTCTTCCACCGGGCCTTGCATGCCGGGGAAGGTGGCCTGCGCCCAAGCCAGCACCGTGTCGATCTCTGCGCACACGGCGGCCAAAGCGTCCGGCCGCACGCTGGCCATCGCGTCATAGGTGACGGTGCCCAGCGTGTCTTCACTGCTGTCGAAATCAAGATAGCTCAGCGTCATGGTGACGGCGAGCATACCCCGTTCAACCCATGGCCATCACTGCTTGACGGCTTCGGCCTGGATCACCAGACGCACGTTCTTGGGGAAGCCCCAGTCCACGCCGTAGTTCATGCCGAAAGCGGTGCGGTCGATGGTGGTTTCAAAGTCGCCGCCACACACTTCGCGCTTGAGCATGGGGTTCTCGTAGCAGTTGAACTGGCTGGCCTTCAGCGTCACGGGCTGGGTCTTGCCCAGCAGCGTCAGTTGGCCCTGCACCTCGGCCACCTTGTCGCCGTTGAACACCAGCTTGTCAGACACGAAGCGTGCCTTGGGGTGCTTGGCTGCGTCGAACAGATCGGCGCTCTGCAGGTGCTTGTCGAAGGCTGCCGTGCCGGTGTTGATGGAAGCGATGTCGATGGTGATGTCCACCTTGCCGGTCTTGGCCGCGCGGTCGAACTGGATCGCGCCTTCCTTCTTGTCGAAGCGGCCGCGGTTGGTGGACGTGCCGAAGTGGCCGATCTCGAAGGACACGAAGGTGTGGGTCGGATCGACGGCATAGTCGGCAGCGTGGGCGGCACCGAGGGACAGGGTTGCGGCGGCGATGGCGGCCAGGGTTTTGCGCATGGATGGAACTCCGTGGTTTGAAAAGGTTGAGGGAAAGAAAAATCAGAGCTTGCCGACGCCGTTGAGGGCGATCTTGAAGCGGACCTGCACGTCGTCGGCCACCATGGAGGTGTCCGACCACTCGTTTTCGCCGATCTTGAAGGTCAGGCGTTTGATGGGGAAGCTGCCCGTGGCAGTGGTGACGCCAGACGGACCAGACGGCTGGGCCAGGCTGACGGGCACGACCACGTCGCTGCTGGCCCCCTTGATGGTGAGCTTGCCTGCCACCTCGAACTTGCCCTGCCCCAGCGCCTTGACGCTGCTGGACTGGAAGGTGGCCTGCGGGAAGCGCGCGGTGTTGAACCACACGGGCTTGGGCAGTTCGGCGTCGGTCTCGCGCACGCCCAGGGTGGCACTGGCCACGTCCACGGTGAAGGCTATCTTGCTGGCTGCGGGCTTGGCGGGGTCGAAGGCCACCTGCGCGTCAAACTTGCGGAAGCGCCCTTCCACGGGCACACCCATCTGGCGGCTGACGAAGACGATTTCGCTCTGGGCGGGCACCAGTTGCTGTTGCGCCCAGGCAGGCGCAGCCACGGCGGCCAGAAGGCTGGCTCCGGCCAGCCAATACGATGGTTTCATGTGAAACATTCCTTGTTCAATCAAAAAACGGTGGTTCAGGCGCGGCCCAGCGACATGCGGGAAAGCAGCCCGTCGCGGTCAACAACCGCGTGCTTGAGGGCGCCCGCCACGTGCAGCACCACCAAGGCAGCCATGGCGTAAGCGGCCCAGCCGTGCCAGGGCTTGATGGCCTCGGCCAGCTCGGGACTCACGGGCACAAAGTCAGGCAGGGGCAGCACGCCAAAGACGACGATGGGAAAACCCGCCGCCGAGCTGTAAGCCCAGCCCAGCAAGGGCACGGCAAAGAACAGCAGGTACAGGCCAGCATGGGTGGCGTGATGGGCGGCGCGCTGCCAGGCAGGCATGGTGCGCAGCACCGCGTCAGGCAACGCTGGCGGGCGCTTGGCCAGGCGCCACAGCAGGCGCAGCAGCGACAGCGTCAACACCACCACACCGGCCCATTTGTGCCAGTTGTAAAGCTTGAGTCGCTGCGGCGAAAACGGCAGGTCGACCATGTACAGGCCAACGGCGAACAGCCCGATCAACACCAGGCCCAGCAACCAGTGCAGCAGCACGGCAACCGGGTGGTACTTGTCGGTGGAAGACGGGGAAGAAGACATGGGCGAAAGTTTAGGGAGCCGCTCCGGGCGAGACCCCCGGGTGGCTTGAACTCAACATTCTAATTTTTTGAATGCAAAGGACATAAAACGTCAAAAGCCACGGCATATGACGCGCCTTGGCCGCACAGGTTCCCTGCCTACAATGAAAAATATGCAAGCCCCTACCCTGGAACGGCTGCTCGCCGCCTACCCCGCACTGGCGGTGCTGACGGGGGCAGTCCGAGTCTCACACGGCAGCCCAGGCGGGCGCGAACTGGAGCTGTACCGCGTGCAGGCCGGGGAGATGTGCCTGGTGTCTTCTGCCAGCCTGTTTGCGGGCCAGGCCATGGCACACGAGCCCTTCCGCGACTTTGTGCTTGGGTTGTTCGCCGCGCGCATGGCCGACGAATTGGGCACCGTGCGCGAGATTGTGACGCGCCTGCTGCGCCGCTTCGAGCGCAAAGGCGCGGTCGAACTCTCACGGAAATGCATTACCATCCGTGACAGCGCAGCCCTGCGAGCGTTGGCCACATCGCCTGTGTGACCTGTGTCACAGAAGAACCGGGGCGCAAGCGGTTCAATCGACGTTCACAGCTTCAACGCTTCTTCAAGGAGAAAACCATGAACAAGAACGTCGGCGGCATCGACCGCATTCTGCGCATCGTCGTGGGCATCGCCCTCATTGCCCTGGCAGCAACCGGCACCGTGGGCCTGTGGGGCTACATCGGCGTGCTGCCGCTGCTCACCGGGCTCGTGGGCTGGTGCCCGCCCTACGCCATCTTTGGCTGGAACACCTGCAAGACCAAGCAGTGAACCATGCGGCGGGGCGCCCTCAGGCGGGGGGCGCTTCGTCCACGAACGCCTGCATGCCCGCCAGCACGGTGCGCAGGCGCTTGACTTCACGCGAGTCGTCGAGGCGGCTGGACCACGCGGCCCAGCGCGACACCCTCGCCAGACGGGGCAACAGCGGTCGCAGGAAGGCTCTCAAATCGATGGGTGGGCCGCCGTTGGCATAGGCCAGCAGCACGGTATACACGGCCTGCGGCCCCAGATCAGCCAGGGTGCGCGCCAGCGAAAACACCAGCTGCAGCATGTCGTAACCCTGCACCGTGGCCAAAGGCAGGGCCGGGCAGAGCTGCTCTTCAAAATCCAGCCGGGCAAAGTGTTCGCCGTCCCACGTCATGTTGCGGGCCTGGGCGCCGCCATGCCACTGCCCGCGCGCGTGGAATGCCGCCAAGTCGGCGCTGGCCGCAGCCAGCAGGCGCAGCCGCGCCTCGGGCGCCAAGGTGGCCAGGCATTCGTCCAGCGTGGGGCCAATGTCTGCGGTGACCAAGGCTGCGCCATCGAACCCAAGCACCGGGGGAACCTTTTCTCCGGCGGCAGACAAGGCCAGCAGGCGCTGGTGCTCATAGGCCAGGAGTTTGGCGCCGTCTGCCTGCCGCACGGCCGCCCAGGGAACGGCCACCCCCACGAAGCGCGAGAACACCCAAATGGCAAGCGACTTGCGCCAGCTGCGTAGAGGCCGGCGGGAAGACTTGGTCCAGCTGAGTGGACGCGTGGGTGGTGTGTTGACAGAAGTCATGGGCAAGGCGGTCAATTATGCAGGAGGCGCGCCCATACCACACCCTTGACTCCCCCGTCACAGCGCGGCCATCCACAGCGTGCCTATGATCTTACGCATGCAAACCCCTACCCTTTTCGACCCCATCCAGGTTGGCGCCTGGACCCTGCCCAACCGCGTCGTGATGGCGCC
>CBKZAG010000167.1:0-7430 GCA_966692625.1 uncultured Comamonadaceae bacterium
ATGGGTGGTATGGGCGACATGGGTGGCATGGGCATGTAATTCTGCCCGGCGACCTGAAGCGTCCCGCAAGAAGAGCCCGCTGGCAACCCCAGCGGGTTTTTTCATGTTCAGGGTTCCATGGCCAGGGCGCGGAAAGCCTGTTCGTACTCGCCCAGGGCCTGCTCAGCGTGGCGGCGCTGTTCTGGCGTGGTGCGGTTGTGCAGTTCGGCCACGAAGGCGCAGCCATCGCGAGCAGCAGCGTCGGCGTAGGCGTTGTACGCGGGCTGGGGCGAGCGCCTCACCCGGCCCCAGTAGTCTTGCAAAGCGGCGCGCGGGGGTGTGCCCGCCTGCACACGGGCTATGGCGTCCAGCAAATCGGTCTGACGGCGCTGGCGTTCGGCCAGCGTTTGTTCTGGGCGAAAGGCTGATTGCTGCAACCGCTGGCGAACCCAGAGCCGCTGTTCGGCGGTGAGCGTGCCGTAGAACATCTCGGCGCGGTCTATGGCGCGGCTGACTCGCTTCTGGCTGACACCGCCATTGCCGTTCATGAAGTCTTGCCGGAAGGTTTCGTCTTCCTTCTGGTAGCGGCGCCGCAGATGGTCGATCTGCACAGGTGTCAGCTCCTGCGCCAACCGAGCTAGGACGGGTAGCCCCTGCAAGACCATCTCGTCAGCCCAGGCGCGCGTTTGTTCAAAACGCTCGCACACCGTGGCGGGCGTCAGGTCACCAGCGGCCAATCCGCGCCATTCGGCCAGTGCACCGGCATAGGCAGGCAAATGGGTTCGCCTGTGCCAAGCGTGCCAGCGGTCGATCTCGCCGCGCAGCCAGGCGCTCTGTGGCGTGGACAGATCGACCATGCCGTCGAGCTTCCAGTAAAGCAGTGTGGGAATGCGGTTGTAGGCCAGCGTGACCAGACCGCAGCCAGACAAGAAACCGCTCAGCAAGAAGAGCGCACACCAGAAGCGCCAGCGCCGCGCCAACAAAGGGAAAGACACAGAAGCTGCACCCATCTTGGGTGCCATCTTCCCAGAATGATCAACACCTGGCAAAAAAGAGGGGAAAGAACCGGAAACTCTTGCCTCAGGGGAACTGCCCCGCCAGACAATGGCTTGTTACAGCCTGCCCCCGGCGCCAGCACGGGCTGGGGGTGTGCGGATCGGGCTGTGGAATGCCGCTGGAATCGATGCGGACCACGTGGGTTTCAAAACCCCTGGCGCCGTGCCGGTCGAACTCCATCCGCAGCAACCACCCCAGCCGCTGGGCGTCGTTGTCCGTTTCCTTCATGATGAAGTTGCCGACGCTGTAGATGATGGGCCTGCCAAGGTAGTGCTCAATGTCCTGCGTGACGTGCGGATGCCCGCCAATGACGGCGTCGGCGCCCGCTTCGACCATTCGACGCGCCAGATAGCGCTGGCGGGGATTGGCGACAGGCTCGTTTTCCCACCCCCAATGCATGAAGACAAGCACCAGATCCGCCCGGTGCACAGACCGGGCCTTGCGAATGTCGTCGACGACCTGCTCGTCCTCGCTCCATGCCGTGCCTGGCGCATCATGACCGGCCTCGAAACTGCGGGGCATGTATTCGTTGTAGCTGAGAAGGGCCACGCGCAAGCCCTGGCGCTCCACCACCCAGGGGGCATGGGCTTGGGACAGGTTCATGCCACCGCCGGCCTGCCCCAGGCCCGTCTGGCGCAACAAGCCCAGCATTTCCGCGAAGGCAGCCCGGCCGTAATCCCCGGAATGGTTGTTGGCGAGCGTCACACCATCCAAGTGCCGGCGAAGCACGGGCAACACCCTGGGATGTGCGCGAAACGTGTAATTCTTGTCCGCCGCATCGCCCGTGGTCGCCACAACGCACTCCAGGTTTGCCACGCGCAGATCGGCACGGGCAAAGTGCGAGGCAAAGGTGGCAAACGGGTCGCCTCCTCTGGCTATCAACTCGCCGGGAGCATCGTCCAGCGTTGTGTCTCCCACAAACACCAGCGAGAAGGCGGCCTCTTGAGCCATGACCAGCGTGCACGCCACAGTCATGCAAACCGCAGTCAGAAACCTTTTCATGGGCGTGCCCCATGCAAGGTGCAGCGGTAGATCAGTTCACGCTCCTGAACACCTGCATAGAGATGCTGGCGCCCGGTGAGGTCGATCGGCTCGCCAGAAGACCCCTGGGCGCGGTAGGGTGGCAAGTAGGTGGCCTGCTGGATCAGCACCGGCTGCCGCGCGGTTTGAAAGTAGACATACACAACGGCACGCCGAACGTGTTCGCCCTGCCCGACCAGCACCGCCTTGAAGCCGAACCGGCCACCGATGTCGACGGCGGGCACGTCATACGGACTGTCAACCGGCTGCGCCGACACCTGCTGGCTGGCTCCCGCGTAAGTGACCAGGCATTCGAACCGGGCCTGGGGTTGCGCATGGCAGCCACCGGCCACCCACACCCCCGCCAGAAAAAACATGGCATGCGTTTTGGACCGTCTCATCCGGCCGATTGTGCACGACCCCCTGCCTGTCTTGATAGAAGCCCCCGAACCCGCACCCGATTTGAACAAACCGGTCATATCGATGCCGGTTTATGCACAAATTCTGCGCAGCGGGCCATCGCTGTGTCGCGTGAAGCAACCGCGGGGCTGACGGCTCATGAATCTCGTAAGTCGTTGATTTATATAGCATGCTTTCATCTGCCCAATTTATGCTCAATCCAACGAAAGCCTTGATTTTCAAGGACCTGCAACGTTGCTCCATGAGATTTCAACAAAGTTATCCACAGAAACCCTGAGCAAGTCCAAAGGTCTTTTTCAATCAAATACTTGGACGGACTTGAGAAGAAGACGCATGAAATTTGCCATGCATGAAGCACACCCGCACCATCGGGCCGTCAGCGCCGCTCGCTGAACGGGCAGTGCCCGGGACGCGGCCCGACCTGAGGGTGCTTGCGGCAGGTGTCCGGGCGCTGTTCGTACGCCTGGCAACGGCGGGTCTGCTGGTCCAGAAAACGGCAATCCCCGTCAGCGCGGCGCGCCAGTGTGAACAGGCTCTGCTTGTGGTTGAAATGATCGACCAGGGCGGCCTTGATCAGCCGCCGGGCAATTTGTTTCGGCGGCTCGTGCTCTGCCTCGAAAGTGTCCACCAGGCCCAAGCGCACCAGATCAGCCATGCGCACTTCGACCGGCATGGTGCAGCAATTGGCCACACAACGGTCGCACATGCCCCGGCGGTAGAGAGACCAGGTCTCCAGCCGGTCAACATCGACAAACTGGAAGGTTGGCCTCATGACCGCCCGGCCTTGCCAATCACCACCTCACCGTCCTCTTTGGTGAACGGGCCCTGTTGCGGATTCGGGAGTATGTCCAGCACCACCTCCGACGGCCGACAAAGGCGCACACCCATAGGCGTGACGACAATGGGCCGGTTGATGAGGATGGGGTGCTGCTCGATGAAGTCGAGCAACTCGTCGTCCGTCCATCTGGGATTGCCCAGGTCAAGCTCGTCGTAGGGCGTGCCCTTCTGGCGCAGGATGGCGCGCACCCCCAATCCCATGGCCTGCAACAGCCGTGTCAGCTCAGCGCGGCTGGGCGGGTGTTTCAGGTACTCAATCACTTCGGGCTCGACACCGCTGTTGCGGATCATGGCGAGCGTGTTGCGGGACGTGCCGCACTTTGGGTTGTGGTAGATCACGGTGCCAGTCATGGACAATTCTCCAGCGTTCATCAGATCAGCACAGGCCTGCGGGCATTCACCATGGCCACCAGTGACAGCATCACCGGCACCTCCACCAGCACACCCACCACCGTGGCCAGGGCCGCACCCGAGTCCAGTCCAAACAGCGAGATGGCCACAGCCACCGCCAGTTCAAAGAAGTTGGACGTGCCGATCAGGCAAGCGGGCCCCGCCACGTCATGAGGCAGCTTCAAAAGCCTGGCGCCCCACCATCCGATGGCGAAAATACCGTATGACTGCAGCACCAGCGGCACCGCTATCAGGCCGATGATGGCAGGTTGATCGACGATGGTTTTCGCCTGAAAGCCGAACAGCAGCATGACCGTGGCGATGAGCCCGATCGCCGACCAGGGTTTGAGTGAGGCCACGAACTCTCGAAGCCTGTGCCGGGAACGCCGAAGCAACAAGTGACGCGTGGCCATGCCTGCCAGCAAAGGCAGCACGACGTACAAGACCGTGCTAAACACTAATGTTTCCCACGGTACGGTCACATCGGTCACCCCCAACAGAAAAGCGGCGATGGGTGCGAACGCGAAGACCATGATGAGGTCGTTCACCGACACCTGCACCAGCGTGTAGTTGGCATCCCCCTTGACCAGTTGGCTCCACACGAACACCATGGCCGTGCAAGGCGCCACGCCCAGCAGGATCATGCCCGCGATGTATTCGCTGGCAGTGGCCGGATCGACCCAGGGCGCAAACAAGTGCTTGAAAAACAGCACGCCCAGCGCGGCCATGGTGAAGGGTTTGACGAGCCAGTTGATGATCAGCGTCAGCACCAGCCCATGCGGCCTGCGCCCCGCGTCTTTGACGGCAAGCCAGTCCACCTGAATCATCATGGGGTAGATCATGACCCAGATGAACACAGCCACCACCAGGTTGACGTGGGCCCACTCCAATGCGGCCATCGCCTGAAAGACGCCGGGCATCACGAGGCCCATGCCCACGCCGGAGGCAATACCCAGCGCTACCCATACCGTCAAGAACCGCTCAAACAAGCCCATGTGCAACTTTCGTGGTGAATGCGCCGGTGACCGGCATCAATCCAAACAGGCCGAGGAGTCGCTTTGTGCAGGCGCTCCGGCACAGCAGACTCCAGCGTGTGAAAGCACTCCCAGGCAACGCCCTGCAGATCGCTCACCCAGTGCTTCTCCTTGGGCCATATCCTGA
Organism: uncultured Comamonadaceae bacterium; assembly: GCA_966692625.1. Taxonomy (GTDB): domain Bacteria; phylum Pseudomonadota; class Gammaproteobacteria; order Burkholderiales; family Burkholderiaceae_C; genus CAMLOF01. The sequence goes on from CBKZAG010000167.1 coordinate 4,864, forward strand.
ACGTAAAGATGGACATGAAAGCGCTTCATGCTTACCTCTCAGCAGTTGACACAGGTGGATTTGGAGCCATCAAGACATGGCTGGCCCTGACAGCATTCGGCCGTCAGAAAAGCCAGCAGATCGTTCATCACCGGGAAAGCCGCCCGGTAGATGATGTTGCGGCCCTCACGCTCGCTGCTCACCAGGCCAGCATTGCTGAGTTCCTTGAGATGGAACGACAGTGCCGCTGCCGACACGTCCAGCGTCTCAGCCATGTGGCTGGGTGTCAGTCCTGCATGGCCTGCCACGACGAGCAGGCGGAACAGTTTGAGGCGGGTCTCCTGCGCCAGCGCGGCCAGGGCCTTGACGACTTCGGGTTCTGTCACGGGGTTTCCTCCAACAAGGGTTCCGGGCGCACTGCGCCGCCAGGCAGGTAGAGCGCCCCCCGCGCATTGGCGGCGCAGCAGAGGCCCCTGTCTTCGGCGGCCTTTTCGGAGCCCGCACAGTCCGTGCTCTCAATATTTTAATAATTAAACAATCGTTTAATTATAACCATTCAAAAGTGCTTTGAGGGCAATTGGGCCGCCTATCAACTTGTGCTGAAGCTTGAACTCTGGCTGACAACCGCTCCCACACCAAAAAGAAGACTCAAAACCGCTGCCGCCAACAGAAGCGTGTTCGCAGTGCATAAACCAGGAGTCGCCAGCCCCTTGCGCCGCTCAAAATCTTTGTTTGTCTTAGACAAATAACATACACTGTACCCACATCGGTAATGACAACGGCTGATTGGCGCCGCTCGTTCCCGGAGAAATCCACCGTCCTTCACCAAGGAACATGAAATGGGATTCGTCACCAGCCTCAGAATCGGCCCCCGCCTGGGCCTGTCGTTTGGCATATTGCTGTTGCTGATCGTCGGCATGGCAGCCACTGGCTTCATCGGTGCAGTCAAGCTGTTTGAAGAAAGCAAAACGATCTACGAAGACCGCGCAGTGCCACTGGGTGACCTCAGCAGGATCGATTACTTGCTGCAGCGCAACCGTGTGCTGGTGCTGGACATGCTGGTGCAAAACAGCCCGGAGGTCGTGCAACGGCGGATAGTGGAGTTCCGCAAAAACAAGGACGCGGCGGACAAGCACTGGCAAGCCTACAGAGCCACCGCCCTGAGGCCTGAAGAGGAGGCGCTTGCGAACGCGTTCGCCCTGGCACGCCAAACCTATGAAACGCAGGGCCTCGATCCGGCTGCGGCCGCTCTGGAAGCCGGCGGCACCGAAAGGGCGCTGGAGCTGTACCGCAGCCAGATCTCGCCCCTGGCACCAGCCACGGCGGCAGGCTTGCACAAACTTCTGCAGCTGCAGATTGATGTCGCGGCTCAGGAATTTCGCAAGGCAGAGGCGCTGCAGGTGACCGTGGAAGCCGTGATGGTGATTGCCACGATCGTGGCGGGTGTTCTGGGTGCGGTGCTGTCGGTGCTGATCACCCGTTCCATCACCGGCCCGCTGTCGCAGGCGCTGCGGGTGGCACAACGGGTGGCGCAAGGCGATCTGGGCTCGCACATCACCACCAGCGGCAAAGACGAGATTGCCGGCCTGTTGCGCGCGCTTGGCACCATGAACGTCAGCCTTGCCAGGATAGTGGCCGAGGTACGGCAGGCCAGCGACTCCATTGCCACCGGTTCGGCCCAAATTGCCACAGGCAACGCCGATCTGTCTCAGCGCACAGAGGAGCAGGCCTCCAACCTGGAGGAAACCGCGGCGTCCATGGAGCAGTTGACGGCCACGGTCAAACAGAATGCAGATACCGCGCGCCAGGCCAGCAGCATTGCCCACGGAGCCAGCATGGCAGCCACCCGGGGTGGCGAGATGATGGGCCAGGTGGTGGTGACCATGCAGGAGATCACGGGCAGCAGCCAGAAGATCGCCGACATCATCGCCGTGATTGACGGCATTGCGTTCCAGACGAATATCCTCGCACTCAACGCTGCGGTGGAGGCCGCCCGTGCGGGCGAGCAGGGGCGGGGTTTCGCCGTGGTTGCAGGCGAGGTGCGCACCCTTGCACAGCGCAGCTCTTCGGCGGCCAAAGAGATCAAGGAACTGATATCAGCCAGCGTCGAGAGAGTTGAAGCGGGTTCTACCCTCGTGGCTCAGGCGGGACACAGCGTCGATGAGATCGTGCAACAGGTCAGGCGCGTCACCGATTTGATCAGCGAGATCACCGCCGCCAGCCAGGAACAAGCCAGCGGCATATCGCAGGTAGGCGAAGCGGTGCAACAGCTTGACCAGGTGACCCAGCAGAATGCGGCACTCGTGGAGGAGTCCGCGGCCGCTGCGGACAGCCTGAAACACCAGGCGGCAAGGCTTGCAGAACTGGTGCGGGTGTTCAAGCTGGAGAATGAGGTTTGAGTTGCGGGCCCGCCCGCCCCCGCCATCCACCAAAGCAGAAACCTCAGGCAGACACGTCTTTCAACACTTGGCGGACGGCCAGGCGCATCGATCACGACTCCATAACAACGCAAAAGCCCATCGCTAGGGATGGGCTTTTTTGTTTGGTGGCCTGGGGCGGAATCGAACCACCGACACGCGGATTTTCAA
>CBKZAG010000168.1:0-7422 GCA_966692625.1 uncultured Comamonadaceae bacterium
GGCTTGAACGCGCTCTGCGTGTCGATGGCGCCAAACGTCATGAGCGAGCGCTGGCCGAAGCTGTCCAAGATGTCCAGCGCGGCGAGCTGACCGCCCTTGAAGCCGATACGCACCTGCTGCAGCTGGCCGTCGCGCTGGCGCGGCACCGCTTGCACCCAGTTGGTGCCATCCTGGCCCGCCACGCTGCTCAACTCGAACACCTTGCCCAGCGCCTTCAAGTCGGCCGCAGCGGCCAGCAAGGTGGCGGGCGTGTTGCCCAGCACGTCCTGCTGCCTGCGTGAACTGGCCTGGTTCAGGTCGGCGTCGTACAGCCACAAGGTCTGGCCATCGGCCACGATGGTCTGCTCAAAAGGCTTGGTGTACTCAAAACGGAAGCGGTCCGGGCGCTGGAACTCAAAAGTGCCGCTGCTGGTCTTGCTGCGCGGCTGGGCCTGCCCGTCCTTCTTCGGCGGCGTCACCACCTGGGTGAACGTGGTGCGGCCCTGCTGGGTCTGCTTCAAGAAGGTTTCCAGGTCGCTCAGGCCGTCGGCCCGCGCGGGGCTGGACAAGGCCACCAGGGCAGCCGCCGCCAGGGCCGGAAATGTTGTGAGTTTGCGCATGGGTGTTCAGAGCAATGGCTGGCGGCCGGGGTTCCGCCCGGCCACGGTCAAGGTGTAAGGCCCTGTAAATGGCAGGGCCGTGCGTCAGTCGCCACGCGGCGCCACCAGAATGTCGCGCTGTCCGCTGGACGTGAGCGCGCTGACGAGGCCCGCGTTCTCCATGTCCTCCAGCAGCCGCGCCGCGCGGTTGTAGCCGATCTTGAGCTTGCGCTGCACGTAGCTGATGCTGGCCTTGCGGTCTTGCAGCACGATGGCCACAGCCTGGTCGTACAGCGGGTCCTTCTCGCCGTCGCCGCCGCCTTCGCCGAACAGGTCGGCGCCGCCGCCCTCGCCATCACCAGCACCGCCCTCCAGCACGCCGTCAATGTAGTCGGGCTCGCCGCCTTGCGCCTTCAGGTAGGCCACCACACGGTGCACCTCGTCGTCGCTCACGAAAGCGCCATGCACACGGGTGGGAAAGCCCGTGCCGCTGGGCATGTAGAGCATGTCGCCCATGCCCAGCAGGGCCTCAGCGCCCATCTGGTCGAGGATGGTGCGGCTGTCGATCTTGCTGGACACCTGGAAGCTGATGCGCGTGGGGATGTTGGCCTTGATGAGGCCGGTGATCACATCCACACTGGGGCGCTGGGTGGCCAGGATGAGGTGAATACCCGCCGCCCGGGCCTTCTGCGCCAGGCGGGCAATGAGTTCCTCGATCTTCTTGCCCACCACCATCATCAGGTCGGCCAGTTCGTCGATGACCACCACGATGTAAGGCAGACGCTCCAGCGGCTCGGGCTGCTCGGGTGTGAGGCTGAAGGGGTTGGGCACAGACTCGCCACGCGCCTTGGCTTCGTCGATCTTGGCGTTGAAGCCCGCCAGGTTGCGCACGCCCACCTTGCTCATCAGGCGGTAGCGTTTTTCCATCTCACCCACGCACCAGTTGAGGCCATGCGCGGCCTGCTTCATGTCGGTGACCACTGGCGCCAGCAGGTGCGGAATGCCCTCATAGACGCTGAGTTCCAGCATCTTGGGGTCGATCAGCAGCAGGCGCACGTCCTTGGCGTCAGCCTTGTAGAGCAGACTCAGGATCATGGCATTGATACCCACCGACTTGCCCGAGCCGGTGGTACCGGCCACCAGGCAGTGCGGCATCTTGGCCAGGTCGGCCACCACGGGCACGCCCGCAATGTCCTTGCCCAGACCCATGGTCAGCAGGCTCTTGGCGTCGTTGTACACCTGCGAACCCAGAATCTCGCTCAGGCGGATGGTCTGGCGCTTGGCGTTGGGCAGCTCCAGCGCCATCAGGTTCTTGCCAGGAATGGTCTCGATCACGCGGATGGACACCAGCGACAGGGATCGCGCCAGGTCCTTGGCCAGGTTGACGATCTGCGAGCCCTTGACGCCTGTGGCGGGTTCGATCTCGTAACGGGTGATGACCGGGCCGGGCTGGGCCGCCACCACCACCACCTCCACGCCAAAGTCGCGCAGCTTCTTCTCGATCAGGCGGCTGGTCATCTCCAGCGTCTCGGGTGCCACGCTGGCCTGCTGCTTGCCAGGGGCGTCAAGCAGATCCACCTGCGGCAGCTTGGAGTCCGGCATTTCAGCGAACAAGGGCTTCTGGCGCTCCTTGACCACGCGTGTGCTCTGCGGCACTTCGGCCAGGGTGGGCTCGATGATCTGCACCGGCTTGGGCGGCACCTTGACGGGCTTGGCCACCTGTTCGGGTTCTGGCGCCGCGTCGTCCTCCCACGGGGCGGGCTCCACACGCTCCATCAACCCGTCAGCTTCGTCGCGCTCGCGTTCGCGCGCCGCCTGCTGGCCAATGCGCACGTCTTCGTCTGCCTCGCGGCGCTCACGGCGGGACTCGAACCAACGGTCCAGGCGTTCGCCCAGGCCCTCGGCAGTCTGCCCCCAGGAGAAGCGGAACACACGCGCCGTGGTGAACACCAGCAAGCTCAAGGCCAGCAAGGCAGAACCGGTGGCCCCGAGCCAACGCATGGCTTGCCCACCAATCAGCTCACCCAGCACACCGCCAGCATTACCCGGGAGGACGGCATCCCAGCGGTGCAGGCGCGTCCATTCCAGCGTGGTGCTGGCCACCATCAGGCCCAGCAGCGCCAGGCCGTACAACACACGTTGCACGGAAGGCTGCCGCCACCATTTACCGCCCGATACATCTTCGCCTGGCATGGCCCCGCGCAGCCAACGCGCCAACGCGGCCAGCCAGGTGCGCGAGGCGGCCAGCACGCACCACCAGACGGAGAACCCCAGCAAGTAATAGCTGACATCGGCCACCCAGGCCCCCAGCTTGCCGCCCCAGTTGTGCAACTGGCCGGGCGTGCCTGACGTTGACCAGGCAGGGTCTGCAGGGGAATGGCTGAGCAGCGCCACGAGCCAGAACAGCAGAATGGCCGCACCAAAAACCAGGCCGATTTCCTGGGCGAAACGCGACAGGCCACTGGGTTGCGGGCTTGCCGTGTCGGCGTTGAGTGTGTTGAGCGAATACGTCATAAATGCAAGGCGCAAGCTTAACCCAGCAAGAAGGCGGGCTGCCAGTCTAGGTACCAGGCCAAGCCCATGGCGGCGCCAAGGGCGCGGCCGCACTTTCTACAATAGCGGCTGCCCAGAAACGCACAGATTGCCTTTATGAAACACGCCAAAGTCCTGATCCTCGGCTCCGGCCCGGCTGGCTACACCGCCGCCGTCTATGCCGCACGCGCCAACCTCAACCCCGTGCTCGTGACCGGCATCGCCCAGGGCGGCCAGCTCATGACCACCACCGAGGTGGACAACTGGCCCGCAGACGTACACGGTGTGCAAGGCCCCGAGCTGATGCAGCGCTTCCTAGAGCACGCCGAGCGCTTCAAGACCGAGATCGTCTTCGATCACATCAACACCGTTGACCTGTCCAAACGGCCTTTCGTGCTGACGGGTGACGCGGGCCAGTACAGCTGCGACAGCCTCATCATTGCCACCGGCGCGTCCGCCCGCTACCTGGGGCTGCCGTCTGAAGAGGCCTTCATGGGCAAGGGCGTGAGCGCCTGTGCGACCTGCGACGGCTTCTTCTACCGCGGCCAGGAAGTCTGCGTGGTGGGCGGCGGCAACACCGCCGTGGAAGAGGCGCTGTACCTCTCCAACATCGCCAGCAAGGTGACCCTGGTCCACCGCCGCGACACCTTCCGTGCCGAAGCCATCCTGGTGGACAAGCTGATGGAGAAGGTCCGCGAAGGCAAGATCGAACTGAAAGTGTTCAACGTGCTGGACGAGGTGCTGGGTGACGCCACGGGCGTGACGGGCATCCGCATCAAGAACGTGCAGACCGGCGCCACCGAGGACATCAAGCTGCAGGGCTGCTTCATCGCCATTGGCCACAGCCCCAACACCGAAATCTTCAAGGGCCAGCTGGAGATGAAGGACGGCTACCTGATCACCCAGGGCGGGCAAAACGGTTTTGCCACGCAGACCACCGTGCCGGGCGTGTTCGCCGCGGGCGACGTGCAGGACCACATCTACCGCCAGGCCATCACCAGCGCGGGCACGGGCTGCATGGCCGCACTGGATGCACAACGCTTCCTGGAGCAGCACGCTGGCTGAGGCATTCAGGGCTGGCTTGCCAAGCCCTTGATAACAAAGCTATAATGCGCGTTTTGCTTTTTGCAGAAAATTCAACCGCCCGCGAGCCGGAGCCGTCCACACCGTTTGAGAAAACCGTGGGGCAGGCGGCACAACACAGGACACGGGCGAGGTGCGGCGCAAGCCGTTAATTTTTCACTGGAGTGTCCATCATGGCACGCGTTTGCGAAGTCACGGGCAAGAAGCCCATGGTTGGGAACAACGTTTCCCACGCCAACAACAAAACCAAGCGCCGGTTCCTGCCGAACCTGCAATCCCGCCGTTTCTGGGTCGAGAGCGAAAACCGCTGGGTGCGTCTGCGCGTCTCTGGCGCTGCTCTGCGCCTGATCGACAAGAACGGTATCGAAGCTGTGCTCGCCGACCTGCGCGCACGTGGCCAAGCCTGATTTAAAGGAGCTGCACCATGGCAACCAAAGGCGGACGCGAAAAAATCAAGCTGGAATCCACTGCCGGCACCGGTCACTTCTACACGACCACCAAGAACAAGAAGACCACGCCCGAGAAAATGGCGATCATGAAGTTTGATCCCAAGGCTCGCAAGCACGTGGAATACAAGGAAGTCAAGCTGAAGTAATTCAGCCCTTCCCACAAGAAACCGCCGCTCACCCCGGCGGTTTTTTTATGCCTGCTCGGTAAGGCTCACCCTCGAATTCGTCGTTTTTGTAATTTACAACTGAATTTTTATTCGTTCTCGTTCTGAGAACTGACCGGCATCATGCGTGGCATCTGACCACACACCGAAAGGAAAACCATGAACCGCCGCCAGATTCTCCTGTCTTCCGCCGTTGCCCTGCTTGGCCTCACCCAGTCGGCCTGGGCGCAGAACAGCGTGACATTGCTGAACGTGTCGTACGACCCGACACGCGAGCTGTACGTTGAGTACAACGCCGCTTTTGCCAAACACTGGAAGGCCAAGACGGGGCAGGACGTGACCGTCAAGCAGTCCCATGGGGGCTCGGGCAAGCAGGCCCGCTCCATCATCGACGGGCTGGACGCCGACGTGGCGACCCTGGCCCTGGCGGGCGACACCGACGCCTTGCACGCCAACGGCAACTGGATCCCGAAAGACTGGCAGAAGCGCCTGCCGCAGAACAGCTCGCCCTACACCTCCACCATCGTGCTGGTCACGCGCGCGGGCAACCCCAAGAACATCAAGGACTGGGACGACCTGGTGCGCACGGACGTGAAGGTGATCACGCCCAACCCCAAGACCTCGGGTGGTGCCCGCTGGAACTACCTGGCCGCCTGGGAATTCGCCAAGCGCAAGTACGGCGGAGACGCCAAGGCCAAGGACTTCGTGGCCAAGCTCTATTCCAACGTGCCGGTGCTGGACACCGGGGCGCGGGGCTCGACCATCACCTTCTCGCAACGCAACCAGGGCGACGTGTTGATCGCCTGGGAGAACGAGGCCTACCTGCTGGAAAAGGAGTTCGGCAACAAGGTTGATTTCGTCTACCCGTCACTGTCCATCCTGGCCGAGCCCGCCGTGACGGTGGTTGACAAGAACGTGGACAAAAAGGGCACGCGCGCCGTGGCCGAGGAATACCTGAAGTTCCTCTACAGCGAGGAAGCGCAGGACATCATCGGCAAGAACTTCTACCGCCCGCGCTCGGAGAAAGCCCAGGCCAAATACGCCAAGCAGCTGCCGAAGATCAACCTCTTCACCATCGACCAGGCCTTTGGCGGCTGGGATGCAGCAACCAAGGTCCACTTTGCGGACGGCGGCACGTTTGACCAGATCTACACCAGCAAGCACTGAAGCATGAATTTTCAGCAACTGCGCTCCGTGCGCGAGGCCGTGCGCTGCGGCTTCAATTTGACCGAAGTTGCCCTGGCCCTCCACACATCCCAACCCGGCGTGAGCCGCCAGGTGCGGGAGTTGGAAGAGGAACTGGGCGTGGAACTGTTCGTGCGTTCCGGCAAGCGCCTGCTGGGCCTGACCACGGCGGGCAAGACGCTGCTGCCCATCGTGGAGCGGGTGCTGCAGGAAAGCGACAACCTGCGCCGCGCCGGGCAAGACCTGCAGGGGCGCGAGGAAGGCAGGCTTTCGATTGCCGCCACGCACTCGCAGGCACGGTACGCCCTGCCCCATGTGGTGAAGGACTTCCGCAAGCGTTACCCGAAGGTGACCCTGCACCTGCACCAAGGCTCACCCAAGCAGGTGGCCGAGATGCTGCTGTCTGGCGAGGCAGACATTGGCGTGGCCACCGAAGCGCTGGCCGAATACGACCAGCTGGTGACACTGCCCTGCTACCGCTGGTCGCACAGCATCGTGGTGCCGAAGGCGCACCCGCTGCTTGAACTGGGCCGCGAGGTGACGTTGCAAGACCTGGTGCGTTTTCCCATCATCACTTACGAGGTGGGCTACACCGGGCGTTCCCATATCGACAATGCCTTCGCCACAGCAGGCCTGCACCCCGAAGTGGTGCTGACGGCCATGGACGCGGACGTCATCAAGACTTACGTGGAACTGGAGATGGGCGTGGGTATCGTCGCTTCGATTGCCCTGGACGAGGAGCGCGACCAGCACCTGGGCATGCTGGACGCTGGCCACCTGTTCCCCATCAACCTGACACGCCTGGGCATTGCAAAAAGCCATTGGCTGCCGGGGTTTGCCTATGGTTTCATTGAAACCTTTGTGCCGACGCTGACGCACGATGTGGTGCAGCAGGCCCTGCTGCAACCTTGATCTGCACATGGAACAGGCGAGTTTCTTTATTCAAATTTCAAATAAGAAAACAATAACAAAGTAGTTTGAGGATTGAAGAGGGTCTTTCAGAATTCAGGGCATACATCCAAACCCTCTCCGTTTGCACCATGAAAAACACCCTCCGCACCGCCCTGGCCACACTGGCGCTGGCCGCCGCTTCTGCCGCCTCCGCCCAGACCACGCTGCTCAACGTGTCTTACGACGTGGCCCGTGAGTTCTACAAGGACGTCAACACCGCCTTCATTGCCCAGTACAAGAAGACCACGGGCAAGGACATCAAGGTTGACCAGTCACACGCTGGCTCCAGCGCGCAGGCGCGCGCCGTGGCCGACGGCCTGGACGCCGATGTGGTGACCTTCAACACCACGACCGACATCGACTTCCTCGCCGACAAGGGCGTGGTGGCCAAGGACTGGCGCCAGAAGTTCCCCAACGGCGCGGCACCCACCACCTCCACCATGCTGTTCCTGGTGCGCAACGGCAACCCCAAGAACATCA
>CBKZAG010000169.1:0-7410 GCA_966692625.1 uncultured Comamonadaceae bacterium
CTTGCCGGAGCCTTTTTTCAGAAACACGCGGGCGACGCTCGATTTGCGACGGCCGGTGCCATTGTTCCAATCACCAATCATGTCAGCTCCTTAGATTTCCAACACTTTGGGTTGCTGGGCGGTGTGCGGGTGCTCAGCACCACCGTACACCTTGAGCTTCTTGATCATGGCGTAACCCAGGGGGCCCTTGGGCAGCATGCCCTTGACGGCCTTTTCCAGGGCGCGGCCAGGGTGCTTGGCCTGCAGATCACGGAAGTTGGTGCCGTAGATGCCACCGGGGAAACCGGAGTGGCTGTAGTACACCTTGTCCAGGGACTTGGTACCCGTGACCTTGAGTTTGGCGGCGTTGACGACGACGATGAAGTCACCGGTATCAACGTGAGGGGTGTAAATGGCCTTGTGCTTGCCGCGCAGACGGCGTGCCACTTCGCTGGCGACACGTCCGAGCACCTTATCGGTGGCGTCAATCACAAACCACTCATGCACCACCTCAGCGGGCTTGGCGCTGACGGTTGTTTTTTGCATGGTTTTCTCTCTGTGAAGAGGGGTTTGGCGGGCTCTTTTCCACGGTCGGTGTTGCTCTGCTGGCAACCTCTTAGGTGGGGTTGATGCTTCGCCGCGGAGCCCAGGGAATCGCTGCGAAGCCCGCCATTATAGATTCAAACCATGCTGTGACGCAAACACCCACCCGCGGATGCCCGCAGTGGGGTACCATGCGCCCCATGTTCAGTTACCGCCACGCCTTCCACGCGGGCAACCATGCCGACGTGCTCAAGCACATGACGCAGGTTGCCATCCTGCAATACATGGGCCAGAAAGACACGGGTCTGCTGGTGGTGGATACCCACGCCGGAGCGGGCGTTTACCGGCTTGACCAGGAACACGCACGCACCTCTGCCGAGTCCGACGCGGGCATTGCGCGCCTGCGGGTGGCGGCCAAGGCTGCCGAATCCAAAGGCCAGGCCGTGCCCGACATGGCGCGCGCCTACCTGGACATGATCCAGTCCTTCAACACGGGCGGTGACTGGCGCACCTACCCGGGCTCACCCTGGATCAGCCAGGCCATGCTTCGCCCGCAGGACAAGCTGAAGCTGTTCGAGGTACACCCGACGGACGCCCGCCTGTTGGACAAGCAGGTGGCCGAACTGGAGCGCGGCAAGCAAATCGAGGTACTGCGGCGCAGCGGCTTCGAGGGTCTGCGGGCACTCCTGCCGCCGCCCACGCGGCGCGCGCTGGTGTTGATGGACCCGAGCTACGAACTCAAGACAGACTACAACGCCGTGGTCGAGTGCCTGGAGGACGCGCTCAAACGCTTCCCCACGGGCACTTACGCCATCTGGTACCCGGTGATTGGCCGCCCGGAGGCGCATGCCCTGGCGCGTAAGCTCAAGGCGCTTTGCACCCGACTGCAGCGCCCGTGGACGCAGGCGGAATTGAACGTGGGGCTGACGCCCGCAGAAGGCACCAGCGCACAGGTGGCGCAAGGCCGTTCGCACACTGCCATGCGAGCCAGCGGCATGCACGTCATCAATCCGCCCTTCACCTTGGCACAGCAATGGCGCGAAGCCCTGCCCTGGGTCAAGGACGCGCTGAAAGAGGCCACGGGCGCGGGCTGGACGGTGGAACACGGCGGGAACTGAGCCGCTACCGCCGCTCACACTCAGACAGCTGCTAGTGCCTGCGCCAGATCGTCGCGCAGGTCGTCAATGTGCTCGATACCGACGCACAGACGCACCGTGTCCTCGGTGACGCCTGACTTTTGCAGCTCTTCGGGCGAGAGTTGGCGGTGCGTGGTGGACGCCGGATGTGTGGCCAGCGATCGCACATCACCGATGTTGACCAGCCGGGTGAACAGCTTGAGTGCGTCAAGGAAACGTTCGCCGCCGCTGCGGCCACCTTGCACGCCGAAGGTCAGCAGGCCTGAGGCACGCCCGCCCATGAGCTTGCGCACCAATGCGTGGTCTGGGTGGTCGCTCAAACCTGCGTAGTTCACCCACTTCACCTTGGGGTGCTGCCGCAGGTATTCCGCCACGGCGAGGGTGTTCTCGCAGATGCGGTCCATGCGCAGCGGCAGGGTCTCTATGCCCTGCAGGATGAGGAATGCGTTGAACGGCGACAGCGCGGCCCCCATGTTGCGCAGCGGCACCACGCGCGCACGCCCTATGTAGGCAGCAGGCCCCAGGGCTTCGGTGTAGACCACACCGTGGTAGCTGACGTCGGGTTCATTGAGCCTGCGAAAGCGCTCCTTGTGTTGCGCCCAGGGGAATTTCCCCGAGTCCACGATGGCGCCGCCGATGCTGTTGCCATGCCCGCCCAGATACTTGGTGAGGGAATGCACCACGATGTCGGCCCCGTGCTCGATGGGGCGGCACAAGTAGGGGCTGGGCACGGTGTTGTCCACGATCAGCGGCACGCCATGGCGGTGCGCAATCTGGGCCAGCGCCGCGATGTCGGTGACGTTGCCGCGCGGGTTGCCCAGGGATTCAGCGTACAGCGCCTTGGTCCGGCCGTCGATCAACGCTTCAAAGCTGGAGGGGTCGTCGGAATTGGCAAACCGCGTCTCGATACCGTATTGCGGCAGCGTGTGCGCGAACAGGTTGTAAGTGCCACCATACAGGGCCGTGGCCGACACGATGTTGTCGCCCGCTTCGGCGATGGTCTGGATGGCGTAGGTGATGGCCGCCTGGCCGGACGCCACTGCCAGTGCTGCGATTCCGCCCTCAAGCGCCGCAACGCGCTCCTCCAGCACCGCCTGGGTGGGGTTCATGATGCGGGTATAGATGTTGCCCGGCACCTTTAGATCGAACAGGTCAGCACCGTGCTGCGCACTGTCAAAAGAATAGGCCACCGTCTGGTAGATGGGCGGCACCACCGCCTTGGTGGTGGGGTCGGGCTGGTAACCAGCGTGGACGGCCAATGTTTCAATTTTCATTCACTCACTCCATGAGCACTCAAACCTTATCGGACGAAAAGGTGCGCGTCGAATGAGGGTTTCTCACTAGCATATGCAAGGAGCGAATTTCATTGATTGACGCTAACATGCCCGCCATGATTCTGCGCCACCTGACATCCTTGACCTTCCTGCTGCCCCTGCTGGTGGCGGGCTGTGCTGTCTCGCCGCTCCAGCGGGCGGAAGGTGACGTCAAAGGCTCACCATGGGCACAAGCCAGCGCCCTGACCAGCGAGGGTCAATGGCAACACCAGGTCTTCAAGGGGCGCCAGAACACTGCGTACGCGCCGACCACCCACGAAGGCCGGCCCGCCCTGCATGCCCGCAGCGACTCCGGCAGCAGCGCCATGCGCTACCACATGCACCTGCCAGCCGAAGCCATAGGAACCCTGCGCTTTTCCTGGTTCGTGCGGCAGTTGAACCCCGCCTTCGATCTGACGGACAGGGAGTCGGAGGATGCGGTGGCTCGGGTCATTCTCACTTTCGATGGCGACCGGCAGCGCCTGTCGCCGAAAGACCACATGCTCTCGGAGCTGGCTCAACTGATCACTGGCGAACCGCTGCCCTACGCCACCCTCATGTATGTATGGGATCACGAACACCCGGTGGGCACAGTGCTGGAGCACCCCAGCACGCGGCGCATCCGCATGCTGGTGGTGAAGTCCGGCCCCGGCAGGCTGGGGCAATGGGCCGACCAGGAACGCGACGTCCTGGCCGACTTCCAGCATGCGTTTGGTGAAACGCCCAAGGCACTCACCGGCATAGGCCTGATGACCGATGGCAACAACACCCGCCAACTGGCCGAGGCCTGGTATGGCCCGGTGAGGCTGGGCCGGCAGGTGGTTCAGCGCTGACGGATCAGGCGCTCAGAAGCGCCAACCCAGGCCCACGCCCACCAGTACCGGGTCAACCTTGAACTCCCCGACCTTGGCACCCGACGAATACACATCGGTACGGATGAGCACCTTCTTGACATCGACGTTCAGGTACATGTCCTTCGACAACGGGATGTCCACCCCGACCTGAAACGCCGCGCCCCAACTGTTCTTGTCGATGGACGGGTTCAGTGCGGCCACCACGGCAGGGGTGAAGTTCACGCTGGAAAACCGCGTGAAGTTGACACCTGCGCCAACGTAGGGTTTGAAACCGGGAGCATCGAAGTGGTATTGCAGGGTAAGCGTCGGAGGCAGGTGCTTGAGCGTGGCGATCGGCGCGCCGTTCGAAGACAGGGTATGCTTCTGCGGAACGGTGAGGATCAGCTCTGCCGCCACGTTCTTCGTGATGAAGTAAGTGAAGTCCACTTCGGGCAACCACTTGTTGTTGACCGACAGGCCCAGCCCCGTGGTGTCCTTGTTCGCGCTGTCAAGATGAACGGCGCGGGCGCGAACCAGCCAGTCACCTTCCTTGAAATCCTGTGCGAAAGCGGAGCCACAAACCAGGGTGGCCCCCGCAACCATTGCGACGAGATACTTGCTCATGATGTGTCGTGAAAATACCCGGGAATATTCCCGGGTGACATTTCAGGACGGCATCCCGGCGTCCTGCTTGACCCAGGTCAAAACGCCGAATGCATCCACGACAGAAGTGTGAGCGCGGTCAAGTTTTGTTCATCCAGAGCCCACCGGCCGTTGCGCCAGCAACACACCGGCGCATACATCAGGCGATGCCCATCTGGCTCAGAACAGTCAGCGTGGGCGCACTTTGGTTCATGGTATAGAAATGCAGCCCCGGCGCACCCGCCTGGCGCAGGCGTTCACACAAGTCTGCAACCACATCGCGCCCGAAAGCCTGGATACTGGCCGTGTCGTCGCCGTAACCCTGCAGGCGCAGACGTATCCAGCGCGGCACCTCGGCTCCGCAGGCGTCCGAGAAGCGCAGCAGTTGCGAGGCATTGGTGATGGGCATGACACCGGGAACAATCGGCACCTCGACCCCCAGCTTGCTCACATCTTCCACGAAACGGAAATAGGCGTCGGCGTTGAAGAAATACTGGGTGATGGCGGAGTCCGCACCGGCCTTGACCTTGGTGGCAAAGGCCTGCAGGTCGGCCTCGGGCGAACGGGCCTGGGGATGGAATTCGGGGTAGGCCGCCACCTCGATATGGAAGGCGCTGCCCGTTTCGGCACGGATGAAGGCCACCAGATCGCTGGCGTAATGGAATTCGCCACCCAGGCCGTAGCCGCTGGGCAGGTCACCCCGCAGAGCCACCAGCCGCGTGACGCCCATGGCCTGGAGCGTGGCCAACTGCTCGCGCACGCTGGCGCGCGTGGCGCCGATGCACGAGAAGTGCGAGGCGGCATCCACCCCTTCGGCCAGGATTTCGCCCACGGTGGTGAAGGTGCCTTCCTGGGTCGATCCGCCCGCGCCATAGGTCACTGAGCAGAACACCGGACGCTGGGTGTACAAGGCCTGGCGCGCGGTGCGCAGCTTGGCCGCGCCTTCGGGTGTCTTGGGCGGGAAGAATTCAAAGCTGATCGGAAAAGTCGTATCCATGTACTGCCCCCGGGGGGATTCAGGCCGCCTTGGCGGCCCAGACAAAAAACTCGCGGTTGCCGTCACCGCCGGCAATCGATGAATCGAACCAGCCGCGCACCGTCAGACCCAGCGCCTCGCAGCAGGCGCGGATGCGCTGCTCCACCAAGGGGTAGAGCGCGGCATCGCGGACGACGCCACCCTTGCCGATCTGGCCGGGCTGCAACTCGAACTGGGGCTTGACCAGCAGGAGCAGTTGCCCACCCGGCACCAACAGGGGCACCAAGGCGGGCAGCACCAGCGTCAGCGAGATGAACGAGAGGTCGCCCACGGCCAGATCGAATCCATTGACCAACTGCTGCTCTGACGCGCCCGCTTCCAGCAGGCGCGCGCGGCTCAACTCTCGGGCGTTGAGCTTTTCCAGCGCCAGCACGCGCGGGTCCTGCAGCAGGCTCGCGTGCAATTGGCGCTGGCCCACGTCCACACCCAGCACCCAGGCGGCACCCTTTTGCAACAGGCAGTCGGTGAAGCCACCGGTGCTCTGCCCGATATCCAGACAGTGCAAGCCGGTGACAACCAGACCGCTGTCGCGCAGCGCCCCCTCCAGCTTGAGCCCGCCACGCGACACGTAGCGGGACTCGGAGGTGTCTTGCAGACGCAACTCGGCCGCGACAGGCAACTCGTCACCGTTCTTGGCCACGGCCCGCCATTCGCCGCCGTGGCGCCAAAGCACCCCGGCGGCAATCAGGCGCTGCGCCTGCGAACGGCTGGCCGCCAAACCGCGCTCCACGAGCAACTGGTCGGCACGCACCGCTGGATCAGTAGCGGTAGGTGTCGGGCTTGTAAGGGCCCTGCTTGGGCACGCCGATGTAGGCGGCCTGCTCGTCGCTCAGTTCGGTCAGCTTGGCACCCAGCTTGCGCAGTTGCAGGCGCGCCACCTTCTCATCCAGATGCTTGGGCAGCACGTAAACCTTGCCGACGTCGTAACCCTCGGGGTAGCAGAACAGTTCAATCTGGGCAATCGTCTGGTTGGCAAAGCTGGACGACATCACGTAGCTGGGGTGGCCGGTGGCACAGCCCAGGTTCACCAGACGGCCCTTGGCCAGCAGGATGATGCGCTTGCCGTCCGGGAAGATCACATGGTCCACCTGGGGCTTGATCTCTTCCCACTGGCAAAGCTCTTCCAGCTTGGCGACCTGGATCTCGTTGTCGAAGTGGCCGATGTTGCAGACGATGGCCTGGTCCTTCATGGCCTTCATGTGCTCGAAGGTGATCACGTCGCGGTTGCCAGTGGTGGTCACGAAGATGTCGCCTTGCGAAGCCACTTCGTCCATGGTCACGACGCGGTAGCCTTCCATGCAGGCCTGCAGCGCGTTGATGGGATCGATCTCGGTCACCCACACCTGTGCGCTCAAGGCGCGCAGGGCCTGGGCCGAGCCCTTGCCCACGTCACCGTAACCGCACACCACTGCCACCTTGCCCGCGATCATCACGTCGGTGGCGCGCTTGATGCCGTCCACCAGCGACTCGCGGCAACCGTACAGGTTGTCGAACTTGCTCTTGGTGACCGAGTCGTTCACGTTGATGGCGCGGAACATCAGGGTGCCTTTGGCGGACATTTCCTTGAGGCGGTGCACGCCCGTGGTGGTCTCTTCGGTCACACCGATGATCTGCGCGCTCTTGCGGCTGTACCAGGTGGGATCCACGGCCAGCTTGGCCTTGATGGCAGCGAACAGGATGCGCTCTTCCTCGCTGCCCGGGTTGGCCAGCACGCTCTGGTCTTTCTCGGCCTGCTTGCCCAGGTGCATGAGCAGCGTGGCGTCGCCACCGTCGTCCAGGATCATGTTCGGGCCTTCGCCCTCGGTGCCTGCGGCGCCGAAGTCGAAGATGCGATGGGTGTAGTCCCAGTAGTCAACCAGGGTTTCGCCCTTGATGGCGAACACCGGGGTGCCAGCGGCGGCAATGGCTGCGGCAGCGTGGTCCTGCGT